>NZ_CP047950.1:1966405-2294140 GCF_014280075.1 Synechococcus sp. A15-62
ACTAATTGTGGTGCCGATTCCGGTTCAGGGTTCCGTGGCACCGGCGATCATCAGCACCCTGGAAGCCCTGGCAGAGCGCACAGACGAATGGGGACTGGAAGCCTTGGTGCTTGCCCGCGGCGGCGGCAGCCGGGAAGACCTCGCGGTGTTCGACAACGAGGCGCTTTGCCGCCTCCTGGCGAACTACCCCATACCGGTGGTGACGGGGCTAGGGCATGAGGACGATCTCACCGTCGCCGATCTGGTGGCAGACCATCGCGCAGCCACGCCCACGGCGGCGATTGTGGCCTTGCTGCCCGACCGCGAGGCGGAACGCGAGGGACTTACACAACGGCAGAGCCGATTGAAAGACGCGCTGCTGGGGAGAATCCTTCGCGAGCATCAGCGCCTCCAAGATCGAGCCGTTGCCCTTCAGCAACAGTCTCCAAAGGAGAAGATCAGGCGCAAACGCCAGGAACTGACCCAAAAACATCAGTTGCTCAAGGCGCTTTCACCGGAACGCTGGCTGAAACGCGGCTTGGCCCTCATCAGCAACAAAGCCGGAGATCCCATTTCAGGCCTGGAATCGGTCAAGATCGGTGATCAGCTCAACATTCGGATGAGCGACGGAAGCCTTGAGGCCCGGGTCGAACAGATCCAGCCCAGTGCACCCAACACCACCTCCTGATGAGCAAGCGTCAAGTCCATAAAGAACACCATGACCACATCGAGGCGTGGCGCAAGGATGCCGAAGTCCTGAGCTACGAAGAAGCCCTGCAGGCTCTTGATCTGCTGCTTGCTGAGCTGCAGAGCGACAGCGTTCCCTTGGCAGACTTGCAGCAAAAAGTGCTCCACGGCGAGGTTTATCTGAGCCGTTGCCAGACCCTGCTCGACAGCGTCGAACAGTCGATTGTCGAGCTCGATCCCACAACCCTCAAAGCTGCGAACGATGCGTAAAGCACTGCCTTGGATCTATCTGCTTCTGGCCGTGCTGGGAGCGATCCTGCCCTGGAAGGCCAACCTGGAATTCATCGCCGAAAGCGGTGGCCAGGCTTTCGATCTGGCGCGGTTCATCGCTGATGCCAGCAGCACAGCTGCCTCACGCTCCTTGAGCGCTGACCTTCTGGTGGGGGCCAGCGCCGTCACCCTGTGGATCTGTGTGGAAGGACCACGCCAGAAGATCAAAGGCTGGTGGCTGGCCATCCCCTTGAGCTTCGGCGTGGCGTTTGCCTGTGCTGCTCCGTTTTTCTTGTTCCTGCGAGAACGGCAGCTGCAGGCTCAGGAATCGGAATCCACGTCCTGAGCGACCACGTCAATGGTGACGTCACTGGCGGGCGTGGACGGGGCTGCCGCACTGGCGGACTGACCTCCTTCACTGGCATAGGGCGTGCCGCACACAGCACAGGCTGCAGACCCTTTCAGACCGGTGGCTCCGCATGCGTTACAGCTGATCATCCTGGACTGCAAAAGCTTCCAAGCAATCCAGCCAAGCCCCGAGAGGATCAAAGGGAGCGCCAAAAGAGCCAGCAGCACACCACCAGCGAGATCAAGCAAAAAACGACCGGCAGTGGTTGGCACCAGCAGCAGCAAAACAACCGCAGTCCACAACACTGCTGGTGGTCGATTCATTGGCATCAACGGAGAAGGTCCGTTGAATCAGCTTCGCAGAGTTGAATCGAAGTTCAAGGGATCAGGTTGTTCGGTTCCCCGAGCCGTGTCTTTGCAAGACGAACTGCAGCCAATTCAACACTCAAGCACTGGCCAAAATAAAGAATCACACCCACCAACCAAACCCAAAGCGTCAACACCAAAACACCACCAATCACGCCATAGGCCTGATAACGATTGCCCAGGGAAACAATACTCAAACTCAGAATTTTGTTGAGAAAAGCGAGGCCAAATCCAATCAACAATGCTCCAGGGATGAGAGGGATTGCAGGGACACGGCGACTCGGCAACACCACCTGAAGCAGCCAGGCCATTAAGGATAAGATCAATGCGGGAACAAGAATTCGACCGAGAGGAAGAATGGGACTTGAGCGCACAAACCCCATCAGACCGGGAATAAATCCATTTAAAACACCAAGAATGTCTTCCGGAAGCTGCCCGATACTGAGCACCAACTGCTGAAAGATAATCAGAACAGATATGGCAAATACGGTCAGGAAAGCCTCAACACGTGTTCTACAAAACTGTCCAACCTGTTGCCACCAAGACAAACCGGCTGATGGCTCAGGCAGAATCTCAGACCACAATCGATCAGCTCCACGCTGGAGCGTTAAATAAGCATTACTGGCTGTGAGAAGTAAAACAACAACACCAAGGATTCCCGCTCCAAAGCCTTGATCCACCAACCCGCGCAAGGTGGAATCCACCAGGCTGGTTGCGGACGGCGGCAAAACCTGCGTCACCGAAGCCAACACATTATCCACACTGTCCGTCTTGCCAAACACCCTTGCTGCAACAGACAGCGCAATCAAAAGCAGCGGAAAAAATGACTGAAGAACGAAATAAGCAAAAGCAGCACTTAGATCAACACATTCAGCGTTATTCCAACGCTGACAGGCCTGCCAAATTTGCCCACTCAAGCGTCGAACAAGTGAACGTCTCGGCACAGATGAGCGCAAAAGACTACTAAAACCTTACAACAAAAAGCCACCTCAAGACGAGGTGGCTTCTTCGTGGGTGGTGATGGTGATTGCTTCTGCAATCAGCACATCATCAACCTATTAAGAGAATGTTTTACCTGGCATCGAGCTATTTTCTCAGGGGGCTACCCCCCAAATATCGTCGCCGCTGATGCGTTTCACAACCGAGTTCGGGATGGATCGGAGTGGGACCACACCGCCATGGACACCAGGATAGATAAACATTCTCAAGGGGTGAACCCTGAGAACTGCATAGGATCTGCAGCAAATGCTGCACGTCTGAATCAAACAAAGAAATGAGTCTTCAGGCAAGAACCAAAATGTTGGTCAAGCCCTCGGTCTATTAGTACTCCTCCGCTGCATCCATTACTGGACTTCCACGTAGAGCCTATCAACGGGTGTTCTTCCCGTGACCTTACTGGGTTACCCCATGGGAACACTCATCTTGAGGTGGGCTTCCCACTTAGATGCTTTCAGCGGTTATCCACTCCGCACATGGCTACCCAGCGTTTACCGTTGGCACGATAACTGGTACACCAGAGGTGCGTTCCTCCCGGTCCTCTCGTACTAGGGAGAAATCCTCTCAATGTTCCTGCGCGTACACCGGATATGGACCGAACTGTCTCACGACGTTCTGAACCCAGCTCGCGTACCGCTTTAATGGGCGAACAGCCCAACCCTTGGGACCGACTTCAGCCCCAGGTTGCGATGAGCCGACATCGAGGTGCCAAACCTCCCCGTCGATGTGAACTCTTGGGGGAGATCAGCCTGTTATCCCTAGAGTAACTTTTATCCGTTGAGCGACGGCCCTTCCACTCAGAACCGTCGGATCACTAAAACCGACTTTCGTCCCTGTTCGACTTGTAGGTCTCACAGTCAAGCTTCCTTCTGCTTTTGCACTCGTCAGCTGATTTCCAACCAGCCTGAGGAAACCTTTGTGCGCCTCCGTTACCTTTTAGGAGGCGACCGCCCCAGTCAAACTGCCCACCTGATACTGTCCGCTCCCCGGATAACGGGTGAACGTTAGAACCCTAGCTCTGAAAGAGTGGTATCTCACCAGTGACTAACTCATAGCCGCAACCATGAGATCAACGTCTCCCACCTATCCTGCGCATTCAGAGCCCGGGCACAATACCAAGCTACAGTAAAGCTTCATAGGGTCTTTCTGTCCAGGTGTACGTAGTCCGCATCTTCACAGACAATTCTATTTCGCCGAGCCTCTCTCCGAGACAGCGCCCTGATCGTTACGCCTTTCGTGCGGGTCGGAACTTACCCGACAAGGAATTTCGCTACCTTAGGACCGTTATAGTTACGGCCGCCGTTCACCGGGGCTTCAGTCGCCAGCTTCGCTTACGCTGACCGGCTTCCTTAACCTTCCGGCACTGGGCAGGCGTCAGCCCCCATACATCGTCTTGCGACTTAGCGGAGACCTGTGTTTTTGGTAAACAGTCGCCAGGGCCTCTTCACTGCGACCACCTTGCGGTGGCACCCCTTCTCCCGAAGTTACGGGGCCATTTTGCCGAGTTCCTTAGAGAGAGTTACCTCGCGCACCTCGGTATTCTCTACCACCCCACCTGTGTCGGTTTCGGGTACTGGCAGTCATGCCTTAACGGGTATAGAGCTTTTCTTGGAAGCTTGACGTCACCAACTTCGCTGCCGTAGCAGCTCGTACTCACGCCTCAGCTCGGAACGTTTTCACCGCTCCTCAACGCCTCGAACGCTTGAACCAGTAACCAACATCTGGCTTGGCTAGCCTTCTCCGTCCCTCTTCCCAAAACATGACCGGTACAGGAATGTTGACCTGTTATCCATCGACTACGCCTTTCGGCCTCGCCTTAGGTCCAGACTAACCCTCCGCGGACGAGCCTGCCGGAGGAACCCTTAGGGTTTCGGTGCATGGGATTCTCACCCATGTTTTCGCTACTCAAGCCGACATTCTCACTTCTATGCAGTCCACGCCCGCTCACGCTAACGCTTCGCCCCACATAGAACGCTCCCCTACCATATAAATCCGCAGCTTCGGTACAACACTTAGCCCCGTTCATTTTCGGCGCAGGATCGCTCGACCAGTGAGCTATTACGCACTCCTTTGAGGATGGCTGCTTCTAGGCAAACCTCCTGGTTGTCTATGCAATCCCACCTCCTTTATCACTTAGTGTTGATTTGGGGACCTTAGCTGGCGGTCTGGGCTGTTTCCCTCTCGACCATGGAGCTTATCCCCCACAGTCTGACTGCCTCGCTACACACAGGGTATTCAGAGTTCATCTCGATTTGGTACCGCTCTCGCAGCCCGCACCGAAATGGTGGCTTTACCCCCCTGCTGGAGCACGAGACGCTACGCCTCAACGTATTTCGGGGAGAACCAGCTAGCTCCGGGTTCGATTGGCATTTCACCCCTAACCACAGCTCATCCGCTGACTTTTCAACGTCAGTCGGTTCGGACCTCCACTTGGTATCACCCAAGCTTCATCCTGGCCATGGTTAGATCACCCGGGTTCGGGTCTATAAACACTGACAAACGCCCTATTCAGACTCGCTTTCGCTATGGCTCCACCATTTCCGGTTTAACCCGCCAGTGCCTATAAGTCGCCGGCTCATTCTTCAACAGGCACACGGTCACCCTATAAGTAGGGCTCCCATTGCTTGTAGGCTCACGGTTTCATGTTCTATTTCACTCCCCTCCCGGGGTTCTTTTCACCTTTCCCTCGCGGTACTGTTTCGCTATCGGTCACACAGTAGTACTTAGCCTTACGAGGTGGTCCTCGCGGATTCACACGGAATTTCACGTGCTCCGTGCTACTCGGGATACAGCTAGCTCAGTTCAGTTTTCGGTTACGGGGCTTTCACCCTCTGTGGCGTGCCATTCAAGCACTTCTCCTAACCTCCCTGATACACGTTGCTGTCCCACAACCCCGATACTCGAAAGTATCGGTTTAGGCTCTTCCCCGTTCGCTCGCCGCTACTTAGGGAGTCGTTTTTACTTTCCTTTCCTCCAGCTACTAAGATGTTTCAGTTCGCTGGGTTGGCTCGTGCCAGCCTATGGATTCAGCTGGCCGTATTAAGGGTTGCCCCATTCGGAAATTCCCGGATCAAAGCGTGCTTCCAGCTCCCCGAGACTTATCGCAGGTAACCACGTCCTTCATCGCCTCTGTGTGCCAAGGTATCCGCCGTGAGCCCTTTGTAGCTTGACCAATTAACCTCCTAAACGCTTACCGCCGTTGAAAGCAGATTCTCAAGTTTTTATTGCTAAAAACAAGATCAAACTCTGATTCGCTCGACACGAATCAAAGAACATTTAAGAGTCTCGGCTCTTGCTCAAAAGAATTTTCATTGTTCTAGATCCAATCTCCCTTTCAGAAGATCAGATTCAAAACAATGCATCTGTAAGATGCTTTGTTTTTCCAGACTTCACCTATGCAGTTGTCAAGGTTCTGCTAGAACTTCAAATCAAATCATCAATTGCTTGATCATTTGATCCGAGCCCAGCATCTTATCAACCAAATTCAAGACTTAAAATCTAAAACTTGGAATGACAGGAAGCTGGGGTCATCCAGCGGACACATCTAAATCACACTCCAATCGAGCTAAACTCCAAAAAATTGGAGATGGGAATCAAGTTCGGTCAGTGGAGGTTAGGAGACTCGAACTCCTGACATCCTGCTTGCAAAGCAGGCGCTCTACCAACTGAGCTAAACCCCCAACACCGAATGGGCCATCCTGGACTTGAACCAGGGACCTCACCCTTATCAGGGGTGCGCTCTAACCACCTGAGCTAATGGCCCAGGAGTCTCATCCCTTTTGGGGTGTGACCTAGACAAAGTTTAGGAACTGAAAATCTCCATCAAGCAATCAACATTGCTGCTGATCCTTAATTTCAAAGCTGAGGTACCGATCGACCTAAGGTGACAGGATTTCGGCCTAAGAATAAAAGCACTCAGGCATCAAAATCATTGTGTTGTCTCCCTGTTAGGAGGTGATCCATCCGCACCTTCCGGTACGGATACCTTGTTACGACTTCACCCCAGTCATCAGCCCCACCTTCGACGTCCTCCTCCACAAGGGTTGGAGTAACGGCTTCGGGCGTGGCCAACTTCCATGGTGTGACGGGCGGTGTGTACAAGGCCCGGGAACGTATTCACCGCAGTATGCTGACCTGCGATTACTAGCGATTCCGCCTTCACGTAGGCGAGTTGCAGCCTACGATCTGAACTGAGCCACGGTTTATGGGATTTGCTTGTCCTCGCGAACTTGCAGCCCTTTGTCCGTAGCATTGTAGTACGTGTGTAGCCCAGGATGTAAGGGGCATGATGACTTGACGTCATCCACACCTTCCTCCGGTTTATCACCGGCAGTCTCTCTAGAGTGCCCAACTAAATGCTGGCAACTAAAGACGTGGGTTGCGCTCGTTGCGGGACTTAACCCAACATCTCACGACACGAGCTGACGACAGCCATGCACCACCTGTCACTGCGTTCCCGAAGGCACTCTCCTGTTTCCAAGAGATTCGCAGGATGTCAAACCCTGGTAAGGTTCTTCGCGTTGCATCGAATTAAACCACATACTCCACCGCTTGTGCGGGCCCCCGTCAATTCCTTTGAGTTTCACACTTGCGTGCGTACTCCCCAGGCGGAACACTTAACGCGTTGGCTACGACACCGAGGGGGTCGATTCCCCCGACACCTAGTGTTCATCGTTTACGGCCAGGACTACAGGGGTATCTAATCCCTTTCGCTCCCCTGGCTTTCGTCCATGAGCGTCAGTGATGGCCCAGCAGAGCGCCTTCGCCACTGGTGTTCTTCCCGATATCTACGCATTTCACCGCTACACCGGGAATTCCCTCTGCCCCTACCACACTCAAGCCCAACAGTTTCCACTGCCATGATGGAGTTAAGCTCCACTTTTTAACAGCAGACTTGAAGGGCCGCCTGCGGACGCTTTACGCCCAATAATTCCGGATAACGCTTGCCACTCCCGTATTACCGCGGCTGCTGGCACGGAATTAGCCGTGGCTTATTCATCAAGTACCGTCAGATCTTCTTCCTTGATAAAAGAGGTTTACAGCCCAGAGGCCTTCATCCCTCACGCGGCGTTGCTCCGTCAGGCTTTCGCCCATTGCGGAAAATTCCCCACTGCTGCCTCCCGTAGGAGTCTGGGCCGTGTCTCAGTCCCAGTGTGGCTGATCATCCTCTCAGACCAGCTACTGATCGATGCCTTGGTGAGCCATTACCTACACCAACTAGCTAATCAGACGCGAGCTCATCCTCAGGCGAAATTCGTTTCACCTCGCGGCATATGGGGTATTAGCAGCCGTTTCCAGCTGTTGTCCCCCTCCTGAGGGCAGATTCTCACGCGTTACTCACCCGTCCGCCACTAACCCGAAGGTTCGTTCGACTTGCATGTGTTAAGCACGCCGCCAGCGTTCATCCTGAGCCAGGATCAAACTCTCCGTTGTAGATCATTTCCTCTTAGACGTTTTCACGTCCTCAAAATGATTTGCGTCACCCATTGCTCAGTGAAAACTGGCAACAGTTGAGGCCTCCTTTCGCTGACACAAAAGGGTTCTTAAGAGTGCATCTCTAGATTTCTCTGTCAATGACTTTCCGGGATCTCAGATCCGGTTGTTGCTCCACAATCCGCACACCGGCAACAAGAGAGCTCGTGAAAACCCTCCCGTTGCAGCGAATTGCTTCTTCGCAACGAAATTTTTTGACGGGACCTCACACCTTCATCGCTCTTTCATTCGGTCCCTCACCTCACCTCTCGGTTCGGCTCAGAACCAAACGCGATGAAAGCGTCAGTTCCTAAACTTTTCAATTGTCCAGGTGCGACCAAACTGTTCCTCACTCCCTTTCAGGAGATCGGTTGGTTGGTCATCGCGGCCTCTCGCGACCGCTTGAAGAACTTACAACACCGTGGGATCGCTCCTTCTTGGTCTCGTAAGCCGCCTCAGACACATCAAGACTTTCGCCTTCAGCGCTTCGGCTTGCGCGCTCGCCTCTCGGCTCCCGCGCAAGACAAAACCATAACACCACAGACCCCGCTGTCGCAATAGAGACCCTTCAGGACTGAACCAGTGCCTCTCCCCAGGGAAGGAAACGGGCCAAATGCGCCCATGAACCGGCCGCCAACATCGGGAATCCACGGTCAGCGACGTCTTCTCCGGGTGAGAGCTGTGCTGGATCCGCATCCAACCAACGAATCGGACAACCCAGTTCATCGAGCACCAACCAAGCCGCCGCCAGATCCCAGATCTTGGGCGTAGCCTCCAGTGAAGCGATGGTCTGCCCCATAGCAACGCTCACCAAATTGAGGCTGGCGACGCCAAGCAGACGAATCTTCCCAGGAAAACGCTGATCCGGTTTGCGCTGCAGTACGCGAATCGAACGGCTGCAGAGCGAAACGCAAGCACTGACGGCCAGGGCTCGAGTCTCCGAAGTGAGGGGCTGATTGTTTCGAGTTGCTCCGCGGCCCCGCAAGGCGACAAAGCGTTGGTTCAGTGCTGGCACATCCAGGAAAACCTCACTGGGACGGCCATCGACAAAACGGGCCACAGAAATCGCCCAATAGGGAATGCCCGCCGCGAAGTTGGTGGTTCCATCGAGGGGATCAACCACCCAATAGGCCCGCGTGTTCGGAACTGTTTTCGATCCTTCTTCACTGAGGACACCTTCACCGGGCGCGATCTTGGCCAGCCCTTCCACCAGAGCAGCATCACTCCAGAGATCGCAGTCTGTGATTAACGAACCATCCGGCTTCACATCGGAACCGATCTGGCCAAAGTCCTGAAGCTGACGAGCACGAATGCGGTCCAGCAACTGATGAACGGCGCCCAGTTGATCGTCACTGAGCACCAGCGTCACCACAGAGGCTGAACAGGACTGTCCTGATTTTGGTTGATCGATGAACCTGCAGTAGCCACCGAGGGACAAGCTGACTTGAGCGGAGTGGGCTCAATCGGAATCAACGGTTGTTCAAGTTCCTGCTTCATGGCCGGCAGTGAAACCGCATTGCAGGCCACAAGAGCATCCAATCCTGTTCGACGTCTCAGCTGCGCCAGGCTCGTGTTGTAGGCCTTGATGGCACCCGCATAGCGAAGCTCGGCGTTGGTGAGATCGCGCTGGTTATCGACCACTTCCCGTTGGGTGCTTACACCGGCCTGAACCCGCAGTTGTGACAAACGCAGGGATTCACGCGATGAGAGGACTTCGCTCGATGTGGTGTCGATGTTCTGGATAGCTGTTCGCAGATCAAAAAAGCTTTGCTCAACCTCAAGCCGGATCTGATCACGGGTTCTCGCGAAATTGAATCGGCTCTCTTCAGAGGCCTCCTTGGAGCGCCGGTATTCGGCCCTGGCGCGACCACCATCAAACAACCGCCAATTCGCCGTCAACGCCGTGCTGTTCTGAATGCCATAGGTGAAGTCGCCCATATCAATGTCGCTCGATGGCTGCCCGGTTTGGCCTTGGGTACGGGAGGTCGTGGTGGAATTCACGAAACTGAGAACAGGCTGAACAGCAGCCAAAGACGCATTCGCCTGGCTGTTGTTGATCGAGATATCGAGGATCAGTTGATCAAGCTCCTCGCGATAGTTGTAAGCCGCAACGATGCTTTCTTGAAGTGATGGGGTCCACAAGCCCAAAGGTCGCGCAGGCGTTGCCGCCGTGGGAGTGACGTCCTGGGGAAGGTCGAGTACGACAGCGAGGTTGCGACGAGACACTGACTGTTGACCGAGATTGGTCGTCAGCAGATTGCGGTCACGGGCCAGTTGAGTCTCAGCCTCCAAAACTTCCAACTTGGTATTCACCCCAGCGTTGAAGCGAGCCCGTGCATCACGGAGGCTGACAAGTGATGCTTTGACAGAAGCCTGACCAATACGCATACCTTCGTCTGCTTCCTGCAAATCGAAGTAAGCCGTCGAGGTCTCCAAGCGAAGATCACGCAAGGCAATGAGGTAAGACTCTCGCGCCCTTTCAAATTGATCACGAGCTGCGGCGATCTGAGGAACCCGTGTGGGATTAATCAAATCCCAACTCACCTTCAAGCCGACTTTGAGACGCCATTCACGGCCATAACGTTCTTTGTACCCATCCCTAGTCTCGGGCCTGAGGGTCTCTTCCCCAGTGTCGGGGTTGGTTTGTCCCGTGGGTTTGCGAACTACCCGATCCGGCGGACTGTTGCGGTAGGAATAAGACTTGAAATACTCGGGTAACCCGTTGGCCGTCAGGTCGACAGTGGGATACCAAGCGGCAATGGCTGCACGCAGAGCTGACTTGGCCTGGTCGACCTGACTGGCCGCAGCTTTGAGCTTCGGACTGTTGAACTCGGCCAGCTGAATGGCCTCCTCCAGAGAGAGCGGGCGCAGTTCACGGATGCGCACCTGAGACGGCGCATCTGGGAGGGCCAGACTGGGTGGAGCAACGAGCGATTCAAGCGACGGCGGCAAAACATCCGCTGCTGGTGACAAAACAGAGGGATCTGCCTTGGGGCGTGCACCCTTCAGATCAATCGCATCCGGGAGCGTGGTCTGGTCAATCGAATCCGACTCAAGCTGAATCGCATCTTGGCTGAGCGCAGGTGAGATACCGGAGGAAACAACGCCCGCTACGAGACAAATACCCGCGGTGATCCGGCGCACAGCAATCCAAAACCTTCAAGGAGCTTAGGGACTTTTTCCTACTGCTCCCAAAACTGAGTCCACGACGTCAGCCGCCCCATGCACGATCCGAATGGGAACCGGCAACTGCGCCGCCAGGGCCTCAAGAGTCATGTCATCCAGGAAGACCGGCTGGCCCTGCCGCAACATCACCGATGGCAGCAGCAGCTCATTGCCCAGCTCTTTGCCCTTCAGCCCACGGAGCAGATCCTGTCCTGTCAGCAGTCCTGTAACCACTTGCTCCTGCCCCCAATAGGGACTCGGCAACCCGATCAGATGAAACTCAACGCCATCAACAGCATTGAGCCGTTCAGCCACGGGCTGCAACGCCTGGGCCACGATTTGACCAACCACCCAACTGCAACGCCGGGGCTCAAGGACAGAAGTGGGCAAATCCTCAGTCGCTGCATCCAAGGATTCAAGGAAAGCGCGGATGCTGCCCACGCCGTTTTCCTGCTGCGGCAGATCCTCGTAGTTGTCCCGGGGCGGCAAGGGCAACCCCGCCACCAAGTACCACTCATCAGAGAGCCAGGCAAAACGGGTGCCCAAAACCTCCTGAAAGTGCTGCTGCATGGGTTCCACCTGAGCAATCACCCGACGGGCGCAGTCCGGATCAACAGGAACCAAGCCGTCATCCGTCGGCCTGAAGCGGGTGAGCCCCACCGGCACCACCGCCGCAGACAGCACCGCCGGCCAGGGGCCAGCTGCGAAAGAGGCGAGGTCGTTCAGCGTTCTCTCAAGGGCAGGGCCATCGTTCAGCCCTGGACAAACCACTACCTGGGCGTGGATCTGCAGATCACGCTGATCAAACCAGGCGAGCTGATCCATCACCTGGGCAGCACGCGGATTGACCAGCAGTCGTGAGCGCAGCTCGGGATCCGTGGCATGCACCGACACAAACAAAGGCGACAAGCGCTGCTCCTCAATTCGCTGCCAGTCGGCCTCACCCAGGTTGGTGAGCGTCAGATAGGAGCCATAGAGAAAACTCAGCCGGTAATCGTCGTCTTTGAGATAAAGGCTGTCGCGCCGCCCCGGGGGCTGCTGATCGATGAAACAGAACGGACAGTTGTTGTTGCACTGGCGCAAGCCATCAAACAGAGCCTCGGTGAAGGCCAGCCCAAGGCCGTCATCGGCATCTTTTTCCAGCTCCACACGATGCAGCTCACCCTTGGCATCACGCACCTCAAGGCAAAGCTCCTCCTCCACGCACAGGTAGCGGTAATCGATCAAATCGCGCGGGCGAATGCCATTGATGCTGAGCAACTGATCGCCCGGCTCAAAACCCAGCTCCTCCCCGATCGAGCCGGGCTCCACAGACGCCACCACCGCGGGCTGCGGTTGACGTCCACTGCTGCTTGGATCCAGGGCCGCCACGGCTACCCCGGCGGATGGCTCATTCCACACAAGCCGGCTTCATCTGAACTCAGTGTGCGCCGTAGACGCCCCACCAGACCAGTAAAAGCAGCCCGAACACCAGCCGGTAGGCGACAAAAAGCCAGGTGCTATTGCGCTGCAAGAACTTCAGCAACCAATCGATTGCCAGCCACGACACCACCGCAGCCGAACCAATGCCCACCAGCAACGGCAGGGGACCGTTGCCAGGGCTGGCGGACAAAGCATCCTTGAGCTCCACCAAACCCGCGATTGTGATAGCGGGAATGCCCAAAAGGAAGGAAAAGCGGGCTGCATCAGCACGCTGCCAACCGTCGAACAGGGCCGCCGTGAGGGTGCTGCCGGAACGCGACACCCCAGGGAGCAAAGCAAGCGCTTGGGCCAGGCCCACCAAAAGGCCATCACGGCCTGAAACCACTTGAAGCTGCTTGCGTCGAGCACCGACCTGTTCGGCAAGGGCCAGAAAAAGTGCCATCAAAATAGATACAGTGGCAATTGAGGGAATGCTGCGCAGCGGTGACTGTTCGTAGCCCTGAGACCAGGCGAATTTGATCCCCAAACCGATGACCAAGATCGGCAGGGTGCCGACCACCATGGCGAACCCGAGACGCGCCTCAGGTTCACGCCACTGGCCGCAGCGAAAGGCACGGCTGACACCCCGCAGCACCTGGCTGAGATCAGTGCGGAAGTAGGCGATGACAGCAACGATGCTGCCCAGCTGAATGGCGGCTGTCACGGAAACACCCGGATCGCCCCAACCCAAGAGCTCGGGAACCACCTTCAAATGGGCGGTGCTGCTGATCGGCAGAAATTCAGTGAGTCCTTGGACCACCCCAAGCACCAGATCACGCCAGCAGGCCTCAACCAGGGTGAGGGATGCAGAGGGGTCCGCCATCAACGAGTGAGTGTCGCTTTGACGGTATCCCCGGCGGGCGATGCGGGCATGTCGGCCGCGTCACTTGGAGATGTCTTCTAAGGTTCCGTGACTTTCTTCACAAAGGACTTTTGATCGGCGGCACCTGGCAAACCTCAGCCCCCGCTCGGTCGTGGTCCTTTCCCGTGGCCCGCATCGCTGCAGCCATGGTGGTGCTGCCGGTGTTCCTGCAGGCGCCCTGGGTGCGCCTGAATCCGTTCTCAGCCACCTTGTTCACCGGGGTTCTGATTGCAGCCGGCCTGGTGATGCATCGGAGCCGCTCCCAGACCGCATCCGACCTGGGTTCCCTGCTCGTGGGTTTCAGCGGCAGCTGGCTCGCGGGGTGCATTTTCTGGGGTTGGCTGCGAGCCCACCCCGTTCTGCACCTGCCAGTGGAAGCCTTTGCTCTGCCTGTGGCCTTGGGTGGTCTGCAGGGACGCTGGCGCCTGGCAGCAACGTTTTATTTGTCGTCCCTGGTGGGAACAGCTTGCACCGATCTGGCCATGGCGGCCACCGGTGTAATGCAGTTCTGGCCCGCAGTGGTGACGGCCTCCCTCGATCAAGCGCCACTGCTGCTGCATCAAGCAGGGACGCATCTGCTCCAGCCCCTTCCTCTAATCACCCTGGTGATCTCAGCAGTCCTTGTGCTGTCGGCTGGGCGGCGCCTTAACAGAAACAACAGCGGTTTCACCGGTGATGCTGGATCCATGGCCGCTGCCGTCTTAATCACAACTCTTTGGGTGGATGGCTTGTTCCTTCTCACAGCCTTACTGCAGCCGGGACTCAGTGGCCTGATCGAGTGAAACGAACTGCAAAAGCTGCCCCGATTCAGGGGCTTCAAGAGCGCAACGACTTGTAGTCTTCCGGAGCCGGCACTGCCGGTCGACCCGTTCCGACCCACCTGATCGAGAGTTGAGATGAAGCGGCTTCTGAGCTGGCTGACCGGCGCCCTAGTGATGGCAAGTCTGATGGCAGGCCTTGTGCTTCCCAGCAGCGTCCACGCCGAAGACGACCTTCGCGACAAGTATTCCGGCAACGTGATCCGCAACGTTGTTGACGACAAAATCGCTGAACGTGAAGGGAAGGTTGACCTGAACAATTCCTCCGTGCGGCGTTTCCAGCAGTTCCCCGGGATGTACCCGACCATGGCTGGAAAGATCGTTCTTGGTGGCCCCTACGACAGCGTTGATGACGTGCTGTCGCTTGATCTGACAGAGCGTCAGCAGGAACTGTTCGCGAAGTACCGCGACAACTTCACCGTCACCCCTCCCTCCATCGCTCTCAACGAAGGCGATGACCGCATCAATGACGGTCAATACCGTTAAGCCCTAAGCCCGTCACAATGTTGTGACTGCCTGAACCGCCGGACCACCGGCGGTTTTTTTGTCCCTGTGATGGCCCAGCCCCGCTGCTCTGACCCCATCCCCTCAGGTCCTTGGGACGTGGTGGTGATCGGTGCCGGGGCCGCTGGCTTGATGACCTGCCTTGATCTGCCTGCGGAGCTCAAGGTATTGCTGCTCAACCGCAACACAGGGCGACGTTCCTCCAGCCGCTGGGCCCAGGGGGGCATCGCCGCGGTGACCCGCAAGGAGGACAGCGCAGAAAGCCATGCGGAGGACACCGAATTGGCTGGAGCAGGCCTTTGCGATGGTGATGCAGTGCGGCTGTTGGTGCAGGAGGCGCCGCATTGCGTGGAGCGCCTGGGGCAGCTGGGGATGGCCTTCGACCGGGATCAGGACGGTCTGGCCACCACCCTGGAAGCAGCCCACAGTCACAGACGCGTGCTGCATGTGCAGGACCGCACGGGGCGAGCCCTGGTGGATGTGCTGAGGGATCGTGTAGAGCAACGGCCGGGGTTGCTGCATCGCCGCGGCGTTCGCGTGACGCAGCTGCTGGTGCGCGATGGGCGCTGTTGCGGCGTGCAGGTGCTGGATGGGGCGCATCTTCACGGGATCGAAGCCCGCGCCGTGGTGCTGGCCAGCGGCGGCGGGGGCCATCTGTTTGCCAATACCACCAATCCAGCCCAGGCCTGCGGCGAAGGCATCGCCCTCGCCTGGCAGGCGGGTGCAGCCGTGGAAGATCTGGAATTTGTTCAGTTCCATCCAACGGCCATCCGCCTGGATGACGCCCCCTGCTTTCTAATCTCCGAAGCCGTTCGTGGCGAAGGCGGGGTGCTGGTGGATTCCCTGGGGGGCAGCCCTGTCGCCCACCTGCCCCAACGCGACCTCTCACCGCGGGACCAGGTGAGCCGAGCCTTGATGCAGGCCATGCAGCGGCAGCGGGTGAAACAGATGTGGCTCGACTTCGCCGCCATCCCGCGCGACCAGGCGGAGCGACGCTTCCCAACGATCCTGGACCGCTGCGACGAACTCGGACTCAATCCATTGGAACGGCCAATTCCCGTGGCACCAGCCGCCCATTACTGGATGGGAGGGGTGGCCACGGACCTCCAGGCCGCCACCACGCTGCCCGGGCTCTATGCCGTAGGGGAAGTGGCCTGCACAGGCCTGCATGGCGCGAACCGACTGGCCAGCAACTCCCTGATGGAATGCCTGGTGTTCGCCCATCGCCTCAAAGAGATCGAGCTCGGCCCTATCCCAACGGCCCTCGGCAGCAGCAGGACGCAACCGCTTGACTTGGACCTCAACGGCAGCAGCAGTTCGCAGTTGATCGATGCCATCGAGCAGCTGCGGCAACTCTGCTGGCGACGAGCGGGGGTGGAGCGATCCGCCGCTGGACTGCGCCAGGCCCTCGGCAACGTGAAAGCCCACGAACAACAGCTGGAGCAGCAGGCGCTGCTCCAGGCCCTGCAACGGGACGACCCCTGTGCTCCCAGGCTGTTGGCGGAAAGCAGCCGACGTGATCTGAACCTATTGCTGGATCTCCATCACAGGTTGCTGACCAGCCATCTGATGCTGGAGGCCTGCCTGTTTCGGGGAGAAAGCCGGGGAGGCCACTACCGCAGCGATGCTCCTGCACCGCTACCGCAATGGAGGCAGCATTCCCGGCAACAACGGCAGCGGGGCATCGTCACCCGTGCCGTCCGGGACTAAAGAGCATCCCTGATTCAGAAGTCGGTGTCGCCCTTGTAGCCGCTGAGTTCCGCCAGGGTGTCGAGCCCCTTGACCCCGGAATCGATGCTGCCGTTGATCTCCCAGCTGGGGAAACCCTCCAATCCTTTGCTGCGGCAAAGGTCGGCCTGGTTGTTCTCACCATCCGGCGCACACTCCACCACGTTCAACTGATCCGAGGCCTGCTTGCCGAACAGCTCCTTCTGTTCGTGGCAGTGGGGGCACCAGTAGGCGGAGTACATCACGGCTCCGCTGCTGGTGAGGTGCTCAGCCAAGGCGATCGAAGCTGGCGTGCTCTCGGTGGTGACAAGCGGTGCGACGCCTGATCCATTGGCCACGGCCTCGGGTCGATTCGGATCCACCACGGAAGCCCAGATCAAGCCCCCCAGCAGCACCGCCAGAGCCAAAAGCACGCCGCGAAACAGCAGCTGCCCCAAGTCGTCCCAACCACCACCAACGATGGACAGCACGAACAGGGCGAGGGACAGCGCAGCAGAAAGAACGCAGAAAAAACAGAAGGCCTGGATCTTGAGCAACATCACACCCAGCAGCACGCCGCTGAAGACGGCCATACCGAGGGACACGGTGAACAGGCCCCACCAGGTGCGTCGGGACAGATCGCTCTTGTTCTCCTGCAAGCCGGGCAACAGAGGCAGCAGGGCCATCAGCAGCACGGCGCCGTAGGCCAGCACCCCCACCAACGACAGAGGAATCCCGGCAAAGACTGTTCCCCAGGCACTGTTGAGCACCTTGTCGCAACCGTCGGCCCCCATCGGACAGGTGAGGTTGCCAAGCAAACCCCAGCGCTTCAGGGTGATCGAACCGGTGTCGATCAGGCCTGCAGTGGCCAGCACCGCCATGGCGATGCGGGCCCATTTGGCGCCGGTATCCTGGCGGCGACGGCTGACGAGACGGGTGGTGCCCATCCTTGATCTTCAAGTGATCGGATTCTGTCAGTTCCGGCGTGATCAGGCCGCTTCGTAGGCTGATCTTTGGCCTGCCGGCGACGTGATGACAAGCACCCCGACGAAACCGACGGTCGCCTTCGCCCACCTGGGCTGCGAGAAGAATCGGGTGGACACCGAACACATGGTGGGGCTGCTGGCAGAAGCCGGCTACGGCGTCAGCACCGATGAAAGCGATGCCGCCGTGGTGGTGGTGAACACCTGCAGCTTCATCCAGGACGCCCGCGAGGAATCGGTGCGCACCTTGGTGGGACTGGCAGAACAGGGCAAGGAATTAATCATCGCGGGATGCCTGGCCCAGCATTTCCAGGAGGAGTTGCTGGAGTCGATCCCGGAGGCCAAGGCCATCGTGGGAACCGGCGACTACCAGCACATTGTTGATGTGCTGCAACGGGTAGAAGCGGGGGAGCGGGTGAACCGCGTCAGCGCCGTGCCCACCTTTGTGGGTGACGAACACCTGCCCCGCCAGCGCACCACCGACCAGGCGGTGGCCTTCCTCAAGGTGGCCGAGGGATGCGATTACCGCTGCGCCTTCTGCATCATTCCGAAGCTGCGGGGGGATCAGCGCAGCCGACCGATCGAATCGATAGTGGCCGAAGCCCATCAACTGGCAGCGCAGGGGGTGCAGGAGCTGATCCTGATCAGCCAGATCACCACCAACTACGGCCTCGACCTGTACGGCAAACCAAAACTGGCTGAGCTGCTGCGGGCCCTTGGGGAGGTGGAGATCCCCTGGATCCGGGTGCATTACGCCTATCCCACCGGGCTGACGCCGGATGTGCTGGCCGCCTACCGGGAGGTGCCCAATGTGGTGCCCTATCTGGATCTGCCGTTGCAGCACAGCCACCCCGAGGTGCTGCGGGCCATGAATCGCCCCTGGCAGGCGGATGTGAATGACCGGCTGCTGGATCAGATCCGCGAGCAACTCCCCGATGCGGTGCTGCGCACCACGCTGATCGTGGGCTTCCCGGGCGAAACCGAAGAGCACTTCCAGCACCTGATGAGCTTCCTCGAGCGCCAACGCTTCGATCATGTGGGGGTGTTCACCTTCTCGCCGGAGGACGGCACAGCAGCGGCCGACCTTCCCGATCGCGTCGATCCCGAAGTGGCTCAAGCCCGCAAGGATGCCCTGATGGCTCTGCAACAACCCATTTCGGCGGAACGGAACAGCCGCTGGGTGGGGCGCACCGTCGACGTGTTGATCGAACAGCACAACCCCCAGACCGGCGAGATGATCGGGCGCTGCGCCCGCTTTGCCCCTGAAGTGGATGGTGAAGTGCGGGTGCAACCCGGCGCCGAGGGGCAGCAGGCCGCACCGGGCAGCCTGGTGCCGGTGGAGATCACCGGGGCTGACATCTATGACATGAATGGACAGATCGTGGGAGCC
The DNA here is from genome assembly GCF_014280075.1 of Synechococcus sp. A15-62. Classification (NCBI taxonomy): domain Bacteria; kingdom Bacillati; phylum Cyanobacteriota; class Cyanophyceae; order Synechococcales; family Synechococcaceae; genus Synechococcus; species Synechococcus sp. A15-62. The sequence goes on from NZ_CP047950.1 coordinate 1,985,414, forward strand.
CGAGCAATGGTGGCCGCAATCAGATCGGACGCTTGAACCTTCGTTTGCTGTCGCGAAAGCGGCAGCGGCAGCTCTTCTTACTGACGTCCGGCATCAGCACAGCTGGATCCTTCGCCGGCATCACCGCCAAGGGCTGGATTCTTCTTGATGGCATGGGCGGGCCACTGGTATTGGCCTTGAACTTCGCGGCACTTTCGCTGCCGAGCCTGCTGGTGAGCGGAGTCGCAGGGGTGCGCACCGACAGGCTGGGATGCGAGCGGGTGCTGATCCAAGCGCAATGGGGGTTATTGGCGGCGGCAATGCTGGGCGCGCTGGCGATCCCTCTGCTCGATGGTCAAGCCCAGGTACTGATGTTGCTCGTCAGCACCTTGCTCATGGGCGTTGCGGGTTCCTTCGAATCCACGGCCCGCAACAAGTACTGCGCCCTGATCATTGATGAACCAGACCAACTGGTGACCTACCTCACCAGCTTTTCGGTGGTGTTCAACGTCGGCAAGTTGGTAGGTCCTCCGATCGGTGGCTGGCTTGTCGCTCTCACCGGTCCGTCCTGGGCACTAGGAATTGACGCAGCCAGCTACGTGCTGCCGATTGCGACGGTTCTGTTTCTGTTGCATCCCGATCGGGACCGGGAACAACGCAGTTTTGATGGAGAACAGGGGAGCTTGCTGACGGCCTGGCGGCAAAGCGGATCGACCCTGCGAGGAGTGCTGAGCCTGACAGCCGTGTTGTGTCTGGTGGGCTTTTTCCACCCGGGGCTGGCTCCGTTGATGGCCGAAGCAATTCTTGGATCAGATCCACGTGATCTCGGGATCTTCACCAGCGTGCTGGCGGCGGGGAGCATTAGCGGTGGTCTGGTGTTGCAACGCAACAGCGCACGCTTTTGTCGTTCGCCGTTTCTGACGATTGGCGGGTTCGGACTGATCACAGCGATCGCCCAACTCGGCATGGCGGCATCAACGGACGTGCCCGTGAGCCTGGCGATGGCCTTTTTGATCGGTGCAGGGACAGCAGGCTTACTCAGCAGTTGCAACCTGATCACCCAAGTGGGGGCCCCACAGGTCATCCGAGGACGAATGGGTGGACTGAGTCAGATCGCCTTCCTCGGCGGTGGTGGCCTCAGCGGTCTACTTGCAGCTGTGTTGGTTCTCGCAACCAACCTGACAACGACTTACGCCCTGACAGGCGGAGTCGGTGTGGTGCTGGCTGTGCTGTGGATCTGGAAACGAGGTCGGCAGCGGCTTGAGCCGATCAGATCAACATGATGACCTTCTGCAGCCTGGAGAGGACCAGGGCTGACGTTTTCAACCTCAGCGGGCTGATTGATGGTGCCCGCGCCATGGTGGCTGCAGCGAGACGCCAGGGTTGACCCTTCTCAAACTGCGGCCTGAGCAACAACGACAGCTTTTTCTGATCGCATCCGGTGTGAGCGCAGCCGGGTCGTTTGCCGGCATCACCGCCAAGGGCTGGATTCTGATGAAAGGGGGCGTGGATCCCTTCGTGCTGGCGTTGAACTTCGCCGCTCTTTCACTGCCCACACTGCTGGTGAGTGGTCCAGCGGGGGTGCGCACCGATCGCGTGGGCTGTGAACGGGTTCTGGTTCAGGCGCAATGGGCACTGCTGGCCGCCTCTGGCCTTGGGGCCCTGGCCATTCCCCTGTTGGAGGGGACGGCCCAGGTGCTGCTGCTGCTCTGCAGCACCCTTTTGGTGGGCATCGCCGGAACCTATGAGCTGACGGCCCGCAACAAATACTGCTCAATCCTGGTGGAGGAACCCGACAAGCTGGCGGGCTATCTCACCAGCTTTTCGGTGGTGTTCAACGTGGGCAAGCTGGTGGGCCCTCCGATTGGTGGCTGGCTGCTGGCGGCCACTGGCCCGGCCTGGGCCCTGGGCATTGATGCAGCCAGCTATCTGCTTCCCATCACCAGTGTGATGTTGCTGCTCAGCCCAAATCGGGACCGGGAAGTGCGCAGCAGCGGCGGTGAAGACGCCAGCCTGCGCAACGCCTGGCGCCACTGCGGCAGCACCCTGCAGGGGGTGCTCAGCTTCACCGCGGTTCTCTGTCTGATCGGGTTCTATCACCCGGGGCTGGCCCCGTTGATCGCCTTCGATCAGCTGGGGCCGAAGCCCACTGATCTGGGGCTGTTCACCAGCGTGCTGGCGGGCGGCAGCATCGTGGGCGGCCTGGTGCTGCAACGCAACAGCCAGCGTTTCTGCCGGCGCCCTTTCCTCACCCTGGGAGGCTTTGGCCTGATCACCGCCGTGGCCCAGCTGGGGATGGCCTGCACAACGGGACCTGGCTTCAGCCTGGCGATGGCCTTCCTCATCGGAGCCGGCACAGCCGGACTCCTGAGCAGCTGCAACCTGATCAGTCAGATCGGGGCACCGCAAGTGATGCGCGGTCGGATGGCCGGCCTTAGCCAGATCGCTTTTCTGGGCGGAGGCGGGCTCAGTGGGTTGATTGTGGCCTTGCTGGTGATGACCACCAACCTTTCGACGGCTTTCGCACTCACCGGGGGCCTCAGCGCTGCTGTGGCTGTGCTTTGGACTCGAAAGCGAGGCGCGAAGACGTTGGAACCGCTCAGATGAGCTTGATTCCCTTCAGCAGCTTGGTGAGCACAAAAGCCGTCACCAGACCGGAACCAACCAGGCCGAGATAGATGCCGACGCCCATGTGCAAGTACGGAGGTGACCACCATTAGATCACCCACTGGCCTGGGTTCAGGCCATTGCGCTTAGGGTTTGTGAAGAGCTGATACCGATTGAGAGGTATCTCCAGCCGGGCCGACCGGACGTCCATCCACCAACGCCCGACGCCATGCGCACTCTTTTCATTTACCCCGAATTCCCGAAGACCTTCTGGAGTTACGAAAAGATCCTCGAGCTGGTGAATCGCAAAGTGCTGCTGCCTCCGCTCGGGATGGTCACCGTGGCAGCACTTCTCCCCCAGGAATGGGAGATGAAGCTGGTGGACCGGAACGTACGAGAAGTAACGGACGAGGAGTGGGACTGGGCCGAGCTGGTGATCATTTCGGGAATGATCGTCCAGAAGGACGACATGGCCGTGCAGATCGGCAAGGCCAAACAGCGCGGGCTCCCGGTTGCAATTGGCGGCCCCTTCGCCAGTTCCACACCGGATGCACCAGAACTGGATCTGGCGGATTTCAAGATCCTCGATGAGGGGGAAATCACCCTGCCGATGTTCCTGGATGCCCTGGAACGGGGAGAGGCCAGTGGCCGTTTCAGCGCCGAGGGAGACAAGCCAGACGTCACCGCCACCCCGATTCCACGCTTCGATCTTCTGCAACTCGAGGCCTACGACTCGATGAGCGTGCAGTTCTCGCGGGGCTGCCCATTCAACTGCGAGTTCTGCGACATCATCGTTCTCTATGGCCGCAAGCCCCGCACCAAAACCCCCGAGCAGCTGGTGGCTGAGCTGCAATACCTCTACGACCTGGGCTGGCGGCGCTCAATCTTCCTGGTTGACGACAACTTCATCGGCAACAAACGCAACGCCAAGTTGCTGCTGCCGCAGATCCGCACCTGGCAGGAAGACCGGGGTTACCCCTTCAGCTTCGCTACCGAAGCCTCTGTGGACCTGGCCGACGACGATGAAATGATGCGGATGATGCACGACGCCCGCTTCGAAAGCGTCTTCCTGGGCATTGAAACCCCGGACGAAGCCAGCCTGGAAACGGCTCGCAAGGTGCAGAACACGCGCAACCCACTGGATGCTGCGGTGGACCGGATCACCGCCAACGGAATCCGCGTGATGGCGGGTTTCATCATCGGTTTCGACGGCGAGAAGGATGGTGCAGGCCACCGAATCGTTGACTTCGTCACTCGCACAGGCATCCCCGCCGCGATGATGGGCATGTTGCAAGCGCTGCCCAAGACAGCCCTCTGGGCACGGCTTGAGCGGGAAGGTCGTCTGATTCAGGGGGAAGACGCCGCTAAGGGCGTGAACCAAACCAACCTGCTGAACTTCAAACCCACCCGACCGATCCGCGACATTGCCAACGAGTACGTGGACGCGTTCTGCGCGCTGTACGAACCCAACGCCTACATGGACCGGGTTTACAGCTACTACCTGAAGATGGGCGCTCCCCGCTGGAAAGCCGCGGCCAAACTGCCCAGCCTGGTGGACCTCAAGGCCCTGAGCATTGTGGTTTGGCGGCAGGGCATCAAGCGCAACACCCGCACCCGTTTCTGGCGTTACCTGTTCGACATGGCCCGCAACAACCCCGCCCTGCTGGAACAGTTCCTATCGGTGCTGGCCCACAACGAGCACTTCCTCGAGTACCGCTCGATCGTTCAGCGTGAAATCCGCGAACAACTTGAAGCTTTACCGCCTGAAGAACCCACGGCAGCCAAAGAACTGCAGGCTGCCTAAGTCTCAGTCCTGCACGTAGGTTGAGCCGTCACGCAGGCACTGCTCAGCCTTCTGCAGCTCCCGCCCCAGGTACAGGGCATGGTCAAGGCAACTGACCGGGTGTGGGACTTCCCCTTCCGTGAGCTGGATACCCAGCTGTTTTGCTGTGCTGCCGCGATAGACGGCTGAAGGGCGACGAGGAGCATTGCCTCCGTCGCAGCGCAACACCTCACCGGTTTCGGAATCTCGAGCCAACCCTTTGTCATCGATGGTGTTGCCGTAGTGCTCAAGCACCAGTTCGGCGGCATCACGATCCAGCTTGATCAGGAAATAGCCACTGGGGTCCAGAGCGATGAACCGCTGGGACAGGCGCTGATCAAGAGCATCCATCGCCGCAGCTGTGGATGCTGGTGCTTCCGGAGTGGTGGTCATGCCTTCAACCTACAAAGCCAAGGCCGGAGGTTCCGCTTTGAAGGGCAGCTCCGCATTGATCGCTTCGATCTCCTCCAGCATCAAGCCATTCACCTTGGGCAACCAAGTGCGGATCAGTTGATCCATCTGGGGCTGGTACCAACGGTGCAGGCTGGCGTGGGGACGGGCCACAAAACCTCGGCGGCGTTTGTGGCTGCCACCGGCTCCAGGGTCAAAACTGACGATGCCATTGGCCAGAGCCCATTCGATCGGAGCGTAGTAACAGACTTCGAAGTGAAGACAATCAACCTCCTCGTGGCTGCCCCAGTAACGGCCCCAGAGCTGACGGCCGTCCTGCACGCACATCGACATCGCCACCGGATCGCGGGGGTCACCGCGGTGGGCAGAAAAGAGCACCAGCTGGTCGCGGTGCAGCCGTGCCAAGGCTTCAAAAAAGCCCTCCTCCAGGTATTTGCTGCCCCAAGGTCCCCAGCGAGCACAGTGCTGCTCGTAAAAGCGATGCATGGTCTGCAACAGCGCCAGGTCCAGCTGGTCGCCGCTGAGGGGTGTCACGGTGATCCCGGCCTTGGCCACGGCCTTGCGTTCCCGCTTGATGTTGCGGCGCTGGTTGGCATTGAAGCCCTGGAGGTAATCCTCAAACGTCTGGTCGTCACCGCGGCTCCACAGGCTCTGCTGGTTCAGCCAGGCGGCACAACCGGCGGCCTCCGCCAGGGGTCGCCACTGCGGATCCACATAGAGGAAATTGCAGCTGAGGATGCCGTTCTGTTCGCAGAAGCGATCGATCGCCCGCAGCAACTCCCGGGTGAGCAGAGCCTCATCCTCTCCAGACCGCATGTGGAAGCGGTAGCCCAGCACGGGACTGACCGGACTCATGCCCAAAAGCTTGGGGTAGTAGCGAAGCCCCAGATCCGCCGCCAAACGGGCAAAGGTCTGGTCGAACACGAACTCGCCATAGCTGTGGCCCTTGAGAAACAGCGGAGCCACCGCAATCGGAGTGTCTTCACGCCAGAGGGCCAGATGCAGGGGCTGCCAGCCCTGCTCGGGAATGATGCTGCCTGAGCTTTCCAAAGCCTCCAGCCAGCTCCAGCGGTAAAAGGGGATCGCATCGGCTCCCACCAGGCTGTTCCACTGCTGCTCCGGGATCTCGTTGATGGAGCGATGCCAGCGGGCCGTGAGTGACGTCATTGCGACGGTGTCTTTGGCCTTGTTGCGATGACCTTAACCAGGTCGGATCCGTTGGTAGCGAACAAGCAACTCCCCATCCCCGAGATCCTCAAGGCCATCAGACTGCCAAGCACCCGGCTGCGCCAAGGCAGCGGGCAACGGCGCATCGGTGCAAGGCAACCAACTGAAGCAGCCTCCCAGGAGCTGGGGCACCAGAGTGAGCTGAAGCGCATCGACGCAATCGGCTTGCAACAGATCGGCGCTGAGCTGGGCGCCACCCAGGAGCACCAGGCGCTGAATCCCAGCCGCTCCAAGTGCCTCGAGCCGCTCCGGCCAGGTTGGGGCCAAAGGGAACCAACGATCAAAGCCTTGATCCACAGGTTCAGGAGCCAGCAGCCATCGCTGGAGCGGCTGATCAAAGAAACGCCAGGTGCTCGAGAAGTCGGGGGATCGGCTGACCACCACAGCGGCCGGCTGCTCGGTTCGCCCCTCGCTTCGGCGTTGCTCCAGCAGCTGAGGGTTGCGGATCAAGCAAGTGCATTGATGGGCCCGCATGGTTCCAGCACCGATCAGGCAGGCATCCCCCCAGGCAAGGGCATGCTCCAGGGCACGACGGTCACCCTTACCCCCCAGCTGGGCAGCACCGCCTTCTGGCGGGGCCAAACGTCCATCGAGGCTGATGGCCAACACCAGCCGAACGAAGGGGCGCAAAGATGTGGGGCGTCGGGGCATCAAGCCGTCCGATCAGACGGCAGCCACGGCATCAAGAGCGGCCGGAGACATCTCCAACTGAGGTGCTTCGGCGTAAACCTCGGCCGCATTATTCGGGCTCTCTTGCAGCCGCACCTTGTGCAAGCTGGCGCCGATGGCCTTGATCGGGCTGGAGAGACGATCAGCAATGTGCAGAGCGATGTTCTCGGCCGTGGGCACGCACTCCTCGAAGAAGGGCACATCCTTGTTGAGGAAGGTGTGGTCGAAAGGCTCGACCACCAGATCATCCACGAGGCGCTGCAGCGCGGAGAGGTCGCAGACCATGCCGGTGCGGGGATCGATCTCACCGCGCACGGTCACGTCGACCAGATAGTTGTGGCCATGGCCGTGGGGACGGGCGCACTTGCCGTAGATCGCTTCGTTCTCCTCCTGGCTGAGCTCCGGGCGGGCCAGTCGGTGAGCGGCGGCGAAGTGGGTGCGGATGGTGAGGAAGGCGTCCATGGGATGTCCGAGATAGTCGGCCCAAAGGCCCGGTTGTTCGTAGAGGCGTAGCGCCGTGATCGGCAGATGAGGGCTGAGCCGTTGCCAGATCACCCGCACCAGGGCCTCGGTGGTGGGGAGACAACCTGCAGGAGTGGAGACGTCAAATTCCGGCCAGGCCTCATTGAGGAAGCGGAAATCAAGCTGCCCCGTCACCTCGTTGCGGATGGCGTGCTTCACCTCCGAGAGGTTGAGCACCATGCCGTCGGCATCCAGACCACCGGCCATGGACACGATCAGCTCGTAGTTGTGGCCATGGCCAGGAGCCAATGCGCAGGGCCCGAAACGGGCGGCATTGTCATCGGCAGACAGCTCGGGCAGCCAATAGCGATGGCTGGCACTGAAACAGGCCCTCCTGGTGATTACACAACCACGACCCTGGCCGTGCCGTGCTGGTGACTTCGTTTCAGTCATGTGACGTTCCGGCCGCGAGGCATCCTAATGAGCTAATTCCGTTTCCGAGTCATGGCGGATTCCACACCCACCCTCAAGCAACGCCTCAGCGGGCGCAGCCTCTATCTGGTGGGAATGATGGGCAGCGGCAAAACGAGCACGGGCCGCCCTCTGGCCGAACGCCTGGGCTACGGCTTTGTGGATGCCGATGCCGTGATCGAACAGGCGGCGGGCTGCAGCATCCCGGAGATCTTTGAACGGGATGGCGAAGCAGGCTTCCGCAGCCTGGAAAGCCAAGTTCTCAGCGCGATCAGTCAACGCCACTCCCTTGTGGTGGCCACCGGAGGAGGTGTGGTGACCCAGCCTGAGAACTGGGGATTGCTGCACAGCGGCATCGTGATCTGGCTCGATGTGGTTCCCGATCAGTTGCTGCACCGGCTGAACGCCGACAGCACCGTGCGTCCGCTGCTGCAGACCAGTGATCCTGAGGCAGCTCTCAACGCGCTGTTGAACGAGCGCCGTCCCCTCTACAGCGAAGCCGACCTCACGGTGGTGATCAACGACGAAACTCCAGAGGCCGTCGCTGACGGGATCCTGCAACTGCTGCCGAGCCTGCTGCAGGATCCAACCCAACGCCGAACCGACTGATCTCAAGCGGTGGGCGGCTCCAAACGCACCGCAAACCACTGCAAAGTCACCCCGGGGCTGATCTCCAGATCACAGGCCGTATCGATCAACCGCTGCGCTGCTGATTCCACATCAGGTTGATCTGCAAGATCAGCCGGCAACTGATCAAGGCTGCGCAACCAACCGCTCAGCCATGTCAACGTGTCGGCAGCGCTGAGCAGCTGCTCCGGCTTGCCGGGCTCCAGCACCACATAGTCATCAAGGGCACGGATCAGGGGATCAGACATGGAACGGCGGTTGTGGATGCTGCTGATCGGCTTCACCATCCTGCTCAGCGGCGGCCCCGCCTGGGCCCAGGCAGGTCTTGAGCAGAGATTGAACAGTTGGCCCGACTGGAGCCTGCCGGCACCGTTGCCGCGGCCCTCAAATCGGGACGACCTGATCTATCCCGACTGGTTTGCCGGACTCTGGCAGGTGGAAAGCGTTGATCTCGATGCCCCCGACGATCCACCCCTGCTGCATCAAGCACGGTTTCAAGCCGACCGGCGCGGTCGGCTGATCGGCGACCGCAGCTTCAACGCCACGGCCATCGGCCGTGCCCTGCTTGGCGAGCAGCTGCTGGGCGTGGAAGAGGACCCCGACTCCGCCAACCGCCAGATCGCCCGACTCAAAGGCGATCTTTATCTCGAAACAACGGTGACGGGCCGCCGGCAGGAGAGCCCAAACACCAACACCTTCCTGGCGGATGAATTGGTGCTGCAGATCCTGCATGCCCCCGGCCCGCCGCGGCTGAGCCGGATCGAAACACTGACCCGCTACAAGCGCTGCGGCGACGACATCTGCGCCGAGCAATGGCAAGGACGCTATGCCTCACCGGGCGAGAGCCTGCGGGATCAGGCCCTCGCTCTGCACCACTACCAATTGCGCTTCACACCTCTTCCAGGGTCCGCTCCATCAATTTGAGTTCGATCTGGTCGCGCCATTGGAACAGCGGCTGGAGCTTGGGATGGTCGCTCAGCCCAGGCACCCCTTTGCCAGCCAGGGCCGAACCTGCTGAGGAGGGGAAGCGAAGCAGTGACAACTGAGCAGCAACGGCGATATCGGCCAGGGTCATGCTGTCGCCCACCAACCAGGGACTGGCCTGCACGGATGTGGCGAGCTGCTCCAGGCTGGCCAGCAGCTCAGTGCGCTCCTTCTGGTTGACCAGTTCGGTGATGTTGCTGACCCAACCGCCGGGGATCACACCCATGACCGAACGCACGGGGTCCGGTAGATCGTCGGGGAGCAGGGCAACCCGCAGCTCAGGATCCAGCGCCGCAGCCTGCACCAAGGAGGAACGGCCGGCCATCGCGAGGGTGGTGTCGGCCCAGTCCTCCAACAGATGCACCTGAGCAGCCTGACGTGGGTCGTTGGGAATCAGGGCGGGATCGGGCTCCCGCTGATCCAGGTGCAAAGCAATGGCGCTGGAGTCGGCAATCACCTGATCCCCATCCACAAGCACGGGAACTTGGCGTTGGCCGGACAGGCGGAACACGGCCACCTGGCCGACGCCGGGGGTCACCTCCACGGTGCGGAAACTCAGTCCCTTGGCCTGCAACACCATCCGCACCTTGAGACAAAACGCGGAATGGCGGAATTGATGCAGCTCCAACATGTCCAAAACAGCCATGGGCCGGCAGAGTAGCCAGCAGATTTGCGAGCGCGCCAGAACCATGCGGGAGTTTTTCCTCAACGTCTCCCGTTACCCGCGCTACCTGGTGGCCTTCACCCTCGGGGTGATGAACTCCGTCGCCGAACCCCTGGCCGCACGCCGCAGCAATCCGGTCACGGCCGTGGCCTTGATCGGCGCCTTGATCAGCGGTGGAATCAGCCTCACCTTGGTGCTGCGTGCCATGGTGAATTCAGCACCGATGGCGTGATGGCACAGGGGCGTCGAGTGGAGCGGGTGGCCGCCCTGATCCGCAAAGAAGTCAGCGAACTGATGATCAACGGCATCCGGGACGAACGGGTGCACCAGGGCATGGTGAGCATCACCGAAGTGGAAGTGTCCGGCGATCTGCAGCACTGCAAGATCTTCGTGAGCGTGTTTGGGCAAGCTCAGGAGCGCGACCAGGTGCTCGAGGGGCTTCAAGCTGCCAGCGGCTTCCTGCGGGGAGAACTGGGGCGGCGGCTGCAGATGAGGCGCGCCCCCGAAGTGGTGTTCCAACTGGATCGGGGGCTGGAGCGAGGCACCTCAGTGCTGGGCTTGCTGAATCGCCTCGAAGACGAACGTCAGCAGCGGGGCGACATTCCACCCGGGAGTGATCAACAGCCAGGCAGTGATGAACAGCCCGGCGACTGACAGGCAACGGGCAGACAGCCTGCGGCGCCGAGTGGCAGAACTGCTGGTGCTTCGGGCGAGTGGTCATCTGAGCGACCAGCAGCGTCGCTACCCGCAGTGGGAGCTTCCGAACAGCGAACTGCAACGTCTGCTTCAGGAAGGAGTTGGCGGCGTGATCCTGCTGGGGGGCAGCGCCGTGGAACTCCAGCAACGCACCCAGCAACTGCAGGGCTGGAGTGAGCATCGGTTGCTGTTCTGCGCCGACGTGGAAGAGGGCGTGGGGCAGCGCTTCGAGGGGGCCAGCTGGCTGGTGCCGCCCTTAGCCCTGGGGCGTCTCCACCAGCAGGACCCCGAGCTGGCCTTGAATTTGAGTGAGCGCTATGGCCGCTGCACCGGCGAACAGGCCCGCCGCTGCGGGCTGAACTGGGTGCTGGGGCCAGTGTGCGACGTCAACAACAACCCCGCCAACCCAGTGATCAATGTGCGGGCCTGGGGCGAAGATCCCAAGAGTGCCAGCGCCCTGGCCGTTGCCTTCCAGCGGGGGTTGAAGCAAGCGGGTGTTCTCGGATGCGCCAAGCACTTTCCCGGCCACGGAGATACCACCAGCGACTCCCATCTGGACCTGCCGGTGCTGCCCCACAGCCGCGAACGGCTGGAGCAGATCGAACTGCCGCCCTTTCGGGCCGCCATTGCCGCCGGCGTGGACAGCGTGATGACGGCCCACCTTGTGCTGCCAAAGCTGGACCCGCAGCAGCCGGCGACCCTCTCCAAAGCCGTACTCACCGATCTGCTGAGGCAGGAGATGGGGTTCAACGGACTGGTGGTGACCGATGCCCTGGTGATGGAAGCAATCAGCGCACAGCACGGCGCAGCCGAAGCAGCTGTGCTGGCCTTTGAAGCAGGGGCCGACCTGATCCTGATGCCGGCGAATGCCGATGCCGCTATCGATGGTCTCTGCGAGGGCTTCAGCAGCGGACGGCTGCCCCTCGAGCGGTTGGAGCAGAGCCGTCAACGCCGAGCCCATGCACTGGCATCGATCCCCATCAGCACAACTTCAGATCCGATCGTCACCGCAGCCGAACAAGGCCTTGAGGCTGAGCTGGTGCGCCACAGCATCACGATCGGCGATGCAGCGGTTCGCCCGCAAGCAGGAATCAGCCTGGTGCGCGTGGATGCCCTGGTGCCCAGCGCAGCCGCCCTCAGCGGCTGGTCACCGGCGCTGCGCATCCCTGAAGCCCATGGGTTCCGCTCGCTCGTGCTGCACGGCGAGGGCCTGTCGCCCTGGAGCGACCAACCGAAGGCGCCCCTGGCAATGGACCGCCTTGGCGACGGAGCGGTGCTGCTGCAGCTGTTCCTGCGGGGCAACCCCTTCCGGGCCGGGCGGGATGCCCAGGAACCCTGGGCCGCAGCGATCCAACAACTGATCGCCCTCAACCGGCTGGCCGGGGTGGTGGTCTATGGCAGCCCTTACCTGTGGGACAACCTGCAGCCGCTGCTGCCCAGCAACTGCCCTGCCGCCTATTCCGCCGGCCAGATGCATGAAGCCCAACGCCAGGTGCTCAACGCGCTGTTCCCCACCTCAACGCCGACGGGCAACAGCGGTGCATTCACCGACTGACCACCGCCAACCAACCGCACTGGCCAACCGCATCTAATCTCGCGCCAACTTCCAACCGGACGGTCATGCTCAGCCTCTCGATGATCGTGCGCGATGAAGAAGCGCGTCTCGGGGAATGTCTGACCTCCGTGCAGGGCTTCGCCGACGAGCTGGTGGTGGTGGACACCGGCTCCATCGACGCCACGGTGGCCATTGCCGAGGCGGCTGGAGCCCGGGTTGAACAGATCAGCTGGCCGGGGGACTTCGCTCCAGCCCGCAACCAGGCCCTGGAGTTTCTCAACGGTGACTGGGTGCTGGTGCTGGACGCGGACGAGCAGCTTCGTACTGAGGCCATCCCTGCACTCAAGGCCCTGATGGCCCAGCCCGATGTGCTGGTGATCAACCTGCTGCGCTACGAGGTGGGGGCTGCCATGGCGCCCTATTCCAGCGTCAGTCGTCTGTTCCGGCGCCACCCCTCGATCCGATGGAGCCGGCCTTACCACTCAATGATCGACGACAGCGTTCGCGCCTTGCTGGAAACGGAACCCCAATGGCGCATCGCCGATTGCAGTGAGCCAGCGATCCTCCACGACGGCTACAGGCCCGAGCTGCTGGCTGGCAGCGATAAGGCCGATCGGCTGCGACAGGCCATGGAAGCTGATCTGCAGGAGCGGCCCGGTGATCCTTACGCCAGCGCCAAGCTGGGGGGTCTGCTGATCAGCGAAGGCAAGACCGAACAAGCCATCCCCCTGCTGCAGAACGGCCTGAAGCAGTGCGGTACGGCCGATGCCGAACGTTATGAGCTGCTGCTGCACCTGGGCTTGGCCCTGACCCCCAGTGATCCCGTCCAGGCAGTGAGCTGCTACCGGCAAGCCCTGGAGATTCCCCTGGACACACGGGTGAGTCTTGGAGCCCGCCTCAACCTGGCGGCTCGACTGATGGAACAGGGCAACCTGGAGGAAGCGATCAGCCTCACCCAAACAGCCACCCAGCGGGCACCTGAAGTGGCCCTCGCCTGGTACAACCTGGGGCTGATGCAACGGCGGCGCGGCGATCTCGCAGCGGCCCTGGAGGCCTACAGGCGCGCACTCGCCTTGGATCCCAACAACGCTGAGTGCCATCAGAACAATGCTGTGGCCCAGCTGTTGGGCGGCAACATCGACGCCGCTCGCAGCAGCTTCATCCGCGCCATCAAGCTGCTTCAAGCGCAGGGCAGCGCCGAAGCGGCTGAGCAGCTGCGCGAGAGGGTGCAGGGGGTGGTGAAGCTGGACGGGGAGGCTGTCGCTTGAGCCATCCTTTGCAAGGCCGAACGGTGGTCGTCACCCGCGCGGCCGACCAGCAGGGGGCCGCTCGCCAGTTGCTGGAGCAGCAGGGGGCAACAGTGCTTGACCTTCCTGCCCTGGTGATCGGACCACCCGACCACTGGGGGCCTCTGGATGACGCCCTCGAAGACTTGGACAGCTTTCACTGGCTGGTGTTCTCCAGTGCCAATGGCGTACAGGCCGTGGAACAGCGGCTGCAACGCCTCAGCCGTTGCCTGGCCCGACGCCCCGCCAGCCTCAAGATTGCGGCGGTGGGCCGCAAAACGGCGCAGGTGCTTGACGATCTGGGGGCGAGCGCTGATTTCGTGCCACCCAGCTTCGTGGCCGACAGCTTGATCGATCACTTCCCGGTGTCGGGCTGGGGTCTCAAGATGCTCTTGCCGCGGGTGCAGAGCGGTGGTCGCACCCTGCTGGCGGACGCCTTCGGTGAAGCCGGGGTGCGGGTGGTGGAGGTGGCGGCCTATGAGTCCTGCTGCCCCGCCGCAATGCCGGAGCCAACAGCGACCGCCCTGGACGAGGGCAAGGTTGATGCCATCGCCTTCAGCAGCGGCAAGACAGCTCAACACACCGCAAAGCTGCTGGAACAACGCTTCGGCGCCGACTGGGCTGAACGGTTGGAGGGGGTGAAGGTGGTTTCGATCGGCCCCCAAACCAGCAGCAGCTGCCGCCAATGCTTCGGCCGGGTGGATGCTGAGGCCGACCCCCACGATCTCGAAGGATTAGCCGATGCCTGCGCTCAAGCCATGCAGAAGGGTTCCTGAGGCTCATCATTCAACGCCAGGCGAATGCAGCCGCGCTCCACATCGATGCTGAGCACCGACCATCCGGTCGGCAGCAGCACGGGAACATCCTCTCCGCAGCGGCCATCGGAGCCCACACAGACCACACCGCTACCGCTGGCGGTGGTCAGCATGGCTCGTTTCTGATCTCCCACCAGCAGAACGCCCGGCAGGGTGAGACCAGTTGTGGGATCTTGAACATCCGCAGCCTCCACACCAACAAGAGGACCAAAGGGATCCGCCCGTCCGCCTGGGGCAGCCTGCTGCACCTCCTCAGCCGAAGGCAGAGGGGTGAGACCAATCGGTGGTGCCGCCGGCGCGGACGTTTCCGGCAGTGGCGCAGGTTTCACTGGAACCGGTGGCAGCGCAGTGGCCGTTGGCGTTTCACCACCACAGCCCCCCGCGACCATCAACAGGGCAACGGGGGCAAGCCAGCGCTCAGCCGCCTGCTTCCACCAGGTCACGGAAACGGTCAAGGTTCGCCTGGAGCTCCTTGGTCACGATGCCCCCCAGGATGCTGGGTTCCATGAGCGGTGCCAAGACCCTCGGCAATTCGTAGGTCACGCTCAACTTGACAACAGTGCGGTCAGAGGCTTCGGGGTAAAAGCGCACAGCACCCTTGGTGGGCAGGCCACCCACCGATTCCCAGTGCAGTTGTTGAGCTTCGACCCGCCGGGTGATCCGGGCCTTCCAGGTGAAGCGGAAGCCCTGGGCCGCCAGGGTCCAATCGGTGAGGTCGGGATCGTCCAGGGGCTTGACCGACTCAATCCAGCGCATCCATCGGGGCATCGCTTCGAGGTCACTCCAGACCTCCCAGACCTTGGCGGCCGGGGCCTGCACCTCAGAGGTGACCGTGTGTTCAAGCCAGCGTCCCATCAGGCCACCGCCGCATTGGTGGCCAGCTTCACCGGCTGATCGAGGATCGCCGCCGCCGCCAGATGACCGCTCATCGTGGCTCCCTCCATCGAATCGATGTAGTCCTGACGGGTGTAGCTACCGGCCAGGAAGAAATTGCTGATCGGGGTGCGCTGCTCCGGGCGGTAGGGCTCCATGCCCGGGGCCTCCCGGTACAACGACTGAGCCAGTTTCACCACGTTGCTCCAAGTGAGCTTCAGGCTGCGAGCCGAGGGGAACAGCTCGCGCACCTGACGGTCGGTGTGGGCCACGATCTCGTCCACCGACTTGGGAATCCAGGGATCACCAGGGGTGAGCACGCATTGGAGCAGGGAGCCCTCTCCCTCCTTGCGGTAGTCCTCCGGGCTGGCCAGGGCCAGATCGGCAAAACAGCTGAAATCGGCATCAGCCGTGTACAGCAGGTTGTTGAGCCCCGTGGGTACTGCCACATCCCGTCGCTGGGCTTCCTGGTCATCACCCAGTTCGGTCACCCAGCCGTCGTAGCGGAGCTGAACGGTGGCCACGGGTACGGCCTCGAGCTGATGGATCGCCTTGAACTGGGGGTACTGGTTCCAGGCCTCGGGCAGCAGCTTCTGAATCCCGGGAACATCACAGGCGGCCAGGTAGACGTCCGCCTCAACGCGGATGTCTCCAACAGGAGTCCCCAGCTGCAGGCCTGTGATCTCAGGGGATTCACCCGCGCTGTAGTCCACCTGCTTCACCCGATGACGCAGGTGCAACTTGCCTCCACGCTGCTGGATGTAATCGAGGATCGGACCCGTAAGCCAGCGATGGGGCGATCCCTTCAGCAGATTGAGCTTGGAGGCTTCCGTCTTGGCCGCAAACATCATGAAGATGGTGAGCATGCAGCGGGCGGAGATGGCCTCGCAATCGATGAAGCCCAGGGCGTAGGCAATGGGGTTCCACATCCGCCGGATGCTTTCGGGGCTACCTCCATGGCCGACGAACCAGTCCTGGAAACTGACGGAGTCGAGGGCTCGGATGGTGCGCATCGCCCCCTCGTAATCCACCAGACCGCGCACAATCGGGCTGGTGCCAAGGGCCAGGGCATTGCGCAGCTTATCGATCCAGCTGAGCTGCGGTGTGGTGAAGAACGCCTTGAGGCCGTTGAAGGGAGCGCCGATGGGGAAGCGGAAATCCAGCTCCCGCAGATCGCCCCCCTTGTTCACGAACAGGTGCGTGTGCTGCTTGGGCAGAAGGTTCTCGAACGCTCCCACCTTGCGCATCAAGGCGAAGAGGTTGGCGTAATTGAAGAAGAAAACGTGCAACCCCATCTCGATGTGGTTACCGCCTTCATCCACCCAGCTGCCCACCTTGCCGCCCATGAACGGGCGAGCTTCGTAGAGATTCACCTCATGGCCCGCATCCACGAGGTCCACTGCAGCGGAGAGGCCGGCGAGGCCGGAACCAACGATCGCGACCCGCACAAGATCTGGTCAACTAAGGCGACTCTATGTATGAGCGTTCATAGAGTGAGAGCACGAGCCTGCGTCGACCATGACTTCCACCCCCGATACCGCGCCGGCCCATACCGCCAAAGACGGCAAGGGCATCCTGATCACTGAACCGGCGATGCAGCAGCTGGCGAAGCTGTGTGGCGAACAGGGTGAGAACCAAGTGCTTCGTGTCGGGGTGCGGTCCGGGGGCTGCAGCGGCATGAGCTACACGATGGATTTCGTGCCCGCCTCCGACACCCTCGACGACGACGAGACCTACGAGTATGTGGCGGCTGATGGACAGAGCTTCCGGGTGATCTGTGATCCGAAAAGCCTGCTCTACATCTACGGAATGCAGCTGGACTTCAGCACTGCCCTGATCGGCGGTGGCTTCAACTTCACCAACCCCAATGCCAGCCAGACCTGCGGCTGCGGCAGTTCCTTCGCCGTGTGAGCAAAGCCACGTGGGAATCTGAGGAGAGATCACTGCCCTCTCCCTGTTGATGGAGACTTCCCAGGACAGCCTGTTTGAGCAGGCCATGGCCCGATATCAGGCTGGCGCCGCAGCCGAAGAGGTGCTGCCTGATTTCGCCCGCATCGTTGAAGCCGCTCCTCGCCAATCGGCGGGCTGGACCTGCCTGGCCTGGCTGCAGCTGCTTTGCAACCAACCGGAGGAGGCGCTGCGGTCGGCACGTTTCGCTGTGAGACTCAACGGCCAGGACCCCCAGGCCAGAATCAACCTCAGCCTTGCTTTGCTAGAGACCCAATCCAAGGGCGTGCGCGATCACATCCAGGTGGTGCAGCAGGTGATGACCCTGGCCCCAGAGGTGTCCAGCGAACTCAAGGCCTCGATCGCCGACGGGCTCGAGCGCAAACCCGGCTGGAAGGCCCTTGAAAAAGTGAAAGCCTGGCTTGAGCTCTGATCACAACGGACGCTCCGCCTGCCTGAAAGCCCCTGCATGACAGCCACCTGGACCATCACCCGCCTGCCGTCCCAGGTTCGCGTGCGGCCTCCAGCGGATCATTCGGCTCAATTGCGGCAGGAACGCCTGGCCAGCGAAGCGCGACGGTTGCAACTGGCCAGACGCGCCAACGGCATTCCGGATCCGAGCACCTGGATGTGGTGATGAGCAGCCCGGCGATGGCACGCATCCTGCTGCTGAGCAATGGCCACGGCGAAGACCTCTCCGGCGCCTTACTCGCCCAGGAGCTTCAGCGACAGGGGCACAACGTGCAGGCTCTCCCGCTGGTGGGCCTTGGCAATGCTTATCAAAAAGCCGGCGTGCCACTGCTGGGACGCAGCCACGAATTCAGCACCGGGGGCATTGGCTACACCAGCCTTCGCGGCCGCCTCACCGAGATCGTCCAAGGGCAAGTGCTGTATCTGCTCCGACGCCTGATCCGTTTGATGCGGCACCGGCGCCGCTTTGATCTGATCCTGGTGGTGGGGGATGTGATCCCTGTGATCGCGGCATGGCTCAGCCAACGGCCTGTGGCGACCTATCTGGTGGCCTACTCCAGCCACTATGAAGGGACGCTGCGGCTGCCCTGGCCCTGCGCCGCTTTGTTGAAAAGCCCGCGGTTCAAAGCGGTGTACAGCCGCGATCAACGCACCGCCGAGGACCTCAGCGGGCAACTGCAACGGCCGGTGAGCTTTCTGGGCAATCCATTCATGGATTCGGTGCTCACAGCGGCCGCCTCGCCGCCCAGCAGCACGCCACGCGTCGGTCTACTGCCCGGCAGCCGCCGACCTGAACTGGAACAGAACCTGCAGCTGTTGCTGCAGCTGATCGAGCTACTGCCCAGCACAGTGCGCTGCAACGTGGATCTGGCTCTGGTGCCCAGCCTGGATGACAACAGCTTGCGGCGGCTCAGCGAACGATGCGGCTGGCACTTGAAGAACGGCGTGCTGGAACGTGAGGGAGCCCGGGCGATCAACGTTCGCCGCGGGGCCTTCCGTGCCGTACTGCAGCACAGCGATCTGGTGATCGGCATGGCAGGTACCGCCATCGAACAGGCCGTTGGCCTGGCCAAACCGGTGCTGCAGGTGCCGGGCCAAGGGCCTCAATTCACAGCAGCATTCGCTGAAGCCCAACGGCGCCTGCTCGGGCCCACGGTGTTCTGCGCCGACGGAGAGAGTGGCAGCCGTGAGGCTTTGGAGGGAACAGCGGAGCTGGCCATGGCTCTGCTTGAGCGTGCGCGACGGGATCCTGGCTTGCAACAGCAATGCCAAATGGAGGCCAAATGGCGCCTCGGAGAAGCGGGCGGTAGCCTGAGAATGGCGGCAGCGATCGATGCCTTGCTGCCATGAGTGCCCCTTCAGAACCAGCCTGGAAGCGCTGGCTCGACCGGCTGCTGATGGTGAATGTGCTGCTGGTGTTTATCGGCGCAGGGGTCTTCGCCGTTGCCGTGGTGCAACAGGGCCAAGGCCATGACTGGCTGATGGACCAGGTTCAAGTGCTGTGGCAACCCCTGTTCGCCCCAGCCATCAGCCTGCTGATCATGGCGGCCCTGGTGAGCGGCATCTTCAGCTGGTGGCAGCGGCGAGTGCTGAAGCCAGATCGGGGTAGCGGAAGCTGAAGTTCAAGCCATCAAGCCGCTCCGACGCAACCTGCTGGCCCTCCAACACCACCTTGGAGCCATCCCCCAGAAGCACCTGAAGCACTGGAGCTGGCACCGGCAACAAACTCGGACGGCCCAGGCTGCGCCCCAGCTGCTTGCAGAAGGCCGTCATCGAGACGGGCTCGGGAGCCACGGCATTGATCACGCCACTCCAGCTCTCGTCCGTGAGGGATTGAAGGATCAGGGCGCAGAGGTCACTGCGGTGGATCCAACTCATCCACTGCCGGCCACTGCCGATCGGACCACCAAACCCTGTGCGGAACACCGGAAGCATTTTTCCGAGTGCGCCGCCGTCGGCCGCCAGCACGATGCCGATCCGCAGGGTGACCTGCCGTACCGCAGACGGCACCGCCATAGCAGCCGCTTCCCAGCGCTCACACAAGCTCGCAAGGAAGTCGTCGCCAGGGGTGCTCGATTCGAGAAAACGCTTGTCCAGGCTGGATCCGTAGAAGCCAATCGCCGAGGCATTCACCAGCACTTTTGGTGGTGTTGCACAGGCTTCGATCGCTTTCACCAACTGAGAAGTCGTTTCCAGCCGGCTGGTTTCAAGCAGCTGCCGATGGGTCGGGGTCCAACGTTTCTCGGCAATCGGTTCACCCGCCAGGTTGACCACCGCATCGGCCTGGTTGAGGGCATCCAGCAGCCCGGCGTCGGCCCAGGTGCTGCTGCTGGAGGGATCGAACTGCATCCAGGTCAGTCGCCCATCCGCCCGTTCAGCGTCGTAGCCGCGGGCCAACCGGCGGCTGACCACCGTGAGCTGATGCCCGGCCTGAAGCAGGAGCGGCAGGAGCTCACGGCCAACAAAACCAGTGCAGCCAAACAGCAGCAGACGCATGAAAGCGGGGGTGTTGCGGCTGGGAGGCTAAGGGGGTTCGTGGGCGATTGGTTTTAGCCTGGTGCCATCATCTTCCTCTGTCATGGCCGAATCTGACGCCGCTGCCCCCGCCAAGGCCAAGCCTGCTGCGCTGCGCAAGGGTGCCTTGGTCAAGGTGAACAGAACCGCCTACAGCTCCAGCCTTGAGGCTGGAGCCAGCGATCCAATAGCACCCGACTACATCTTTGAAGGTCCTGGCGAGCTGCTGGTGGTGAAAGGGGACTACGGCCAGGTGCGCTGGAACCGTCCGGTGCCCGATGTGTGGCTGCGAATGGATCAGCTGGAAGCCTGCTCTTGATCCTGATCTTGGTTGGAGGCGGGCTCCAGGGCCTCCTCCACGGCTGTAATGGCCGCTGGAACTGATGTGATGGCGGCTGGGATGCGCCATACAGCACCGGAGAGCACACCGCTGAGATCCCCCAGCGCCGCCAGGACAGGATTCGAAACACTGGCGCCATCCGCAGCAACGGCGGCCTGCCAGGGATTCCACCCCGCAAGGTTGACCACACAGCGGTAGGCCGCTGGCCAGGGGTTATCAGGCAACAGCCGTTGCAAGACCTCGAACTGCTCTGACGCCTGCGAGGGGCGGTTTTCCAGTACCGCCAGCAGTGCAAGGGTCCAACGCGGTTGCACAGCATCGGGATCCTGCGCCAAGGCCGCCAAGGCCTCAGAACGCACCGGATCCCGGTAGCTGAAATGGCCATCGATCATGTGCTCCTGCCCCACCGCAGCGAACACCGGATCCAGCCCCACCGGCCCTGCCGCCAGGCCAGCGGCGAGGTCGGGGAAGCGCTGCGCGAAGGAAGGGCCTGCAATCGGATGCGGCGCGCGGCGGCGCCAGAGGGAATAACTCCCCCCCTTGGCGCGCTCAAATTGATCCACCGGCTCGAACACCCCGCTGCTGCGCACGGCTTGATCCAGCTTTCGCGCCGCTTTGCGCACCGATCCCTGGTTCCCTTCCGCCAACACCACCCATTCAGCCCGAGCCAGCACTGGCTCTCGGTCCTGGCGGCTGCCGCCCAGCTGCCGGCCAACGGTCTGCCCCCCGTGGCGACGACCGTAGAAGCTGACGTTGTGCTGGTTGAGATCGGAGGTGCTGGGCACCACGATCAAGGTGGAGGGAGGCGTGCTGGGGTCTCCACCACCGGCAGCCTTCACCAACGCCTCCACCGGCCCACGGGGCCGGTCGTCAAAGCGATGCAGCTGATGGGCCCAGCCCGCCGGAACACAGGCCAGCAGCCCAGCACCGAATAGGGGCCAGACCAGCCTCGAGCGCCTGGCCTCCAACCAATGGCCCCATTGCCACCACCCACGGGCCAGGAGCAAAAGCAAGGAGGGGAGGAGGGGAGCGATGTAGCGGTCGCCTTTGTTGGGGCTCAACGTGGTGAGCACCCAGGCCGCCACCAGATTGATCAGGAGCCAGCGCCAGGACCAGGCGTGGTCGCTGGAGGGCTGCCGGCGCTGCCAGCACCAAAGCAGCAGCCCCGACAACCCCACCAACAACAGAACGCTGCCGAGCTGCTCCGGCAACAAGCGCGGGTACCACAACCAACTGGCCAGGCTGAGCACGCCAGGATCCCCTTCCCGGGCCGCCGACTCGAACACGGCCCGGTTGGTGCCGCCGAGGCTGGTGATCCAGTTATGACGCAACCAGGGACCAATCAACGCCGCCATGAGCAGAGGCAGCAGCAGGGCTTGCCGCAACCAAGGGCCTCCCCGCCTCAACGCCATTCCCGCAGCCCAGAGTCCCGCAGGAACAAGCACAAGCAGGGCGCTTTGCTTCACCAGCACCGCAGCGATGGCTGCCAGGGTGCAACCCCAGGCCTGCTCCCAGCGGCCACCGCTCTTGGGATCGCACCAGACCCCGAGACGCCAGATCGCCAGGCTGCAACTGGCCACCAGGGCCATCTCAAGCACGTAGTCCGTGCGCAGATCCAGAAAGGCTGGCGTCAATGCCGCCAACAGACAGGCGATCAAAGCCAGGCCATCCCCCTGCAGCCGCCGCCCCCAGCCCGCCATCACCACGAGGAGCAACCCGTGCCAGAGGCTCAAGCTCCAGGCCGCTTGCTCCGGGGCATCACCACTCAGGGCCATCACGCTGCCGTTCACCAGCGAGGCCAGGGGCGGAATCTTCGGCGAGAGATCCAGCAACGCCTGCCAACCCTGCCAACCGCCACCGGGAAGGACGCCCAAGGCGCGGCCATGGTCCATGGCGCTGTTGAGGTAGTCAGCCTGATCCCAGGCGGGGACGCCGGTCTGGAGCGTCCACCAGAGCCGATCCACCAGGGTGGAGAGCACCCAGATCAGGGCAACCGAAGCCCAGAAACGCCAGCGCTGCTTCACACGATCTCCAAGCGACGCCGTTCATCCTGGAGGCGCTTGCGTCGCTGCTTTGCCTCCCGCAGCATCTCGCGACCATCGTGGAGATACCCATCCACGTAGCCCATGGTGTAGCGCTCCAGTTCGGCCAGAGCGTCCTCCACTTCGGAAAGGCAGTGATACAGGCTCAAACCGAAGCCACGGGCCGAGGCCGGCGTGGGCAACGACTGGAACAGTTGCTTGACCTTGTCCATCCGGCGTCCGCTCGCCTCGAGATAGCTGCAGAACGCCTCCATCAGCTCGTCGTCGTAGGGATCAGCCGACAGTGCCTTGAGTTGCTTGGCGAAGGGATTGATGACTTCACCGAGCATGCGATCGATCGGGGCGTAGACCCGCCGCAGCCACTCCACCAGGGCATCGTCCGCGGCCACAGCACGATCGTGAGCACGGCTGGCCCGGCGCAGATCCGTCGGCGATGCCGCCCGGGCCGGCTGGGGCCGCGTGCGATCAAAGGCCTTGCGGCGCTCGGCATCCCCGAGAACTTCCCAGGCGGCATTGAGGGCCAGCATCTGCTGGTCGTCGCCACCGGCATCGGGATGGTGCTGCTTCACCAGCTGGCGGTAGGCCGCCTTGATCTCAGCGTTGCTGGCGGTGCTGCTGACACCGAGCACGGCATAGGGATCGCTCACAGCTGACCATCCCTCCGGGCGGGAAGCTGCGAAGCAGCACTGAACATCGGGGTGGAGAGGTAGCGCTCGCCATAACTAGCCAGCATCACCACCAGGCGTTTGCCCGCCATGGCGGGGTCCTGGCCCACCCGCAGAGCCGCAGCCATGGCCGCGCCACTGCTGATCCCGCAGAGCAGACCTTCCTCACGGGCCAGGCGCCGGCCCACTTGCATGGCCTCCTCATCGCTCACCGTGAGGATCGAGTCGATCCGATCCAATTCCAACACCGCAGGCACAAAACCAGCCCCGATCCCCTGAATGCGATGGGCCCCAGGGGGCTTGCCAGACAGCACGGCACTGGCCTCGGGCTCTACGGCAATCACCTGAAGCTGCGGCTGCCGCTGTTTCAACAGCCGGGCACAACCGGTGATGGTGCCGCCGGTGCCCACCCCAGCCACAAAGGCATCGATCTGGCCCTCGGTATCGCGCCAGATCTCCTCCGCCGTGGTGCGTTCATGCACGGCTGGATTGGCGGGGTTGTCGAACTGCTGCAGGAGATAGGCATTGGGAATCTCATCCACCAACTCCTTGGCCAGGGCGATCGCCCCATTCATGCCCTGGGCACCGTCGGTGAGCTGCAACTCGGCCCCATAGGCCCGCAGCATCGCGCGACGCTCCGTGCTCATCGTGTCCGGCATGGTGAGAATCAGCCGGTAGCCCCGAGCCGCCGCCACCATGGCCAGGGCGATTCCGGTGTTGCCACTGGTGGGCTCCACCAGCACCGTTCGGCCGGGAACGATCGTGCCGGATTGCTCCGCCTCCAACACCATGGCGCTGGCGATGCGGTCTTTCACCGAGGCGGAGGGGTTAAAGCTCTCCAACTTGGCCAGGATCTCAGCCTGGCAGCCGCAGGCCTGGGGCAGACGGTTCAACCGCACAAGGGGCGTGCCACCGATCAAGGCTGTGATGTCAGGAGCAATGCTCATGGCTGCAGCTTGCCCACAGAACGGCCATAAAAAAAGCCCTCCGCACGGGGGGCTTTGGGTGTGTGTGAAGAAGGTTGTTCTGAAGGCCCAACCGAAGCTGAGCCCAGTGATCAGAACTTGAAGGTGGTCTGAACCAGGCCACCGAAGACTCCGAGGGACTTGTAGTCGCCGTTGACATTCTGGGTGTTGTCCCCGAGAGGACGGCTCAGCCAGTACAGAGCAGGGGTGATCTTGATGTTGTCGGTGACCTGGAAGCTGTACCAGAGCTCCATGGCATAACCACCATCCGCCACATCACCGCGGTCGACCTTATAAACGAACTGAGGCTGACCCACGGCATAACCCAGGGCGTTGCCTTCGAGGAAGACATCGTTCCAGGTCAGACCCACCATCCAGCTGGCCATGGCTCGCTTGTTGGTGTTGTCGTTCCAGACATCGTTGCCGTTGAGGTAAGAGGCACCAACACCGGCGCTGATCGACGGCATCCAACCGGAGTCCTCAGGACGCCAGAAGCCGTGAAAAGACCAGCTGTGGCTATCGGCGTTGGTGCGCTCGTCAGCGTCACCGACGGTGCAAGGGGTGCCATAAGAGTCGTCCATGGCGAACCGGGTACCGGTGCGGAACCTGGCACCACACTGGCCGTAGCGATAACCGGCGGCCAAGCCCCACTGCTGGTTGCCGAAGGCAATCTGCGTGGTGATGTTGCCTTCTGAGTTGTCGGTCATGAAGCCACCCGTGTTGGGGTTGCTATCACTAGCCTCACCGTAATCAGCCACATAACTAGCGGCCAATGTGAAATAAGGATCACCCTTCTCCATTTGCTTACGATTGCTGTAAAAGACACCAAAACCGCCGCCGGTCTCCTTGTTCCAGACGCCGGGGGTCCCCAGGGAACCACCAAAGAAATCAAGGACCTTGTCGCCACCCTTGGCGTAGGCACTGGCCTGATAGCCCATCATCTCGGTGTTACGGGTCAGGGGGCCGACCTGGACGGTGAAGCCGTCACCAAGGGCGAAGCGGTAATAAAAACGATCTATTATTAGGAAATCAGCGGTATTAAAATAGACATTTAGACTCCCTGGCCAAAAAACAAATGGACGAGTTGCGAACGCATTCGACATATTCCCGCCGCGCAGACGGGTGTAAAGCAGATCCTTGCCTCTGAAAGAGGTCTTCAGAGCAAGACGCAGGTCGTAGCTGAAGGAGAAGGCGCCGTAGTCAGCATTGTATTCAGCGCGTGCGCCCTTCTCGCCACCGGTCTTGAAGTCATCGCCAATGGCGCGGGTCGCACCTGCTACCCAGTTGCTTGCGCCACTGATCTTGGTGGTGGTGGAGAACTGGGTTGATTCCAGTTCGCCAACGCGGGCCTCGAGGCCGTCAACACGACCCTTGAGGATGGCCAGCTCGGTTTCGAATTCCTTGAGCAGACGACGCAGCTCGTCGGTCACTTCAGTGATCTTGTCGAGGCAAGCGTTCAGCAGGGCAGCCGCTTCATAGCGGGTCATGGCCCGGTTGCCACGGAAGGTGCCGTTGGGGTAACCGGCGACGCAGCCATAGGTCTCCACCAGGTTGGCCAGAGCCTGATAGGCCCAGTCGGTGGGGTAGACGTCAGAGAACTGGGTGACGCTGGTGACCTGATAAGCGGAAGCCGCGTAATCAGAAACGCCATTGATGTTCAGCTCGGCTGCATTTGCTGCTGTGCTGTTGACAACAGCCAAAGGGGCCATCAGGCCAAGGGCAGCAGGAGCCACCAGCAGTTCTTGGAAAAGCTTCATGGGAGATTCTCACACCAAGAGAAGAGTGCCGGCAAGACATGCCAGATAATTCAGATTAATGGCGCAATTTGCCTCTGTCGATGAGACCAGACCGGCAAAAGAGTTTTTGAGAGTTTAAAAAGACAATTTGCCGAGCGCAATTAACCAAAAAAAAGCTCTCCACCAAGGTGGAGAGCCGAAAGTTCTGAGAAGAACGAGACCCGATGAGGGGCCTCAAATCTATTGATCAGAAGGTGAAAGTGGTCTTAACAATGCCACCAAACACTTCGTCGTCAACGGAATCTTCGTCGTAGATGCCGAAGATTGCGGGAGTGATGGTGATGTTGTCAGACACAGCGAAGCTGTAGAAGGCTTCCCACATCAGGTTGCCCTCTGCATCATCCCAGCTGGGAGCTTCACCAATAGCAGCTCCGAGGGAGTTGCCTTCCATGAAAACATCACTCCACTCAAGGCCCACATACCAAGAATTGATGTCTTCGGACTCGTCCTCGACGTCAGCAAATGAGTAACCAGTGCTGATGGAAGGGATGATGCCAGCTTCACCAGGTGCCCAAGCAGCAGCGACGCTGTAGCCGTGGCGATCAGCTGTTGTGGCAGCTGTTCCGATGGCCAGACCTGCATTTTGCTCGTAGGAATAACCCAACTGAGCCAGGAAGCTGCCTTCGAAGACTTCGCCTTCGTAGAAAAGCTGCCAAGAGGAGGTGGTAGTTCCTGCGTCGGTACCAATACCAACAGAAGAATCGTTGCCGTCAACAGCAACGTAGTTACCACTCAGTTTGAAGCCGCTATCACCAAAGGTGTAGACAGCACCAAGACCGGAACCTGTGTAGGCCAGGTTATTGGTTGTAGGTGCACCACCGTAGGTAAAGAAGTCGAGCAGGAGGTCAGAGGGGTAGAACGTTGCATACCCTGCATACATAGACGCATCGTCAGTACGGACGATGGGACCAGCCGTGACACTCAGGGAGTCGCCGACAGGGAAGGTGTAGAACAAACGTCCAATCTTCACCGTGTCACCGCTGCTCATAGCGGTTTCAACGAAGGTCAGGCCTGTGCCGAAGATCGAGTTGTCGAAATTACCGGAACGCAGAACAGTAGTCAGCTCATCCTTTCCGGTGAAAGAGGTAGCCAACTTCAGACGCAAGTCGTAGTTGAGGGTTAGGGCCTCAGAGCCTTCGATTCCATCTTGAGCACCCATCACCCAAGCGGTGTAACCCTTGAGCTTGGTGGTGGTGGAGAACTGGGTTGCTTCCAGTTCGCCCACGCGGGCCTCGAGGCCATCAACGCGACCCTTGAGGATGGCCAGCTCGGTTTCGAATTCCTTGAGCAGGCGACGCAGCTCGTCGGTCACTTCAGTGATCCGGTCGAGGCAAGCGTTGAGCAGGGCAGCCGCTTCATAGCGGGTCATGGCCCGGTTGCCACGGAAGGTGCCGTTGGGGTAACCGGCGACGCAGCCATAGGTTTCCACCAGGTTGGCCAGAGCCTGATAAGCCCAGTCGGTGGGGTAGACGTCAGAGAACTGGGTGACGCTGGTGACCTGATCAGCGGAAGCCGCGTAATCAGAAACGCCGTTGATGTTCAGCTCGGCGGCATTGGCGCCGGAGGCCAGAAGGCCAAGGGCGGCAGGAGCCACCAGCAGTTGCTGGAAAAGCTTCATTGAATTCCTCACACAGGAAATAGGCGCAACTACGCCATTTCCGAATTTTGAAGGCTGCTCACTGGCCCAACAACGCCGCTTGTGCCGGTCCTTACATCGACATGTATCAGCAAATACAGTTTTGAGCCTGGGTGCTTGCCAAAAACGATGCCCCCGAACGGAAATCCGTTTGGGGGCTCTCGCCGGGTCCACTTTTGCCGCGGAACCGGATGATCAGTCAAAAGGCGCCGTTCAGCCGGCGTTCTCCGCGATCAGCAGACCCTGGGTCAAACAACTGGAAATCATGGACACCTCCTCCTGAAGGATTGTGAATGCCGGCAACGCCTTCGGAATTGTGACCACCCCCCGAAGGAAGCGTTCACCTCTCCACGCCACTGCATCCTGAACACCCGGACCATACTCAGTTTTTGACGTGATGAGGGGCATCCATGCGCTCCGGCTCAGCTCCTGAACCAGCCCCCTGGGTCGCATGGGCAGGGCTGGGCTTGGCCGCTGCTGTGCTGGCCCTGATCGGCCTCGGGGATCTCCCCCTGCGGGACTTCGATGAAGCCACCGTGGCCCGGGTGGCCCTCGAACTGCGCCATGGGCTCGGGGAAGCCCCATTGCTGCCCACCCTCTGGGACAAGCCCTACCTCAACAAGGCGCCTGGTCTGCACAGCCTGATCGCCCTCGTGACCAGAGCAACAACGCAGTCCGATCAGCTCCCCTCGGAGTGGAGCATCCGCCTTGCACCGGCCGTGCTGTCATGCCTGGTGGTGCCGCTTGGTGGCTGGCTCCAATGGCTGCTGCGGCCTGGGGATCGCTCCAGTGCCCTCGCCACCAGCGTGATCCTGCTGACGCTGTTGCCGGTGGCCCGGCACGGACGCCTGGCCATGTTGGATGGCACCCAGCTGACGGCCATGGCTCTGCTTTGGCTGGCCCTGCTGCAGCTCAACCGCAGCCGCTGCAGCGCACTCTGGGGAGCCGTCGCCGGCCTGATGGCCAGCGCCATGCTGCTGCTCAAAGCCCCGCTGCTGGTGCCCGCGGCGGTGGCCGCCGGTTTGGCGCTGGCCTGGGGCCAGGAATGGAAAAGTTGGAACAACCGCTCTGCAGCCTGGCTCGGAATGATGCTGGGCCTGGCACCCGGAGTTGGCTGGCATCTCTGGCATGCACACATCCGGGGGAGCGAAGCACTCTGGCTCTGGGGCGGAGATGGCGCTGGGAGGGTGCTTCTGGATGCTGGAGAAGGCAGTGATCTGGGCTGGCGGGTCCCGCTGATCGAAGTGCTGGAGGGGGGCTGGCCCTGGCTGCCGCTGCTGCCCTTCGCCCTGGTCTGGGCCTGGCGGTGCCGTCAAAGTCGCTGGGGCCGCTGGTCCTTGGCCAGCCTGCTCACCCTGGCCGGGGCCATTCTTCCGCTGCGCACCCAGCTCCCCTGGTACAGCCACCCGCTCTGGCTGCCCATCACTCTTCTTTGTGCTCCGCTGCTGGCCTGGCTGGTGGAGCGACCATTGCCATCCAAGCGTGCACCGGAGAGCCCCAATCCCCCCTGCCGCTGGTTGCTTTTGCGGCTTCCGATGTTCTGGTGCGGGCTCGGACTGCTGCTCCTGCTGCTGGGGCTGGCCAGCTTCAGCAGCATCGGCAGAAGCCTTGTGCCCTATCGCGGCATGGCGGTTGTGCTGGGCCTCGGCTGGTGTGGCGGCGGATGGTGGCTGCGCTCTGCAGCACCACGGCGACGACGCCTTGGGGTGATCAGCCTCAGCTGCGGCAATGTGGCAGCGCTGGCCCTGCTGTTTCACTCCCCCCTGTGGCTGTGGGAGCTCAACGAAACCTGGCCCGTGCAACCGGTGGCAGCCCTGGCCAAAGTCAATCCTGGAAGCGAGATCAAGCTGAAGGGTTACGACGAGCGTCCCAGTCTCAACTGGTACGCCGAACAACGCGTTGAGCGTTTCAAAGGTGGCCCAGGCCGCCGTCTCAGCGACAAGCCGCAGAAGGACTGCATCACCGAAGGCCAAGCGGGGCGATGGACCCTGGCCGACTGTCGGTAGCCTGAGCCCGACTGGAGCGCACTGTGTCGTCCACCGCGGAACGTGAAGGACCGACAAGCCACAGCGGCCTGTCCATCGTGCTGCCCACATTCAATGAAGGTGGTTCCATCCGCCAGGTGATCGAATCCCTGCTGCACCTGGGGACGGATCATCCGCTCGAAATCCTGATCGTCGATGACGATTCCCGCGATGGCACCCCCGATCTGGTTCGCGCCCTGGCCCGCCAGGACCCCAGGATCCGGATCATCCAACGCGTGGGACGCTCCGGACTGGCCAGCGCCATCAAAGAAGGCCTGATCGCAGCCCTCTATCCCATCGCCGTGGTGATGGACAGCGACGGTCAGCACGAACCGGCCTCCGTTGGCGAGGCCGTGCAGCTCCTGGATCAAAAAGGACTAGACCTTGTGGCCGGGAGCCGCTTCCTCGATCACTCCGAAATCCGAGGCCTCAGCGATCGACGCACCGACGGTTCCACCCTCGCCAACCGTCTGGCCCGTTGGAGCCTGCCCAGGTCCTACCGGCACCTGAGCGATTGCATGAGCGGCTTCATCGTGCTGCGCCTCGACCGCTGCCTGCCGCTGGTGCGTCAGGTGGACGTGAACGGTTTCAAGTTTTTCTACGAACTCCTTGCCATAAGCCGCGGCCGCTTGCAGGTGGGAGAAATTCCGCTGCGCTTTCAGCCGCGGCTGCATGGCAGCTCCAAGCTCGATCTCGCCGTCCTCTGGGACTTCGTCGTCTCCCTGATTCACACCGCAACCCTGCGGCTGCTGCCGCGCAGGGCCATCAGCTTCGGGCTTGTGGGCGCCTCCGGCGTGGTGGTGCAGTTGCTGTCCACAGCACTGCTGATGGGACTGTTCAACCTGGCGTTTCAACAGGCGCTTCCGGTGGCGGTGATCACCGCCGCAAGCTCGAACTATCTGGTGAACAACGCTCTCACCTTCCGCGACCGACGCCAGAGCGGACGGCAATTGATCCAGGGGTTGCTGAAATTCCTGCTGGTGGCCTCCCTGCCGGCACTTGCCAACGTTGGCCTGGCCACCAGCTTCTACACCCTCATCCAGGCCCATGCGCTCTGGGCCCAACTGGCGGGCATTGTTGTCGTCTACGTCTGGAACTATGCGGCCTCATCCCGCTTTGTCTGGAACAGCCCCTAGGCGGGCCTGGCTGCCCATCGCCCTGGGAAGCCTGCTGCGGCTGGTGCAGATCTGGATGCCGGTGTTGGGTGTTCACAGCTGGCGGCAGGCCGATACCGCTGCCATGGCCAGGCATTTCAGCCTGGCGGGCACACCGATCTGGCTGCCGCAGGTCGACTGGGGGGGTGCGAGTGCCGGTTTTGTGGAATCGGAATTTCCCCTCTACCCCTTTCTGGTGAGCCGCCTCTACGGCCTGGTCGGCCTGCACGAGTGGCTTGGCCGCGGTTTATCGGTGTTCTGCAGCGCCTTGACCATCTGGCTGGTGATGCGTCTGGGCCGGCGTTGGTTCAATCCCGAAGCCGGTTGGTGGGCGGGCCTGGCCTTTGCCATCGCACCGTTGGGGGTGTATTTCGGGCGCGCCTTTCAGGCCGAAGCCCTGTTGCTGCTTTGTGCCGCAGGGGCCCTGGAGAGCCTGAGCCTCTGGCGTGAGCGACGCTTGCCCTGGGCCCTGGCCCTGAGCTGGGTGTGCTTCACCAGTGCTGGCCTGATCAAGGTGATTCCACTGCTCTGGTTGGGGCTGCCCCTGCTGATGGTGCAGCTCAGCTCCAACCCTCAAGGCCAGGCCCCACCCCAGCAGACCCTGCCGAGCCGCGTGCTTCGTCTGCTGGGGCGACCGGGCTTCTGGCTTTACAGCGGCACCAGCCTGATGGCGATCGCCGGCTGGTACTGGCATGCCCATCAACTGGGACAGGCCAGTGGGCTGAGCTTCGGGTTCTGGGGATCGGGCGCCGATCGCAGCAGCATCAGTCTCCTGCTGGACCTCAACGGCTGGATCAACCTGCTGCTGCGGGTGAGTCTGCGGCTCCTGGCCCTGGTGGGACTGCCGTTCCTGCTGATCGGCCTCAGGGCGTGCTGGAGCAGCGGCAGCGGGCAGATTGCGATCAGCGGCTTGGTGGGGGTGCTGCTCTGCACGATCGCCACCATGCGCTCGAGCACGATTCACGAGTACTACCAGCTGCCGCTGCTTCTGTTCAGTTCCCCCTTGATCGGCTTGGGCTGGCAGACCTGGCGCCAGCGGCGGCCCCGCTGGCAGCCTCGGCTGTTGATCGGCCTTGCCCTGGTTGTGAGCCTCACGGTGCTCTCCCTGGATTACTGGGCGGTGGAGCATCGCCAGCGAGAGGCATGGATGCCATTGGCCCTCACCATCCGCAGGGATCTGCCCAGCGATGCTCGGATTGTGAGTGTCACCAGCACCGACCCAACCCTGCTCAACCTGGCCCGCCGTCAGGGCTGGCTGATCTCCAGCAAACAACTGACGCCGGAGCGACTGCAGCGCTGGAAACGGGCTGGAGCCAGCCATCTGGCCGGCAGCTTCCTATGGGACAAGACCTACCGGCCAATGCCGAAGCGGCGGCAACAGCGTCTGCGGGAGATGGTGGAGGAAAGCCCCCGCGCCTGGGTAGACGCTGGCAGCCAGACCTATCTGATTCCGATCGATGACCTCCAGCCCGAGCGCTGACTCCAGGCCATCGCAGCCGCGGAGCTTTCCCCCGCAGCTGCTGGCGCTGTGCGCATGGCTGGGCCTGCTGCTCTGGGGCGTTGCGGCGACACGCCATGGCCTGCTCCAGAGCAATGCCTACGACCTGGGACTGTTCGATCAATGGGCCTGGCTGATCGGTTCGGGAGCGGCACCGATCTCCTCAATGGAACAGGTGCATGTGCTGGCCGACCATGGGGCCTGGATGCTTTATCTGGCCGGTGCGGCCTATCGGATCCTGCCCAGCATCCATTGGCTCCTGGCCAGTCAGGCCCTGGCCCTGAGTTGCACCGCACTGCCGATCTGGTGGCTGGCGGAGCAGGCGGGACTGACCCGACGACGCTGCTGGCTGGTCTGCGCGCTGTGGTGGCTGCAGCCAGTGGTGTTCAACGCCGCACTGTTTGATTTCCACCCTGAAACCTGGGTAATGCCGGCCTTCGCCCTGGCACTCTGGGCCGAGCGCGAAGGCCGCCCCCGGCTCTGGTTTGGCTTGCTGCTGCTGATGCTGGGCTGCCGCGACGGCCTGGTGCTGGCTACAGCAGGCATGGCCATCGATCTTGCGTGCCGGCGACGTTGGCGGTGGAGCCTGGCGGCGGGAGGCCTCAGCATCGGCTGGCTGCTCCTGCTCAGCCGTTGGCTGTACCCGCTGCTCCGGGATGGCGAAGGCCCCAAGGCTGCAGCGCGGATGTTCAGCCACTTAAACGGCGGGCCGATCAGCGTTCTCAGTGGCCTGGATTGGAGCGGCGGTGCTGAGTATCTGCTTCTGCTTTGTCTGCCCTGCATCGCCCTTTGGCGGCGGGCTTCCCTCAGCACGTTGCTGATCGGACTGCCGTTGGTGCTGGTGAATCTGCTCTCGGCATCCGCCAGCTACCGCACCCTGGTGCATCACTACAGCCTGCCTCTAGCGGTGGTGGCCGTTGTGGCCTGCATCGATGGCCTGCGGTGGCAGCCCCAACCCCAGCGGGGCTTTCCCTGGATGCTGTGCTGGGCCATGGCCTGTTGGCTGGCGCTGGCCAAGCCCTGGTTCTTTTCCGGGCCCTACCTGGCTCGAATACCCCAACTCAAAGCCGTCGAGGAGGCCCAGGCTCTGATCCAACCGCAGGATGCCGTGCTCACCACCAGCTATCTGGTGCCGCAACTGAGCCAGCGAACCACCGTTGGTTTCCCCAAGAACAAGCAGAGCACGCTCGTCGATACTGGCTCCTGGAACGTGCTGCTGCTCAATCCCCCGGACCCCGGCTGGGGATCAAGCCGCAAGGTGCAGGAACGGTTGCTCACTCAAGCCAGGGACAGGAATTGGAGCTGCCGGAGCTGGCCAACGGGCCTGGAACTGTGTCGGGCGCCTGCCGCTGCAATACAACAGCCCCGCCCTGGCAATGCAGCAAGCGGTAATCGCCCGCTGCCGTGAGTTTCCGCAGTTCCCGCTGAATGCGCTGCTGTTTGTTGCGCGACCCCTTGAACACTGGAGCCAATGGCGTGTGATAGCCGGGCAGGGCCACTACCCAATCCACGGGTTGGATACGTCCGTCGCGATCGCGGTACTCAACATGCCGAGGGAAACGAATCGCCGCCTCCCGTTGGGCCAACAACGGCAGCAAAGGCGTATCGGCAGCAACGCTGGCATCCGCTGGTATCAGCGCCACGGCCTGTAAAGCGGCCTGGCGGCGGTGCAGCATTTGCTGAGGAGACACGTAAGCCCACGGGGAAAAGCTGTCGGGAATGACAGCCGAAAGGGTGCGGTGAGGGTTCCCCACCAGCGTGAGCACAAGGCCAAGCGACAGGGCCGCGGTCCAACAACGACGCAGCCAGGGCTTCGACCAGGCCTCCGGGTGACGTTGCCACCAGAGCACAGCACCGAGATAAAGGCCGGGCACCAGAGCCAGCACATAGCGCAGGGTCACCGACAAGGCCGATCGCCCCTGGGAGAGCAAAGCAATCAACAGCGGAGCCAGCATCAGCAGAACGGCATCCACCGAAAGCAGGGGCACCAGCACCAGCGGCAAACTCAAGGCCAGCACAAAGCCGAGGGTTGCCCCCGGCGGCGACACCAAGGATTCGAGCAACGCCAAAGGCTGGCGCAGCATGGCCCAAAGCACAGCAACCGTTCCCCCCGACGGGTCATCCACCAGATGGCCGAACTTCTCCTTGAGGAAGCGATCCGACAACGAGGAGTCCACCATCGGCTGAATCCAGCCGGTGACCAACACGACCCAGGCGAAGGACACGAGCATCAATAAGGCTCCGGTGATGCGTTGGTCGGGACGACGCACCAGGGCCCAGAGCCCAAGCGAAAACAACAGCAAGCCACTGTCTTCCCGCACCAACAGCAACAGGGCGCCAAACAGGCACACCCGCCAACGGCAGCCGTCGAGGAGACCTCCCACCACCAGAAAGGCCAACAAGGGCAGCCAAACCAGATCGTGAAAGTTCTCCAAGGCCGGGCCAATCACCGCACCACTGAGGAAGTAGGCGAGGGTGATCCGCTCAGCCAGGGGCCGCGGAAGTCGAGCGTCGGCCAGTCTCCACAGCACCAGACCTGCGCCAGCGAGCAGCCCCACCTGAAGCAACGGCAGCGCCCACATCCCGAACACAGCCACGAGGGGGGCCATCAGCACGGTCAAGACGTTGGCGTGCTGCCCCAGGTGCAAGTAATCGATGGACGGGAGACCATCGCCGACCACCACCGCCCCTGACAAGACCGATGAGAGGCTGCTTTCAAAGGGTCGACCCTGCGCGGTCGCCCAGAGCTCCTGCAGAAACAGGGCTTGGTCATAGGTTGCGCTGAGGCTGAACAGCCGCCAGGCCTGCAGCGCAAAACAGATCAGGGCAAACAGACCCGCCATCGCCAACACCTTGCGTGGCCACCGGGTTGGGGAGGGCGCATCAATGCCGCTGGGTCGACGCATGCAGCCGTCCTTGAAGGATTTTGGGCAGGTTACGGAGCGTCCTGCACGGGGCCAAGCAGCACGCGCGTGCGCAACAACAACAGATAAATCGAGGCATACAGCACCAGCTCACCCCACTCCTGATCCCGATTGAGGATCAGCTCGGAGAAGGTGCGCGTCGCAATACAGAACGCCAGTGCAGAAACCGCCAGAAACAGCGGCCAGCTGTAGACAGCGGGAGTGAGGGCCCGGGTCAAGGCCGCCATCGATTCAGAACAGTGTTTTGTGAGCGCTTGCATCCAGCGCGGCGCCAGAACCACAACAGCCAAAACCCCAAGGGTCGCTAGGAAGGTGCCCAGATCCAATCGATCCTGAAACCAACCGATGTTGTGCAGGGTCGTCTCGTTCTGCGCGTTGATCTCGTTCAACAAGGGCGGGGTCCGCCAACTGAAGATCACCTGCCCCCAGGCGAGCTCCTCCATCAAGACCAGGGCAAGACATGCTGCGCCGAACTGGAACAGCCGCCCGGGACGGCGTTCCTGCAAACGGGCATTTAAGTCGGAGCCAATCAACCAGGCCGCCCGAGTGGCGAGCACCAGCACTAGCACTTGGCTCCACTCCACAAGGCCACCCTCGCCAAACACCAGATTTTTGTAGACGTCGCGGTCCGGCGAGCCGGTCTTCAAGCCCACAACCAGCAGAAGAACAAACAACAGCAGACCCCACACCGCACGGGTACGGCCCTGATGGGCCCATGGATCGGCAACCGACAGCAAACGCAACAGCCCCTGGGAACGGGTCGCCCAGGCCGCCAGTCCCGTGCTCACCCCCGCCACAACACCCCAACCAAGATCAGGGTTGGAACCGCCAGAGGCAGACATCACCAGCTGCACGGCCACCGTCAACAGCGATGCAGCCGCCACCACCAGGAACAATGAAGCGATGGCTGTTTTGAGGGCGCGACCCCGTGTGTAGATCACAGCCACCAACCCGTCCCTTGCGCGAAGCGCAGGTTAAGCAGAGGTTTAGAACCGGAATCTGAGACCGGGGTTCATCCTCCGCACAAGCCAACCGTGATTCAGCAACCCACTGCAGCGAATCCAAGCCAGATCGGAATCATCCCGCTCACGCCACGGTCGATCCGAAAGCTGCTGATGGCCATCACAGCGGGTTTTTTGGTGGCCCACAGCGTCGTGCAAGTGGGCATTTACGGCTTCGGGGCGGAGAAACATTGGCTCGACAGCCTCAACATGGACCGCGAACTCAACCTGCCCACCCTGTTCAGCAGCGCGCTGTTGCTGATGGCGGCCCTGTTGATGAAACGACTGGGGCAGAGCAGCGATCGCATCGCTTCCCAGGACTGGCGTTTGCTGTCGAAGATTTTCATCTTTCTGGCCCTCGACGAAGCCCTCCAGATCCACGAGATCCTGATCATTCCAGGGCTTAGGCGCCAGGTGCACCCTGCTCTGGCATCCACCTGGGTGGTGCCCTACGCCGTTCTCGCCCTCATCCTGCTGTGGCGCTTTCGCCGCTTCCTCGGATCAATCTCCCGACCAACAGCATCACGGTTGCTGCGAGCAGGTGCCGTTTACATCGGCGGTGCCATCGGCATGGAAATGATCGGCAGCTTCGCCGTTCGATCCAGCCTGATCCGCCTGCATAGCCCCTGGTATGGCGCCATCACAGGATTGGAGGAAGCCTTGGAGTTGCTCGGCATCATTTTGCTCATCGATGCACTGTTGCGAGCGCTCCTCGATCAACGCAACAGCATTGATCTCATCCTGCGTCTGGACACGGATTCAGACGACAGCTGAACAAAAAAAAACCGCCCAATTGGGCGGTTGAAGGAAACATCGAACTTTCGATCAGAGGGCGTTACCGCGGGGCAGAACCTCTTCAGGGAAGACGAAGTTTTCGTGCGGCTGGTCAGCCGGTGCCATCCAGGCACGCAGACCTTCATTCAGAAGGATGTTCTTGGTGTAGAAGGTCTCGAATTCGGGATCTTCTGCAGCGCGGATTTCCTGGGACACGAAGTCATAGGCGCGCAGGTTGAGGGCCAGACCGATGATGCCGATGGAGCTGGTCCACAGGCCCATCACAGGCACGAACAGCATGAAGAAGTGCAGCCAGCGCTTGTTGGAGAAGGCGATACCGAAGATCTGGCTCCAGAAGCGGTTGGCGGTGACCATGGAATAGGTCTCTTCTTCCTGAGTGGGCTCGAACGCCTTGAAGGTGTTGGCCTGCTCACCGTCCTCAAACAGGGTGTTTTCCACAGTGGCGCCGTGAATGGCGCAGAGCAGTGCACCGCCGAGGATGCCGGCGACGCCCATCATGTGGAAGGGGTTCAGGGTCCAGTTGTGGAAGCCCTGGAGGAAGAGAAGGAAGCGGAAGATCGCAGCCACACCGAAGGAGGGCGCGAAGAACCAGCTGCTCTGGCCGAGGGGGTACATCAGGAAGACGCTGACGAACACCGCGATCGGACCGGAGAAGGCGATGGCGTTGTAGGGGCGGATGCCGACCAGACGAGCGATCTCGAACTGACGGAGCATGAAGCCAATCAGTGCGAAGGCGCCGTGCAGGGCCACGAAGGCCCAGAGGCCGCCGAGCTGACACCAGCGAACGAAGTCGCCCTGGGCCTCAGGGCCCCAGAGCAGCAGCAGGCTGTGACCCATCGCATCAGCGGGGGTGGACACAGCAGCGGTAAGGAAGTTGCAACCTTCCAGGTACGAGGAGGCAATGCCGTGGGTGTACCAGGAGGTGACAAAGGTGGTGCCTGTCAGCCAGCCACCTATGGCCAGGTAGGCCGTTGGAAGGAGAAGAATGCCGGACCAGCCGACAAAAACGAAGCGGTCGCGCTTGAGCCAGTCATCGAGGACGTCAAACCATCCCCGCTGTGGCGCGCGTCCTACAGCGATCGTCATGAGAGGTGCTTCATGATCCGTTACATGGCCGAGCCTAGGGGGTGATCACCGAAATGGGGCGGCTCCCCGCACCCATTTCGAGGGGATGAGTAGAAATGCGCATTTTTGGACCGACAGGATGCCGGTCCCTCCGCGAAGATGACACATCGCTTCTTTCCAACGCTGTGTACGTCATCGAACTGGCCCTGCGCATGAGTCCTGTCCCGGTGTCTGTTCAGCGCAAGGAGCATGCAGATGCCGATGCGCTTTACCAGCAGATACGCCAAGCCCTCGAGAGCGGCCAGCCGCGTCTTCTCGAGCTCACCTGCGAGAAAGTGGAAGGCAAGAAAGTGACGTTGCTGGTCAGTGAGGTTCTCGCCGTTCAGCTTTATGAAAAGGCTGCGGCGGCGGGTGGCAGCAAGCGTCCCGGCTTTTCCTTTGATTCCTGACACCTCGACCGCCGCATTGAGGGTTAAAGCCGTCAGCCATCGCTGGCCCAACGGCCAACAGGCCCTCAACCGCTGCAACCTGGTCATCCCTGGCCCAGGCCTGTGGATGCTGGTGGGCAGCAATGGAAGCGGCAAAAGCACCCTGTTCCGCCTGATTTCCGGCCTTCTGGAACCCCAGAGCGGACACATCGCCTGCCGCTGCAAAACAGCCCTGGTGTTTCAAAACCCAGACCATCAGCTTTTGCTCCCCAGTTGCGGCAGCGATCTGATGCTGGGCATGGACCCTGAGGGGCCGCAACAGCATCGCCAGAGCACCGTGCGCGAGCTACTGGGCCAGCTCGGCCTCGCCCAGCTGGAGAAGAGGCCGATTCACAGCCTCAGCGGCGGCCAGAAACAACGCCTGGCGATTGCCGGAGCCCTGGCGAGTGACGCCGGGCTCTTGCTGCTCGATGAACCGACCGCCCTGCTGGATCCCAGCAGCCAAACAACGGTGCTGACCACCGTGCAACGGCTTTGCAAAGACCCCGTCAACCCGATCACGGCGCTGTGGATTACCCACAGGCTTGGTGAATTGGCCTTCGCTGATGGCGCCGCCCGCATGCAGGACGGTCGGATTGGTCCATGGACCCGGGGAACAGAACTGCAACGGCGCTTGCAGGGCGGCACATTCGAGGGGTAAGGTCTTCGGGTCTCATTCCTCGGTAGCTCAGCGGTAGAGCGGTCGACTGTTAATCGATTGGTCGCAGGTTCGAATCCCGCCCGGGGAGCTTCAAAGCCACAGTTCACGCTGTGGCTTTTTTATTGACGAAAAAAGGAATTTCGTGACGGGGGATTGCCGGAAGCGGAAGACTTCCTAAACAGCCGCCGGCGAAAGACAAGCAAAAAAACCGCCAGATCGCTGTTCCTGAATGCGATTTGCGACAAGCAAGTCCCTTACGGTCCCTTTGCTGAAAATCTGCAGACAGTTGAAAAGCTTGAGAGAATCCGTTCAGCGTTAATCCCTACAGACAAGCGCTCGTTAATTCTCCAGCCGAATTGCCGCCGAACCGATGAAGCCCTGCATCCTGCTAATCGAAGATGACCAGGACATGCGCGACCTGGTCAGCGGCCATCTGGAGCACAGCGGCTTCGATGTGCAGCGCGCCGACGATGGCATCAAGGGTCAGGCTCTTGCTCTCCAGTACACCCCTGATCTGATCCTGCTGGATCTGATGCTGCCCAAGGTGGACGGCCTCACCCTGTGTCAGCGCCTGCGGCGCGACGATCGCACCGCTGGGATTCCGATCCTGATGCTCACGGCTCTTGGCGGCACCAAGGACAAGGTGAGCGGTTTCAACTCAGGAGCCGACGATTACCTGACCAAACCCTTCGACCTGGAAGAGCTTCAGGCGAGGGTCAAAGCTCTGCTTCGTCGCAGTGACCGGGCGCCCGTTGGATCCACCAACCACAACGAAATCCTCAGCTACGGGCCACTCACCCTGGTGCCCGAGCGCTTTGAAGCCATCTGGTTCGATCAACCTGTACGGCTCACCCACCTGGAGTTCGAGCTGCTCCATTGCCTGCTTCAGCGTCACGGTCAGACCGTTGCCCCCTCGTTGATCCTCAAAGAGGTGTGGGGCTACGAGCCCGATGACGACATCGAGACCATTCGTGTGCACGTGAGGCACCTGCGCACCAAGCTGGAGCCCGATCCCCGCAAGCCGCGCTTCATCAAGACGGTGTATGGAGCGGGCTACTGCTTGGAACTTCCGACCAATGCCCAGATGGACGGCCTGGAGGACGTGGTGGCCATGGCCCGCGAAGAGCGCAAGCAGCAGGGCGATCGAGCCTCGGCTTGATCACCCTTAGGCGCCCTAGGAAACGGATGGTGTGAGGTCGAGCAGCGCCACCTCCCAGGCCAAGCGCGGCTGAACGAACGAAAGCAGCTGAGCCCGGAGTGTGTCCAAGCGCTTCAGCCTCGACGCGGAACTGCCGGAACGCCAGAGCCGGTGCTGCCACCAGCCGATCAACCACAGCTGCTGCTCCCCATCAAGGGCTTCGCAGAGATCTCGCGCCAACGCCAGCGCCTCCATTGGGGTTGCGGGAAGCGAATCGAGGCGCTGAACCAACTCCTCGGGCAGACCATCAAGGCTGCGCCGATGGTCGATCAAAGCCCCTGGAGACCCGGCAGCGAGGGCCAGAAGTTCGGGAGCATCGTGAGCCATGGCACCGGTGCGCTCAAGCACCTGTGCCATGGCCTCTTGGTTGAGCCGGAGGAACCGAATCAACTGACACCGGGATCGAATCGTGCTGAGCAGCCGCTCGGGTGCTGACGTCAACAGAATCAGCACCCCATGGCCGGGTTCCTCCAGCGTTTTCAGCAGGGCATTGGCCGCCGCTTCCGCCATCGCCTCGGCGGCCTCAATCACGACCATGCCGCGCTTCGCCTCCACCGGCTGCCGGGCCAGACAGCGACCGATGTCGCGGATCTGCTCCAATCGCAACTGGGGCGGGGTGCGGCGGCTGAGCCCCGCTTCCTCGGCTTCGGCGCGGGTCAGCAAACGGCCCTGATGCTGATACGTGGGTTCGACCCAAAGCAGGTCAGGGTGATTGCGCTCCAACAGGCGTCGGCGTTCCCGCACCGAGGGCTGACCATCGGCCAGCAGTCCCTCAAGAAAACGCACCGCCGCCAACTGGCGTCCCACCCCTTCAGGGCCGGCAAAGAGGTAGGCCGGGGCCACGCGTCCCTGGGCCAAGGCTGCAGAGAGCAGATCAACGGCAAGGGGCTGGCCGATCAGATCCTCAAAAAGCGCGCTCAAGCCAGATGCTCCTGAAGCTGATGTTCCAAAGCAGCACGCACAGCACTGGCTGACTGATCTGCAGCGATTGCGCACCAGTAGCGCTGCTCAGCCAACTGGGCAAAACCCTGCGCAACCCGCTCCAGGAATGCGGCTCCCTCGGCTTCGATGCGGTCCTCCTTGTCCCCGAGACGACGCTGCAGGCTCTCTTGAACGGAAAGGCGCAGCCACAGGGTGAGATCGGGCTGCAGCCCCGCGGTGGCGATCTGTTCGAGCCGCTGAATCAAGTCCCGATCCAAACCACGGCCATAGCCTTGATAGGCAAGGGTCGATCCAGAAAAACGATCGCTGATCACCCAATCACCACGCTCCAGAGCAGGACGGATCAACGTTTCAACATGCTGCGCCCGATCGGCGGCATACAGCAAAAGTTCAGCGGTGGGAGCTGGTGCCTCCTGGTCTGACGTGTGCAGCAGCAGCTCCCGGATCGAGCGCCCCAGGGGAGTGCCTCCCGGCTCACGGGTGCAGACCACAGCAGCGCTCTTCGGCATCAGACCGCTGTTGGGCAACCACTCAACCAGATGCTGGATCTGCGTGGTCTTGCCGCAGCCGTCGATGCCCTCCAGAACGATGAAGCGACCGGTCATGGCAAGCGAAGAGCCAGTGCGTTGAGCACCACAGTGATCGAACTCAGGGCCATCAGCAGCGCCGCCAGCGGGGGCGACAACAGCACCCCATGGCTGGGGAGCAGAGCACCGGCGGCGACCGGGAGAACAATGAGGTTGTAACCGAAGGCCCAGAACAGGTTCTGCCGCACCTTCACAAGGGTGCGGCGCGCCAGGCTGAGGGCCTCAGGCAGATTGTCGAGGCGATCGCCAAGCAACACCAGGCCAGCCGAGTCCTGAGCGATCTGGGTGCCGGTGCCGATGGCAATCCCAAGATCAGCCGCGGCCAGCGCCGGAGCATCGTTGATGCCGTCGCCCACCATCGCCACCCGCTCCGCCTGCCGCAGCTGCTCGAGGCGTTGCAGCTTCTGCTCCGGCAGCATCTGCCAGCCCAGATCCTGGGCAGCAAAGCCCAGCTGCTGACCAAGGCGCTGAACAGCGGCCTGCCGATCACCACTGAACACCGAAAGCGCCAGACCGTGAGAGCGCAGGCGTTGCAGTGCCGGAGCCACATCCGGACGCAGCTGATCCTCGATCTGCACCAGGCCCATCAGGGCATCTCCCACCGCCACAGCCACCACCGAGCCTTCAGCGGCGGCAAGCCAGTCCTGGGCTGCGGGGACGATGGCAACACCCTTCTCCACCAACCAGTCGGGCTTGCCCACAAGAACCCGAGAGGAGGCACCATCCACGTGGCCCTCCAGACCCTGGCCGGAAACGGTGCGAACGTCGTCGCAGTCCAGCAGAGCCAGCTTCCGGCCCTGGGCCTCCTGCAGCAGGGCATAGGCCAAGGGATGTCGGCTGCTTTGCTCCAGGCTGGCCGCGAGCTGCAACAAATGATCCGGGTCGTCCCCGTAAACATCGGTCACCAGGGGGCGACCCAAGGTGAGGGTGCCGGTCTTGTCGAAGACCACATGCTCCAAAGCGGCGGCGGTTTCGATCACATCTCCACCGCGGAACAGCCAGCCGCGCCGTGCCGCCAGGCCGGTAGCCACGGTGATCACGGTGGGGGTCGCCAGACCGAGGGCACAGGGGCAGGCGACCACCAGAACCGCGATCGACAGTTGCAGGGCCAGACCCATCGGGGTGCTGGCTCCACTGCCCAAGCCACTGTGATGCATGCCATGGCCATGGTCCACTCCATGGGACATCTCATGGGTCATGGGCATCCCAGGTGCTGAAGCCTGCAGAACCTCAGGCCAGTGCTGGGCCCCGAACAACCACCAGAACAGAAAGGTGGCGACGGCCAAGGCGATCACGCCGTAGCAGAAGCGCCCTGCCACACGATCGGCCAGGCCCT
The DNA here is from genome assembly GCF_014280075.1 of Synechococcus sp. A15-62. Classification (NCBI taxonomy): domain Bacteria; kingdom Bacillati; phylum Cyanobacteriota; class Cyanophyceae; order Synechococcales; family Synechococcaceae; genus Synechococcus; species Synechococcus sp. A15-62. The sequence continues at coordinate 2,028,590 of NZ_CP047950.1, forward strand.
GGATGGGCGCCCGACGGGCCTGGGCCTGCTCCACCAGACGAATGATCCGGGCCAGGGCGGTTTCAGCACCGACACGGGTGACCTGCAGCACCAGAGTTGCCTCCAAATTGAGGCTTCCGGAGGACAACTCCGTGCCAGGCTCCGCCTGCATCGGGAGGGGCTCACCGGTGAGGCTGGACACATCAACGGCCGAGGCCCCCTCCAGCACCTCTCCATCCACCGGGATGCGGTCACCGGCCAGGAGCTGGACGGTTTCACCAGGCCTGAGAGCGCCCACGCGCACCTCACGGATCGTCCCGTCGCTCAACAGCAACCGCGCGGTGTCCGGCTGGAGCTGGGCTAGTTGCTGCAGGGCCTGACCGGTCCGAAAACGGGCCCGTTCCTCCAGGAAACGCCCCAGCAGGACGAACCCCAGCAACATCACCGGTTCATTGAAAAAGCAGGGCCAACCCACCTGGGGCCAGACCAAGGCCACGAGGCTGGCCACATAGGCACTGCTTACCCCCAGGCCCACAAGGGAATCCATGCTGGGAGTTCCTACTCGAGCGGCCGCAACTCCACCCACCAGGATTGGACGGCCCGGTCCGAGGAGCGCCACCGTGGCCAGCGTGGCGTGGAAAGGCAGGGTGCCGATCAGAGGCAGCGACAGATGCCCTGCCTCGCTGACATGTCCCAGAACCGACAGCAACAGCAGCACCAAGGCCACCATCAGCTGTCGCCATTGCTGCCACCAGCCCGGCAGCACCTGCCCGGCAGCCATCCCTCCAATCGGCGCATCCAGGGAACGCTCCTTGGCTGGAAAGCCCCTGTCTGCAAGGGCTTTCAAGACACCATCGACATCGCTCTCACCGGCGGTGAGATCGAGCCAGGCCGAGCGGCTGACCAGATTCACATCGGCGCGCTGGACACCGGGCTGATCTAAGAGGGTGGTTTCCACGGCGCGGACGCAACCGCCGCACTTCATCCCTTCCACATCCAGGACGACGGTCTGAACCGCAGGGCTCACAGGTGTTTACGCAACAGGGATCTTTACGAGCAGGCTAGGTCGGGCTCGGGTCCCGTCAGGATGGGTGTCCGTCCGCCGGAGCGCCGTGCCCCGCAGCAACCGCAACGACAACTTCATTGACAAGAGCTTCACGGTGATGGCGGACCTGATCGTCAAGCTGTTGCCGATCAATGCCCGCTCCAAGGAGGCCTACGTCTATTACCGGGATGGCCTCTCGGCCCAGAACGATGGTGACTACGCCGAAGCGCTGGAGAACTACGAGGAAGCCCTGAAGCTTGAGGAGAACTCCACCGACCGGAGCGAAACCCTCAAAAACATGGCCATCATTTACATGTCCAACGGCGAGGAGGAGCGGGCGATCGAGACGTACCGCAAGGCTCTCGAGGAAAACCCGAACCAGCCCTCCTGCCTGAAGAACATGGGGCTGATCTACGAAAAGTGGGGCCGCATCGCCGAGGAGGGCGGTGAGCAGGACTCAGCGGATCGCTGGTTTGACCAGGCCGCTGATGTCTGGACCCAGGCCGTGCGCCTCAATCCCGGCGGTTACCTCGATATCGAGAACTGGCTGAAGTCCACGGGCCGCAGCAACGTCGACGTTTACTTCTGAATCAGTCCTGGTCAGGCTGCACGGCCTGACCGAGTGCCAGCACCAGGGCCTCGGTGACGCTGTCGGCCTCCAGCAGAGCCAGATCCAAACCCGAAGCCAGATCGCTCAGGCCACTGCCCCGGGGAACGACGGCCCGCTGGAACCCCAGCCGGGCCGCTTCCTGGATCCGAAGCTCCAGCTGCCCCACAGGGCGCAACTGCCCCCCCAAACCAAGCTCGCCGATTAACACCGTGCCCGCAGGCAGGGTGAGATCCCTGAAGCTGGCCACCACCGCTGCCGCCACCCCCAGATCCGCCGCAGGTTCCTCCACCTCCAGGCCACCGGCGACGGCGAGGTAGCAGTCGAAGCGGGAGAGCGGCAGCCCCATGTGCTTCTCCAGCACCGCCAGGATCTGGTGCAGACGGTTGGTGCCGATCCCTGTCGCCGTGCGGCGCGGACTGGCATAGCTGGTGACGTTCACCAAGGCCTGCAGATCCACCACCAACGAGCGCGTGCCTTCACAGGCCACGATCGTGGCGACACCGGAGGCGCGGGCATCGCTGAGGAACAGCTCACTAGGGTTGCCCACCTCGGCCAGGCCACCGCTCTGCATCTCAAACAAACCCAACTCATGGGTGGCACCGAAGCGGTTCTTGACGGCCCGCAGCAGACGATGACTGGCGAAGCGATCCCCCTCAAAGGTGAGCACCGCATCCACGAGGTGTTCCAACACCTTCGGGCCGGCCAACATGCCTTCCTTGGTGACATGGCCCACCAACAACAACGAAATGTTCTGGCGTTTCGCCAGCCGTTGCAGAGCAGCCGCACATTCACGCACCTGACCGACCGACCCCGGCGCACTGGTGAGATTGGCGTCATGCAACGCCTGAATGCTGTCGATGATCGCCACAGCGGGGCGCAGGGCCTCCAGCTCCTCCAGCACCAGTTCCAGATCGGTTTCGGCCAGCAACTGCAGCTCCGACGCCCCCCCGGCAAGCCGCTGCCAGCGCAGCTTCACCTGCTGGGCTGATTCCTCAGCACTCACATAGAGCACGGATGCACCGGCCGCCATCGCTGAGGCGCTCTGCAGCAGCAATGTGCTCTTGCCAATGCCCGGATCGCCCCCCACGAGCACCAGCGAACCGGGGACCAGACCACCACCCAGAACGCGGTCAAATTCTGCCGACCCGGTGGCCAGCCGCTGCAGCGGCTGATCCTCCAGCGAAGCCATGGCCGTGGACCGTCGCGGCGCAGCCGCCACCTCCGGATCCGGGGCACTGCGGCGGCGACGGCCATCGTCGGCGGGCTGGGATTGCTCCACCAGCGAATTCCAGCTGCCGCACTCCGGGCAACGGCCGAAAAACTGTCGGGCACGGGCTCCACAGACCTGACAGACGAAAACAGCGGTGGATTTGGGCACTGCGAACTGTGAAGAAAGTTGCCGTTGAATGAACGAAGCAGGGGGCTGCCCTTTTATTTGTGGCGAGAAGTGACTAACGCCTCGGTGCCCATGACGGCCACGGCTCCCACCAAGGAAACGATCCTCGTGGTCGACGACGAGGCATCGATACGCCGGATCCTGGAAACCCGTTTATCCATGATCGGGTACAACGTCGTGACCGCCTGCGACGGCACCGAAGCTCTGGAATTGTTCCCTACCTGCACGCCCGACCTGGTGGTGCTGGACGTGATGATGCCAAAGCTTGACGGCTATGGCGTCTGCCAGGAGCTGCGCAAGGAATCAGATGTTCCCATCGTGATGCTGACGGCCCTCGGCGACGTTGCCGACCGGATCACCGGACTTGAGCTCGGCGCCGATGACTACGTGGTGAAGCCCTTCAGCCCAAAGGAGCTGGAGGCCCGCATCCGCTGCGTGTTGCGCCGGGTCGAGAAGGAGCAGGTGGCGGGCATTCCCAACTCCGGCGTCATCCAGGTCAGCGACCTGCGCATCGACACCAACAAACGCCAGGTGTTCCGTGGCGATGAACGCATCCGCTTAACGGGGATGGAATTCAGCCTGTTGGAACTGCTAGTGAGCCGCTCCGGTGAACCGTTCAACCGCGGCGAGATCCTCAAGGAGGTTTGGGGCTACACCCCGGAACGCCACGTGGACACCCGGGTGGTGGATGTTCATATCTCTCGCCTGCGTTCCAAATTGGAGGATGATCCTGCCAATCCCGAGTTGATCCTCACGGCTCGGGGCACCGGCTATCTGTTCCAGCGCATCGTCGATTCCGTTGCCTCCGAAGGTCCCTGATCCCACCCCGGCACCTCAGCCGCGGCACAAGACCAACCGTCCTCGGGCGATCCGTCGCCTGGTGATTTGGTATCGGCGCAACGCCGCCGTCACAACCATCGTTGATGGTGCTGCCAACTCAGCGACGGCGGCGAGTTCGATGGCGGGAAATGTGGCGGAGACCGTGGTCTCCGGAGCCGGGACGGTGGCCAGCAGCGTGCTCCAACCGCTGGGGTTCGATCCCCTGCGCTGGCTGCAGGGGGGCAGCGATACCGATGAGATCGACGATGCGAAGCGTCTCTGGGTGGCCGTCGATGGCATGGGCGGGGACCATGCGCCGGGGCCGATCCTGGAGGGATGCCTGGACGCCATTGACCGGCTGCCACTGAAGATCCGCTTCGTGGGGGAAATCGACCGGGTGATGGCCGCCGCCAACAGCCTCGGCCTGCGCGAAGCCTTGGAGAGTGCACAGGCCTCCGGACATCTGGACCTGGTGGCCAGTGGCCCCTCCATCGGCATGGATGACGAAGCCACGGCGGTGCGGCGCAAACGGGACGCCAGCATCAACGTGGCCATGGACCTCGTGAAGAAGGGCGAGGCCCTGGCGGTGTACTCCGCCGGCAACTCCGGTGCGGTGATGGCTTCGGCGATTTTTCGGCTAGGACGGCTGAAGGGCATCGATCGACCTGCCATCGGCGCCCTGTTCCCAACCAAAGATCCAGGCAAGCCGGTGTTGGTGCTCGATGTGGGCGCCAACATGGACTGCAAACCCACCTATCTGCACCAGTTCGCCCTGCTGGGGAACATCTACAGCCGGGACGTGCTGCAGGTGAAACGCCCACGCATCGGGCTGCTGAACATTGGTGAGGAGGAGTGCAAAGGGAACGATCTCTCCCTGAAGACCCACGAATTGCTGCAGGACGAATCCAGGCTCCATTTCGCCGGCAACTGCGAGGGCCGGGATGTGCTGTCGGGCGACTTCGATGTAGTGGTCTGCGATGGATTCACCGGCAACGTGCTGCTGAAGTTCCTGGAGTCCGTCGGCAGTGTTCTGCTGGGGGTGCTGCGGGCGGAGTTGCCCCGGGGGCGTCGCGGCAAGGTTGGATCAGCGTTTTTACGCAGCAACCTCAAACGCATCAAAAAGCGGCTCGACCATGCCGAGCACGGTGGTGCTCTGTTGCTGGGCGTGAACGGCATTTCCGTGATCGGTCACGGCAGCAGCAAGGCCCTCTCGGTGGTCAGTGCCCTGCGCATTGCCCACTCCGCAGCCAGCCATGGGGTGATGGAGGATCTCGCCACGCTGCAACAGGGTTGTGATTGACTGACGCGACGTCAATCAACCTCCGTCTTGGTCGAGCCGCTCAGCACAACCAGCGGGGTGTTGTTCCGAGGGTCTGGCAGCGCGACGCCCAGCCGCTCGATCAGCAACGCTGAGCTTGGCCAGCGGGTTGAGACGAGTGACGAATGGATCCGCAGTCGCACCGGTATTGCGGCGCGGCGGGTGGTTAACAGTGACGAATCCCTTGCGGAACTGAGCGGAGTGGCGGCGGAACGGGCTTTGGAGATGGCCGGTTGGTCGCCCGACAGCCTCGATCTGATCCTGTTGGCCACCTCCACCCCAGACGACCTGTTCGGTTCAGCGCCACGGCTGCAGGCTCGCCTCGGCGCCACCAATGCCGCGGCGTTTGATCTCACCGCAGCCTGCAGCGGCTTTCTTTTCGCCGTTGTCACCGCCGCCCAGTACCTGCGCAGTGGAGCGATGCGCCGCATCCTCGTGGTGGGGGCCGATCAACTCAGCCGCTGGGTGAACTGGGACGATCGACGCTCCTGCGTTCTCTTCGGTGATGCGGCCGGTGCCGTGGTGCTGGAAGCGTCAGAGAACGGCCAGGATGATCTCGACGGATTCCTGCTCCGCTCCGATGGCAGTCGCGGCGAGGTGCTCCAGCTCCCCCAGGTGAGCCAGCGCCAGCCCCTGGTGGGAGACGCCAGCCATCAGTGCGGCGGCTTCGATCCCATTCAGATGAACGGGCAGGAGGTTTACAAATTCGCGGTGCGTGAGGTGCCGGCGATTCTCGAGAAGTTGCTTGCGCAGGGTGTTGTTACCGCTGATTCCCTCGATTGGCTGCTGCTGCATCAGGCCAACCAGCGCATCCTTGATGCCGTAGCCGATCGCTTCTCGGTGCCCTCAGAAAAGGTGCTCAGCAACCTGGCCCACTACGGCAACACCTCGGCAGCCACCATTCCTCTAATGCTTGATGAAGCCGTGCGCGATGGACGCATCCAACCCGGCCACCGCATCGCCAGCAGTGGATTCGGCGCAGGATTGAGCTGGGGTGCAGCCCTCTTCCGCTGGAGCGGGCCCGCCTAATCTCCGGCACGGTCTGCAGAACACAGCAATGGCGATCGCCTGGGTCTTTCCCGGTCAGGGCTCTCAAAAAGTGGGCATGGCAGAAGCGCTGCTCAGCATCGATGGCAGCCGCGAGCGTTTCGCCATGGCCTCCGAGCTGCTGGGGCGCGACCTGCTGGCGATCTGCCAGGGGGAAAGCGGCGGTGGTGATGGGCCGGATGACCTCAACGACACCCGCAACACCCAGCCCGCCCTGTTCGTGATCGAATCGTTGCTGGCCGACAACCTTCAGCAGCAGGGGCGCAAGCCTGCGCTGGTGGCCGGCCACAGCCTGGGGGAGCTGGTTGCTCTGCACAGCGCAGGGGTGTTTGAGCTGGAGACCGGTCTGCAGCTGATGAAAACCCGCTCAGAACTGATGGCGAGCGCCGGGGGCGGCGCCATGACGGCCGTGATCGGCTTCGATCGTGCTCAGCTGGACGACCTGGTGGCCGCCACGGACGGCGTCAGCATCGCCAACGACAACAGCGATGTCCAGGTGGTGATCTCGGGCTCTCCAGAGGCCGTAGAACACGTGAGTGGAGCCCTGAAATGCAAGCGCGCCATCCCTCTGGCCGTCTCCGGAGCCTTCCACTCCCCGTTCATGGCGGAGGCGGCTGAGCGCTTCGCCGCCGAACTGGACAACGTGCCCTTCCTCGATGCCCGCGTTCCAGTGCTCAGCAACAGCGCCGCCAGCGCAAGCACCAGTGCAGACGAGCTCAAACAGCGCCTGAAGCAGCAAATGACCACCGGCGTGCGCTGGCGCGAAACCATGGCAGCCATGACCGAAAGCGGCGTGGACACCCTGGTGGAAATCGGTCCGGGCAACGTGCTCAGCGGCCTGGCCAAACGCAGCATGAGCGGGGTCACCACCGCCCAGATCTCCGGGGCGGGAGACCTCGGACAGTGAGTCACTCCAGCCTCGTCCGCACCCCCAAGCCAAGCCTCACCTACCGGCTGGTCAGCAGCCTGCTGGTGTTCCCGGTCTTCCGCTTGCTGTTCCGCGGATCGACCGCCGGCAACAACCGAGTGCCCAGGCAAGGGCCCCTCGTGGTGGTGGCCAACCATGGCTCACACCTGGACCCGCCCCTGCTGGGTCATGCCCTGGGGCGCCCCGTGGCCTTCATGGCCAAGGCGGAATTGTTCAGCATCCCGTTGCTGGGACGCGTGATCCGGGCCTGTGGTGCCTACCCCGTGCGACGGGGTGCCAGCGATCGCGAAGCGATCCGCACAGCCACGGCTCGCCTCGAAGAAGGCTGGGCCACTGGTGTGTTTCTGGACGGCACCCGACAGAACGATGGCCGGATCAACAACCCACTCCCCGGAGCGGCCCTGCTAGCGGCTCGCACGGGAGCCCCGCTACTGCCGGTGGCCATCTGCAACAGCCACCGCGCCTTGGGCAGCGGGCGCAGCTGGCCGCGCCTGGTGCCGATTCAGCTGCGCATCGGCGACCCCATCCCAGCCCCGGCCAGTCGCCGCAGGCCTGATCTGGATGCCACCACCGCTCTGCTGCAGGAACGCATCAACGCCCTGCTGGATCAGAGTCCGCAGCATCCCTGAGGTCGCGACCGGTCATCACCCACGCCACCGCGCGAAGCCAATCACTCCATTGCTTGAGGCGCCCCTCCTGGGCGCAGTCTTCGCGGCAGACCACGGGAACGCCGGTGAGCTGAATTCCGCGGCTGCCGGCCACCACCTGGCCCACCGCCATGGAGCGGGGCAGGTGGTCTTCGCTGGTCACCAGCAGCACGTGGCGAACGCCATCCGCCTGCAGCTCATCCACCACCGACGTGAAGTTGCTGAGGGTGTCACGGGCCCGGTAATCCAGGGTGACGCGGTCGGGATTGAAGCGCTCCTCACTGAGCATCCATTCGGCGTACTCACGGTTGCTGCCGCCGCTCACCAGCAGGGGCAGGTCGAGCTGACGGGCCAACCGGGCACCCAGTCGTTCCCGGTCCACATCCCCACCGAGCACCAGCACCAGCTGCGGCGGGCTGCGATCCAACAGAGCCCGCCGATAGGGCGACAACGGGCCAGGCCCCAACAGCCAGACCATCAGACCAGCTCCCAGTAGCAGCCCGGTACGCACACCCGCCATCAGACCTGTCCAACAGGGGAGGTGGGGTAGATCGGCAGAACCTCAGCCCAGGGCATCGCTGCCCCGGCAGCATGGCTGCACTGCAGCAGCTTCAGCAACTGCGCCACATCCGCCTCCATATCAAGCTGCACCTCAACAGTGGGCTGGGGTGATGCCCCCTGCGGCAGCAGGGTCGGCAGGCTGAGTTCATGCACCTGCCCAGCCGTGATCTGGTATTCGCCACCCACCACCCCCCGCCGGGGCAACTCCTGGGTGATCCAGAACGGTTCCCCCTGCATGGCTTTGGGCAATTGCCCCTCCAGACGTGGGGCCATCAGGGCATAACTGCTCACCCCCAGCAGGGGGCAATCCAGCTGTTGCGCCAGGGTACGGGCCATCACCACCGTGAGGCGGGTGCCGGTGAAGCCACCGGGTCCCGTCGCCACAGCAAGGCCCTGCAAGTGGGGCCAACGCTCAGGCGGGAGGAGCTCCTGAACCCGCGAAATCAAGCTGTTGGACAGGCCCCGGCCATCAGGATGGACCTGCACCAGAGGCTCTGCCCCGGGCTGCTGGGGATCCAGCAGTGCCATGCCGAAGCAGTCAGAACAGCTGTGCAGGGCGAGCAACAGCGGCAGAGCCGTCATCGGGGCAGCTCCTGTCCAGGACGGCAACGCTGCCATCGTCCTGGATCCGCCTTGAAGCTGGAGCAGGACCGCACATCCCACTCAATCCCGGCCTGGCCATTGGGGAGATCCATCACCGAAACGTGAATGCGAGGCGCGTCTGGCTCAAAATCCGGGGTCTGGGCCAGATGCGGAACACCATGCTGACGCTCAACTGCGTGATAGGCCTGACAACGGTCGACCCAACTGCAATCCACGCAGATGCACATGCCTCCCCAGGCCGTTCATTCCCTCCATTCTGATGGCCCAAGGCTCCGGCGACGCGTTGCTTGACCAGCTGCGAGAGCGACTGGCGCCAGCCCAGTGGCCTCTCCCCTTGGCACGGCTGCCGGAGGGCACGGCACTGGTGGGTGGCGCCGTGCGGGATGGCTTGCTGAACCGTCTCCAGGAGCAGCCGGATCTGGACCTGGTGGTCCCATCGGATGCCATCGCCCTGACCAAGGGCTTGGCCAAGGAGCTCAATGGCACTTGTGTGGTGCTGGACGCAGAACGGAGCATTGCTCGGCTGGTGCTTGGGGGCTGGACGGTTGACATCGCCCGACAGGGCGGAGACCACATCGAAGACGACCTCTGGCGGCGCGACTACCGGCTCAATGCCATCGCCGTGTCGCTCCAACCCTGGGGAGAGCTGTGGGATCCCACAGGGGGACTGAATGACCTCCAGCAGGGGTGCCTGACCGCCGTCTCGGAAGCCAACCTCGTGGACGATCCTCTGCGGCTGCTGCGGGGATTGCGGCTAATGGCGGAAATCCCGCTCACCATCTCCAGCCAGACCATGGGCTGGATAGAGCGCCACGCCGCACGGCTTCCGGAAGCAGCACCGGAGCGGATCCTGGCGGAACTGCAGCGCCTGGTGCGGGGCGACCATGCTGACGCCGCGATTGCAGCCCTCAGGAGCCTGCCGTTGCTGCATCCCTGGGCGGCCGCAGGGCAACCTCCCACGCCCGGCAACACCGCAGGCCTGAGCAGCGAGGAAGCCGCAGCAGCAGTGCCCTTGGCGCGGCTGACGGCCCTGGTGAGCGATGAGGGCCTCAACCAACTCCGGGCCAGCCGCGCCCTGCGCCAACGCTGCAAACGGCTGCGGAGCTGGCAGCAACGCACCGGTCAGGCACCGGAGTCGCTATCCGAGAACGATCGACTGCAATTGCACGAGGAGCTGGAGGGGGATCTCCCCGCCTTGGCCCTGCAACTACCCATGCCCGAGAAAGGGATCTGGCTGCGGCGATGGCGCGACGCTGAGGACCCTCTGTTCCACCCCAGAACTCCAATCGACGGCAACGGCCTGCTCACGGCCCTGAAGGTCGAACCCGGGCCCCGTCTCGGACGCCTGCTGCATCATCTGAAGCTTGAACATGCCTTTGGGCGCATCCAAACCCCAAGCGAGGCGCTGAAGGAGGCCCAACATTTCTTGACCCGTGAAAGCGAGGCTCTGTGATTAACTTTCCAGGTGTCAATGATGACGGTCAGACACCGACAGATCGCATTTTCTTTCCTTCATGAGCATCCGCCTGTACATCGGCAACCTGCCGCAGACCTTTGAAGAACAGGAGCTGGTGGCTCTGCTCAAGTCGGTGGGAGAAGGGATCCGGTTCAAGTCGGTTCTCGACCGGGAAACCGGGGCATGCCGCGGTTTCGGCTTCGCCAACGTGGACGATCCGAAGCTGGCTGACGCCGTGATCGAAGCGCTGAATGGCAAGGAGTTCGGCGGCAGCGCTCTGCGCGTCGAGCGCTCCGAGCGTCGCGACAACAATGCTGGTGGCAACCGTCGTGGGGCACCCAACGCAGCCGGTCAGCCTCAAGTGGCCCGCAAGGCGGTGAACAAAGTGGTTCACTCCGATGCGAAGAACGAGGGCGCTCCCGACCCCCGCTGGGCCGGCGAGCTGTCCAAGCTCAAGGATCTCTTGGCCAACCAGAAGACGGCGGTTTGATCCGTCGCCGATCTGATTGAGGGAAACAGCCGATCAACACCAGCCCCTGCCGGTCTGACCGGCGGGGGTTTTTAGCGTGACTGAGCCAACAGGAATGAACGAGGCAGATCAAGCAGCTTGTTGACCTTGGCCACGTAGGCACGGTGATTGAACACGTCGTAATCGACCCGCTCGATTTCATCCAGGATGCCGCGGTAGAGCCGAAGCGACGTCCACACCGGCCAGCGCGCATCGGCAGACAGCCAACGGACTCCTGCTTCGGAGCGAGCAAACCAATCGCGGGCCCGCTCCAGCTGGAAGCGCATCAACGCACGCCAGGCATTGTTGAGGGTTCCAGCCATCAACTCCTCCTCGGAATAGCCGAAACGCTCGAGATCTTCCTGCGGCAGATAGATACGACCACGGCCCCGGTCTTCCCCCACATCCCGGAGGATGTTGGTGAGTTGGTTGGCGATCCCCAGAGCGACGGCGGCATCGGAGGTGTCGGGACAGTCGCTCCAGGGGGCTGAGGTGTAGGCCTGGTCGACACCCATCACCCCCTGGGTCATCAAGCCAACAGTGCCTGCCACGCGATAGCAATAGAGCTTGAGGTCTTCAAAGCGGGGGTAGCGGGTCCAGGTGAGGTCCATCCGCTGGCCCTCAATCATGTCGAGGTAAGGCTGAATGCCCTGGGGAAAGCGCTCCAGGGTGTCCACCATCACCGCATCCAGGTCGTCCTCCACCCGGCCATCAAAGAGAGCACGGGTCTTCTCCTCCCAGCGGTCGAGCCGCTCTGCAAGTTCTTCGACCGGACGCGCCTGGGCCTCCGGGCTGTCCATCAATTCATCGGTGCGCCGGCACCACACATAAATCGCCCAGATGGCACGCCGCTTCTCCGGAGGGAGAAGCAAGGTGCCGATATAGAACGTCTTGGCCCACTCGGCGGTCTCCCGACGGCAGGCCTCAAAGGCTGCGTCGAGATCCGGGGAGGCGAGGGGCATGGCTCAGGCCGTCACAGGCTCACTGGAAGAGGTCGATGATGCCAGCTGGCCTGTCTTGCGGTCCACCGCACCGGCACAGAGCTTGCCACTGAGCACAGCACCCTCCATCGAGGCGAGATAGCGCTGCATGGTGTAGTCGCCCGCAAGGAAAAAGTTCTTGATCGGGGTGGTTTGATCCGGGCGCAGCTCCTGGCAACCGGGAGTCGTCTTGTAAACGGACAACGGCGTCTTCACGACCTTGTATTTGCGCAGGGTGGCGGGGTTATCGCCACTGAAGTGCATTGGGAACAGCTTCTTGAGCTCACCCATGGTGGCCTCGATGATCTCCTCGTCGGGACGGCCGATCCAGTCTTTGGCGGGAGCAAAGACCAGCTCAAGCATCGACTTATCGGGGTCTTCGTACTCCCGGCAGGTGATGCTCATGTCGGCATACACGCTGAGCAGGGGAGAACGGCTGAACAGCAGATGGTCGATGTCGGTGAGCTTGCGATCGAACCAGAGGTGCAAGTTGATCACGGGGACACCCCGGAGGCCATCCAACTTCTGGAACACCTCCATCTGCTTCCAGGGCTCAGGCAGCAGCAGCTTGAAAGGATCCACCGGCAAGGCACTGACATAGGCATCAGCGGTGAGATCGAAGCTCTCCTTGCCCTTCACGCCACCGATGTGGAAGGCCGCCACCGAACCGTCGGCATTGAGCTTGATCTCACGCAGGGGGCTGTCAAGGTGCACTTCACCACCCAGTGACTCGATGTGCTCGACCACCGGCTGGCAGAGGCGCTCCGGCGGTGCGCCATCCAGGAACGCCATCTTGGAGCCGTTCTTCTCCTGCAGGAAGCGATTGAGCGCTGTGAGCACAACCGTGGCAGAAATTTCATCGGGATCGATGAAATTCAGGGCCTTGCTCATGGCCAAGAACACCTCATCGTTCACCCGCTCTGGGATGTTGTGGACCCGCAGCCACTCGGTCCAGGAGTATTTGTCGCACTCCTCGACGTACCCCTGACCCCGGAGCATCGCAGGCACAAGGCCCAGGCCGAAGCTGATTTTCTCAGGCCAGCTCAGCATGTCGTTGTTGCCCAGGATCGCCGCCACACCATTAACCGGTGCCGGCAGATCGGGGAAATCAAAGCGGCTGTAGGTGCCGGGTTCGTCCTGCTGGTTGAAGATCATCGAATGGCTCTTCCACTGCAGCCGGTCTTCGATGTTCAGCTCCTTGAACAGCTGCAGCATGTTCGGGTAGGCCCCGAAGAAGATGTGCAGGCCGGTCTCGTACCAGTCGCCTTCCTCGTCTTTCCAGGCCGCCACCTTGCCGCCCAGCACATCACGGGCTTCAACCACGATGGGGGTGTGGCCGGCATCTGCCAGGTATTTGGCACAGGAGAGTCCAGCAAGACCAGCTCCGGCAATAGCGACGCGCATGCGGCCGTCTCGAAAGTGAAACCAACCTTAAAAGGGCTTGACCCCCGTTCGCTTCTTAAAGTCGTGTCAGCTTTCCCGTGGGCGCGTCTTGGCTGACACCCTTCTCAAGTGCACCACCCGCCACGTGCGCCTGTTCACAGCAGCACTTCAAGAGGAGGATCTGGTTCCTTCGGATGACCAGCTGACCTTGGATCTGGATCCCGACAACGAATTTCTCTGGGATGCCGCCAGCCTCGCCAAGGTGCAGGGACGCTTCAAGGAACTAGTGGATGCCGCAGCCGGCGGCGAACTGAGTGACTACACCCTGCGCCGCATCGGCACAGACCTGGAGGGATTCATCCGGCAACTGCTCCAGGCCGGAGAACTCAGCTACAACCCAGATGGCCGCGTGCAGAACTTCTCCATGGGCCTGCCCCGCACCCCTGAACTGTTGTGACCGACTCGCGCTACGACCGCGGCGGCCGCCGACCGCGGGACGGCCGCTACGACCGCGTTGAGCGTGACCGCTATGACGCTCCGTCCAGGGGCGGATACGGCCGTCCTCCCGGCCCCCCACCAGGGGGTGGAGGCGGCCAGGGAGGCTTTCAATTCAGCACCCTCACCGTGGCCGTCCTGGCAGGGGTTCTCGTGGTGGGGATCGGCATCGGCAGCGCTGTCACCAGCACCACCACGGGCGACCAGGGAAACATTGCCAGCTCCCAGCAACTGGACATGGCCGTTCCCGACCCGGAGTTCTGCCGCCAGTGGGGGGCGAGCGCCTTCGTCATGGACATCGAGATGTACACGACGCTCAACCCCTCCAGCAGCTTTGTGACCCAGCCGACCCTGCAACCGGGTTGCGTGATCCGTCGGGAGAACTGGTCGGTGCTGCGCAAAGAGGGAGCCATCACCGCCGAGCAGGAGCGTGAGTGCAAGCAGCGGATGAACACCTTTGCCTACATCGGCTCCGTTCGGGACAAGCCCGTGGTGCGCTGCGTCTACCAAACCGACATCAGTGAGAACAAATTCCTCACCCGAGGTGTGGCAGATGACGCTGTGGGCGTCACACCAGAGGCCGATCAGTTCTGAACCAGTTGCTCCCCGATCGCTTCAGGCACGACCTTCGCTGCCTGGCGAATCGGGCTGTCAGCACTGGCAAAGACGGGCAGAACGTCATTGCGGAAGGCCACCGAAGCACGTGAGCAGTAGCGGGCGGGGTGGGTGATCAGCTTGAGCTGGCGCCGCACCTGCAGATCAGCCACCTGGGGCCGATGAATCGTGCCCGCCGATAACTCCCGCTCGATCGACACCACGGGAACAAAGGCGGCGCCCAGGCCCGCCTGAACGGCATTTTTGATGGCTTCCAGCGAATTCAGCTCCATATCGATGCGGAGGCGCTGCACATCCAGGCCGGAACGCGCCAGAAGCTGGTCGACCATCTTCCGGGTGGTGGATTGCGCATCGAGGCAGACAAAGCCCAGGCGATAGAGGTCTTCCTTGGTGAGTTCAGCCAGCCGGGCCAGGGGGTGCTTCACCGGCAGCACCAGCGCCAGCTCATCACTGGCGTAGGGCACCACCTGCAGCAGTTCATTGAGTTCCGCTGGCAATTCACCACCGATGATCGCCAGGTCGATCTGACCGTTGGCCACACTCCAGCCCGTGCGGCGGGTGCTGTGGACCTGGAGCTGCACGGAGACGTCTGGATATTTCTGGCGGAACAGGCCGATCATCCGGGGCATCAGATAGGTGCCGGTGGTCTGACTTGCCCCCACGATCAGGGATCCACCTTTGAGGTTGTGGAGATCATCCAGGGCCCGACAGGCTTCGTGGCACTGGCTCAGGATCCGGTCGCAGTAACTCAGCAGCAGATGGCCCGCTTCAGTGAGCTGCGCCTTGCGCCCGCCGCGATCAAACAGCGACACCTCCAGCTGCTTCTCCAGGTTCTGGATCTGAAGGCTGACGGCGGGCTGGGTGACGTAAAGACTGTCGGCAGCTTTCTTGAAGCTGCCCTCACTGACAATCGCGCGAAGGATCCGCAGCTGGTCGAGGGTGAACGGCAGATCGGCCACCGCGAAACACCCGGAGGAACACCAGAAATTTAGGACCGCCACGTCCGCCAGCCAGAATCACGCCCTTCCAACGCAGCCGCCATGGCCTCCACCCACCACAGCAGCGTCGTGATGCTGGTGCTGCTGATCCTGTTTGCGGTGATTCACAGCGGTGGAGCTGCCCTGCGCAGCCGGGCTGAGGACGTGATCGGAGCGAGGGCCTGGCGCCTGATCTTCGCGGCAGCCAGCATTCCCTCGGCCGTGGTGGTGATCGGCTGGTTCCTGGCCCATCGCTACGACGGGGTGCGGCTTTGGAATCTCCAGGGCGTGCCTGGGGTGATTCCGATCGTCTGGATCGGAACCGCCATCAGCTTTCTCTTCCTTTATCCAGCCACCTACAACCTGCTGGAGATCCCGGCGGTGCTGAAACCACAGGTGCGTCTTTATGCCACGGGAATCATCCGCATCAGCCGCCATCCCCAGGCCATCGGGCAAATTCTCTGGTGCCTCACCCACGCCCTCTGGATCGGCAGCAGTTTCATGTTGGTGACCTGCGCGGGCCTGATCGGCCATCACCTCTTCGCCGTCTGGCATGGCGACCGGCGCCTGAAGACCCGCTTCGGTGAGGCCTTTGATGAGCTCAAGGCCAGCACATCGATCGTGCCGTTCGCTGCCGTTCTGGACGGACGCCAGCAGCTGGAGTGGCAGGAATTTGTCCGCCCCGCGCAACTGGGCATCGCCATTGCCGTCGGCGTCTTCTGGTGGGCCCACCGCTTCATTCCGACGGCTGCCGAGTTGATGCGCAATTCAGCACTCCAGAACCTGCTGGGCTGAGCTGCCTACACTCGCTTCAACCTGCTGTTTGCGGATGCCCTCGGCCGAGGAACTCGCCTGGCTCATTCCCGTTCTGCCCCTGTTCGGCGCCGTGCTGACCGGGCTGGGATTGATCAGCTTCAACCGCACGATCAACCGGTTGCGCAAACCCGTTGCGCTGCTGTTGATCTCCTGTGTTGGTGCAGCTGCGGCCCTCAGTTACAGCATCCTCTTCAACCAGCTCAATGGCGCCCCACCGGTCGAGCATCTGTTCGTCTGGGCCAGTGCCGGCAGCTTCGTTCTGCCGATGGGCTACGTGGTGGATCCGCTTGGGGCGGTGATGCTGGCACTGGTCACCACCATCGCCCTGCTGGTGCTGGTGTATTCCCACGGCTACATGGCCCACGACAAGGGCTATGTGCGCTTCTTCACCTACCTAGCGCTGTTCAGCAGCTCCATGCTGGGGCTGATCATCAGCCCAAATCTCCTCGAGATCTACGTCTTCTGGGAGCTGGTGGGCATGTGCTCCTATCTGCTGGTGGGCTTCTGGTACGACCGTGATGGCGCCGCCCACGCTGCCCAGAAAGCCTTTGTGGTGAACCGGGTGGGTGACTTCGGCCTGCTGCTGGGCATCCTTGGTCTGTTCTGGGCCACCGGCAGCTTCGATTTCCAGGGAATCGCTGATGGCTTGCAGAACGGCCTGGCCGCCGGAACCGTGGCGCCATGGGCCGCGCTGCTGCTCTGCCTGCTGGTGTTCATGGGTCCGATGGCCAAGTCGGCCCAGTTCCCTCTCCACGTCTGGCTGCCCGATGCCATGGAGGGCCCGACGCCGATTTCAGCGCTGATTCACGCCGCCACGATGGTGGCCGCAGGGGTGTTCCTGGTCGCCCGCCTCGATCCCCTCTACGCCCAGTTCCCCGTCGTTCAAACAGTGATCGCCGTCGTTGGCACGATCACCTGCTTCCTGGGGGCCTCCATTGCCCTCACCCAGATGGATCTCAAGAAGGGTCTGGCCTACAGCACCGTCTCCCAGCTCGGTTACATGATGCTGGCGATGGGTTGCGGCGCCCCGGTCGCCGGCATCTTCCACCTGGTGACCCATGCCTTCTTCAAGGCGATGTTGTTTCTGGGATCAGGCTCCGTCATTCACGCCATGGAGGAGGTGGTGGGCCACGAGCCCGTTCTCGCCCAGGACATGCGCCTGATGGGAGGCCTACGCAAGAAGATGCCCGTCACCTCGATCACCTTCTTCATCGGCTGCATCGCCATCAGCGGCATTCCACCCCTGGCCGGCTTCTGGAGCAAGGACGAAATTCTTGGTCAGGCCTTCAACAGCTACCCGCTGCTCTGGGTGGTGGGCTTCCTGACAGCAGGGATGACAGCTTTCTATATGTTCCGCCTCTATTTCCTCACCTTTGAAGGGGAGTTCCGCGGCAACGACACCGCCATGCAGGCCCAGCTGCTGAGCGCAGCCGGAAAGGATCCTTCCGAGCACCACGCCCATGGCGGCAGCGTGCATGAATCGGCCTGGCCGATGGCGGCCCCCTTGGCGGTGCTGGCGGTGCCTTCTGTGCTGATCGGCCTGCTTGGCACCCCCTGGAACAGCCGATTCGCAGGCCTTCTCAATCCCGAAGAAGCCCTCGAGATGGCCGAACAGTTCAGCTGGGGCGAGTTTCTACCTCTGGCGGGCGCCTCCGTGGCCATCTCTGTGGCCGGCATCACCCTGGCCGTTCTGGCCTATGCCCTGCGTCGAATTGATCTGGGGCAGCTGGTGGCAGGTCGCTTCCCGGCGGTGAATGCTTTCCTCGCCAACAAGTGGTACCTCGATGTGGTGAACGAGAAGCTGTTCGTTCGCGGCAGCCGCAAACTGGCGCGCGAGGTGCTCGAGGTGGACGCCAAGGTGGTGGATGGCGTGGTCAACCTCACCGGACTGCTCACCCTCGGCAGCGGCGAAGGTCTCAAATATCTCGAGACCGGACGGGCCCAGTTCTACGCCCTGATCGTGTTTGCCGGCGTGATCGGCTTGGTGGTGCTGTTCGGCGTGATCGGCGGACCAATCGCTTAAGGCCTAACGCCCATGTGTGTCATCGCCTATCGAGGTGATGACACAGCGGCCATGATTTCTACGATCCAACCAGTAAGGATCGGATTGACAGCGTGTTCGAATTCGCAGTCGCCGGGGTGAGTGAGCCGGTGCAGGCCACCGTTCCATGGCTGAGCCTGTCGATCCTGGTGCCGATTGTGGGTGCCCTGCTGGTTCCGCTGGTTCCCGACAAAGGCGAGGGCAAGCAGGTCCGCTGGTACGCCCTGATCGTGACGCTGATCACCTTCCTGATCACCGTCGCGGCTTACCTCACCGGCTACGACCCGAGCCTGAGTGGCTTGCAGCTGTCTGAACGGGTGAGCTGGCTGCCGGATCTTGGCCTCACCTGGGCGGTGGGAGCCGACGGCCTCTCGATGCCGTTGATCCTGCTCACCAGCTTCATTACCAGCCTGGCCTGCCTGGCGGCATGGCCGGTGAGTTTCAAACCACGGCTGTTTTATTTCCTGCTGCTGGCCATGGACGGCGGCCAGATCGCGGTGTTCGCCGTGCAGGACATGCTGCTGTTCTTCCTGGCCTGGGAACTGGAACTGATCCCGGTGTATCTGCTGTTGGCCATCTGGGGCGGCAAGAAACGCCAGTACGCCGCAACCAAATTCATCCTCTACACAGCCGGCAGCTCGTTGTTCATCCTGCTGGCCGCCCTGGCCATGGGCTTCTTCGGCGGCGGCACCCCCAGTTTTGAGTACACCGCTCTTGCGGCCAAAGACTTCGGAACGGGCTTTCAACTGCTCTGCTATGCCGGGCTACTGATCGCCTTCGGCGTGAAGCTACCCATCGTGCCCCTGCACACCTGGCTGCCAGATGCCCATGGCGAAGCCACAGCTCCGGTGCATATGTTGTTGGCCGGCATCCTGCTGAAGATGGGCGGGTATGCCCTGCTGCGCTTCAACTGTGAACTGCTGCCAGCAGCCCACTCCCAGTTCGCACCACTGCTGATCGTGCTGGGGGTGGTGAACATCATCTACGCCGCCCTCACCTCCTTCGCCCAGCGCAACCTCAAGCGAAAGATCGCCTACAGCTCGATCAGCCACATGGGCTTCGTGCTGATTGGCGTGGGCAGCTTCAGTGCCCTGGGCACCAGTGGCGCCATGCTGCAGATGATCAGCCACGGCTTGATCGGCGCCAGCCTGTTCTTCCTCGTGGGTGCCACCTACGACCGCACCCACACGCTCCAGCTGGATGAGATGGGAGGCATTGGCCAGAAGATGCGAATCATGTTCGCGCTCTGGACGGTGTGTGCCCTCGCCTCCCTGGCCCTGCCCGGCATGAGCGGATTCGTGAGCGAACTGATGGTGTTTGCCGGTTTCGCCACGGATGAGGCCTACACCCTGCCCTTCCGCGTGGTGATCTGCGGGCTGGCCGCCGTCGGCGTGATCCTCACACCGATCTATCTGCTCTCGATGCTTCGCGAGATCTTTTTCGGCAAGGAGAAAGAGGAGCTGGTGTCCCACACCAACCTGGTGGATGCGGAGCCGCGCGAGGTGTACATCATCGGCTGCCTGCTGGTGCCGATCATCGGAATCGGGCTGTACCCCAAGCTGATGACCGACAGCTACCGCAGCTCGATCGAAGCCCTGGTGAGCCGAAACCTGGGTGCGATGGAACAGGTGATCTCGCCAACGGCCCCCTTGATTCGAGGTCAGGCCCCCGTTCCGGCGATCATCCAAGCCCCCGCCGTGGGCGCGTCATAAATCACGTATCGATTCCGATTCATTCACGGCCAACCGTCCGTAAGTTCCAGGGGAACGCTCCTCTGCCATGCGTCAGATCAACTTCGGCCTGATCTTCAGCTTCGGCCTGATCACGGTGTTCTTCACCCTGGCGAACACCAGCCCCACGACGGTTCATGTGTTGCCGGGTGTCGAGTACACCCTGCCTTTGGCAGGTTTGCTGCTGCTGGCAGCGGGGTTGGGAGCCGTTTCGGCCTGGTTCTTCGCGGCCTGGACCGGGATGCTCAACAACGTTGAACAGTTCAGCAAAGCGAACGAATACGAAGCACAGCAGGTGCGGATCCAGGAACTGGAGACCGACCTCAGCCGCTACCGATCCACCGTTGAAACCCAGCTGGGACTCCTGCCTGCCACCACCGTCAGCGCGACCAGTGCTGGGAGCGACGACAGCGACCAGGCGGAGGTCACCGACGCCAGCAGTGCGGCCTGAGGCAGCACTGGCGACACCGGTTGAGGACCGATACCTTGCCGGAAAAGGGTGAATGACTTGCTCCAGGTGGCCCACAACGACGGCGCTGATGCTGGAGCCCGCCTTGCGATTCGGCTGCTGCAGGACGCAGCGGAGCGGGGGGATCTGGATCCCTGGGATGTGGATGTGATCGCCGTCATCGACGGCTTTCTGGATCAACTCCGGCAACGCATTGAAGTTCCTGGGCAGGTGGCAGCCGCCCTGGCCGGACGGGGCGGCAGCTACGAACGGGACCTGGCCGACAGCAGCGAAGCCTTTCTGGCCGCCTCGGTGTTGGTGGGACTCAAAGCGGAGATGCTCGAAACCAGCATGCTGCCGCCACCGCCCGAAGTCGAAGATCACTTCGACGCCGACTTCGATGAACAAGGTTGGCTTGATCCGGCCTTTGATCTGCCCCGACGGCCGGAACGCCATCTGCAGCGGCGTCCGGTGGCACCACCGCCCTTGCGTCGCCCCGTCACCCTTGGCGAGCTGATCGAACAGCTGGAATCGATTGCCGAGCAGCTGGAATCAGACGAACTCGAGGCACGCCGCCGCAAACGACAGAAGCGCTACAGCAACCGTGAAGCCATCGCCCAGGTGGCAGGGCTGGCCCACCGCGAAAAGCTTCCGGAAACAACCGCAGCACTGGGGGTGTTTCTGAACGGTTGGGAGACAGCCCTGGACTGGGTGGGCTTCGATCAACTAGTGGACCAATGGGAGGTGGCCGCCGCTGCTGATTTGGACCGGGATCGAGTTGGGGTGTTCTGGGCCTTGCTGTTTCTCTCCTCCCAGGGCCGAGTTGAGCTGGAGCAGGAGGGTTGGCTCCACGGGCCACTGCGACTGAAATTCATCCCCGCCAATGGCACTGCAACGCAACTGCCAATTCGCAGCCTTCAGGTGCCAGATCCGTCGCCGACCCGGACGGTCGTGGCGGCCTAAGACCGGGTCTATGGTCACTACCTTGTTTTGACCCGACCAAACGCCAATGAAGGCGATGATTCTGGCGGCTGGTAAGGGGACGCGGGTCCAACCGATCACCCATGTGATCCCCAAGCCAATGATTCCGATCCTGCAGAAGCCGGTGATGGAATTTCTGCTGGAACTGCTCAAGGAGCACGGCTTCACCGAAGTGATGGTGAACGTCTCCCACCTGGCCGAAGAGATTGAAAATTACTTCCGGGATGGCCAGCGTTTCGGCGTTGAAATTGCTTACAGCTTTGAAGGACGAATTGAAGACGGTGAGCTGATCGGTAGTGCCCTGGGATCTGCTGGCGGGCTCAAAAAAATCCAGGATTTCCAGCACTTCTTTGACGACACCTTCGTGGTGCTCTGCGGCGACGCGCTGATCGACCTTGATCTCAGCGAAGCGGTACGCCTGCACAAAGAGAAGGGTGCGATCGCCAGCCTTGTCACCAAACGGGTCCCCAAGGATCAGGTGAGCAGCTATGGCGTTGTGGTCACCGATGACCAGAACAGAATTTCAAGCTTCCAGGAGAAGCCCAGCGTCGACGAAGCCCTCAGCGACACGATCAACACCGGCATCTACATCTTCGAGCCGGAAATCTTTGAACACATCCCTTCGGGTCAGTCCTTCGACATCGGCTCGGATCTGTTCCCGAAACTGGCCGAGCTCGGTGCACCGTTCTATGCCATCCCGATGGATTTCGAATGGGTGGATATCGGCAAGGTTCCCGACTACTGGCAAGCCATCCGCAGCGTGTTATCGGGTGACGTCCGTCAGGTGGGCATCCCCGGCAAGGAGGTGCGCCCAGGGGTTTACACCGGCCTGAATGTGGCCGCCAACTGGGACAAGATCAACGTCAGCGGTCCCGTCTACGTGGGCGGCATGACCAAGATCGAAGACGGCGCAACCATTATTGGACCCACCATGATCGGCCCCAGCTGCCACATCTGTGAGGGCGCCACCGTTGATAACTCGATCATCTTCGACTATTCGCGCATCGGCCCTGGCGTGCAGCTGCTCGAGAAGCTGGTGTTTGGCCGCTACTGCGTGGGCAAGGACGGTGATCACTTCGATCTGCAGGAGGCCTCGCTCGACTGGCTGATCACCGATGCCCGTCGTCAGGACCTTGTGGAGCCTTCCCCACAGCAAAAGGCCATGGCAGAGCTGCTCGGCACCGACCTCACCCAGGCAGCGAGCTGAGACCAGCGCGATCGAGGATCATCGGGATCCGCTCCTCCGCCTTGATCGCCATCAGGTGCACGCCACGAACGATGCCGAGGTAGCGCTTCACCTGTTCTGCGGCGATGGCCACACCCTCCATGGCGGGATGCTCGGCGCACTCCAGCCGATGGATCAACGCATCGGGGATGCAAGCTCCAGGTACAACGCGATTGATGAACCGGGCATTCTTGGCTGACTTCAGCAGAAAGACGCCAGCGAGAACGGGCAGGTCCAGGGGGCCTGCCAGCTCGCGCTGGAAGCGCTCGAGCGCTTCAGGGTCCATCACCATCTGGGTTTGAACGAAACGGGCTCCCGCCGCCTGCTTGCGCTGCAACCGACGCTGGAGACCGCTCCAGCTCCTCGATTGCGGGTCGGCAGCACACCCCGCAAACAGCGTGGTCGCCCCGTCCGGCAGGGTGCCCTGCACGGGATCCATGCCTCGATTAAGAGCGTCCACCTGCTGCAGGAGCTTCACCGACTCGAACTCATTCACCGGCCGCGCATCCGACTGATCACCCGCCCGCACCGGATCGCCAGTGAGACACAACAGGTTGCGGATCCCAAGCGCATGGGCCCCGAGCAGGTCGGCCTGGAGGGCGATGCGGTTGCGATCCCGGCAGGCCATCTGCAACACCGGTTCCAGGCCGGCCTCAAGCAGCAACTTGCAAGAGGCCAGGCTGCTCATCCGCATCACGGCCCGACTGCCATCGGTCACATTCACCGCATGGACACGGCCTTGCAACGATGCGGCCATGGCCAGCATGTGCGAAGGATCGGCTCCGCGGGGAGGCATCACCTCGGCCGTGAGCACCTGATCCCCGGCCTCAATTGCGCGCTGTAGCGCCGTCCTCAAATCTCGTTCCATTTCACCGGCCCACTATGCAGGATCAGACCGGTCGGCCGGACTAGCATGGCTCCAACGGCGGTCAGCCATGTCCTCCCTCGACGGTACGGATCCTCTGGAGATCTCCCTCTCTGCAAGGGAGATCGAGATCATCGAGCTCGTGGCCGAAGGACTGACCAATCAGGAAATCGCTGACCGGCTCACCATCAGCAAACGAACGGTGGACAACCATGTGAGCAACGTGTTCACCAAGACCGGTTCCAAGAACCGGGTGGCACTGCTCAATTGGGCCATGGACAACGGCAAGATCTGCCGGGACGGCTTCAACTGTTGCGTCCTTCCAGAACACGATCCCCCCTCAGCCTGATCGTGGAGCTGACAGGCTCCGGCAGGCTTTGCAGGGAGGTGGGGCCTACAGGAATCTGAAACAGCGAGGCGTATTCCAGGCAGGCCTCCACGCTCGACCCTGCGAAGCGAAGCATTCCAGTTGTGTCGTACAGACCCACCACTGGAAGGAGCCACCAATCAGAACTCCTCAAAGCTAAAGGAAACCTGAAGACAAATCCAGTCCGTCCTTAGGGCCAGCCAAAACGACGACGCTGCTCTTCGGGCCAGGACTGAACCGGGTGCTGCGCCAGCACCGCATTGCTCCAGCGGGATTCCCCTGTGATCTCCTCTCCGCACCAGGGCGGAATCAGCAGATCCGCCTGGGCCGATGCCAGCTCCACCTCCGCCAGCACCAAGGGGGCGTTCTCGCCCTGGAAACAATCCACCACCCAGTCACCACTAGGGCAATCCAAGGCGTAGCGGACTTTGTCCAGGCGGTGCGGCGCCAGATCCCATAAGGCTTCGGCGTCCGCCACGGGAATCGGATATTCGAACTCGTGGCGCACCAGACCAATGGCATCAGCAGCAGCCTTCAGGGTGAGCCAGGCCTGATCCGTGCCACGCAGACGCATCCGCACCGTCACACCTTCAGCACTGGCGGCCAGATATCCCTGACGCAACGGCTGTGCAGGGCCAGCACTGCTGCGCCAGGCATCCGACTGCACCAGAAAGCGCCGTTCAATCTCAAGAGCCATGGCTCAATTCTGCGAGGGCTGCGCCGCGTGCAGGCTTCCCGCCCAGTGCAGCTTGTGGGACAGGGTTCGGTAGTACGACGGGCTTTGATTGAGCAACACCATCAGGGCATGGTGGCGCGCCTGCTGAACAACACAGCACTCGCCAGGCTCGAGCACCGTGCAGCCCACGCCGTCTTTCCAAAGCTTGATCCGGTGATCCCCAGCCCCAAGAGGCCAGATCGCCAACCTGGCCCGGGGCGGCACCACCAGCGTTCGGCTGGAGAGACTCATCGGGCAGATCGGGGCAACGATGATGGCATCGATGCCGGGATGAAGAATCGGCCCCCCTGCCGCCAGGGCGTACCCGGTGGAGCCCGTGGGGGTGGAGAGGATCAGGCCATCACCACGCACCTGATCGATCACTTCCCCATCGATCTCGAGCTCCAGGGTGCAGGTGGGCGAAATTTCATCGCGATAGGCCCGCAAGTAGAAGTCGTTGAAGGCCCAGTGGTGCTCTTCATCGTCTTCAAGATCCGGCTGCTGCAACGGGCCCGGCGAAGCCGCTCGATCTTCAGCAGAACGGCAATCCACCATCGCCTGAAGCATCATGCGCCGTTCAATCGCGAACTGATCGTCCTGAAGGCGTTGCCAGATCTGATCGCCACGCAACACACGGCGGTCATGGGTGAGAAAACCCAGATGGCCTCCCACATTGATGCTGAGGATCGGGATGTCATGCACCGCCAGGTGGCGGGCAGCCCCCAGCACCGTGCCATCTCCCCCCAGCACCACAGCAAGGTCGGGCAACGACTCCTCAACAGCCAGCAGGCCAGGGAAAGGATTCACCCGCGGCCCCGACATCGCCGTGACCACGTGGGAGCCTAGGGCCTTCAGCTCCTTGGCACATTGCCGGGCCTCACGCTGGGCAGGCTGACTGTCGGCCCGATAGATCACCCAGACCCGATCGAGACGCATGACCCAGGTGTGCGGGGGTTACCAGCGCAGCAGGTTGAACTGCTCCATGTCGACGGTAACGCGATTGCGATAAAGCGACAGCAGGATCGCCAGACCGACAGCGGCCTCAGCGGCGGCCACAGTGATCACAAACACAGCGAAGACCTGGCCGCGAATCAAATCACCATCCACGAAGGAGGAAAAGGCCATCAAGTTGATGTTCACGGCATTGAGCATCAGCTCAATGCTCATCAATACGCGCACCGCATTGCGACTGTTGATCAAACCCCAGACGCCGATGCAGAAGAGCATCGCAGCCACCAGGAGGTAGGCCTGCAGGGAGGGAAGTGTGGCAAGTAAGTCGCTCATCAGTCCGCTCGATTCATCAGCAGGGGAGTACGGGCCTTCTCAATCAGGCCTTGATCGGCCACCTCACCGGTGACCACATCGGTGGCCAACACATCACGACGGGCCAGGACAATGGCACCGATCATGGCCATCAGCAACAGCACAGATGCCACCTCAAACGGCAGCAGGTAATCGGTGAACAGGTGCTCACCAATGCGAGCCGTGGCTTCCTCACCCACGGCGGCAGGGCCTGGCAGCGACCAGGGGGTGGTGACCACAACACGAACCAGCAACGCCAGCAGACCGGCGCAGACGCCGGCGGACACCACACGGCGCGTGGTGAGGTTGGCGATGGCCTTGAGGTCTTCCCGCTTGTTCACAAGCATGATCGCGAACAGGATCAACACGTTGATCGCGCCCACGTAAACCAGAATCTGGGCCATGGCCACGAAACTGGCGTTCAGCAGCAAGTAGAGCCCTGCAACGGCGGTGAACACCCCGCCCAGCAGGAAGGCGGAATAGACGATGTTGCTGAGCAACACCACACCCAAGGCGCCGATCACCACAACGGCGGACAGCACCAGGAAACAGATCAGCTCGGTGGTTGTCGCGATGGTCATGCGTCGCCCTCCTTGGCCTCACTGGAGGATTGTCCCTCATTCTTGGCTGTGGGCTTCGCTGGAGGGGTGAGGGTCTCCAACACCTGAGCCGGAAGCTGGCCAGCCCGAGGCCGATCGGCAGCAACGCCGTGAGGATCCATCTCACCTGCCGGCAGATAGGCAAGTTCCCGGAGGGGAACGACTGAGGGATCGGTGGTAACGCTGGTGGGAAGGCGTCCGAGGGCGACGTTGTCGTAGTTGAGGCTGTGACGATCAAAAGCAGCTAGCTCGTACTCCTCCGTCATCGAGAGGCAGTTGGTGGGGCAGTACTCGACGCAGTTGCCACAGAAAATGCAGACGCCGAAGTCGATGGAGTAGTTGCGCAGCTCCTTCTTCTTCGTGGCTTTGTTCATCACCCAATCGACCACCGGAAGGTTGATCGGGCAGACCCGCACGCACACCTCACAGGCGATGCACTTGTCGAACTCGTAGTGAATCCGGCCCCGGTAACGCTCGGATGGAATGAGCTTCTCGTAGGGGTACTGCACCGTGACCGGACGGCGCTGCATGTGGTCGAAGGTGACCGAAAAGCCTTGGGCCAGATTCCGGGCTGCATCGACTGCATCCCGGGTGTAATCACCGACCTGCTTGAGAAAGCCGAACATGGTCTGAAGGGGAGAGAACGAAGCGGAGCCGGGAGAGTGGAGATCCTAAGTAGGAAAACCTAGCCGCCGAATGCAACGGGGAAAGCGAGCTTGAGGGCTGCTGTCACCAGAAGGTTCACCAGGGACAGGGGGAGCAGGAACTTCCAGCCCAGATCGAGCAGCTGGTCAATGCGGACGCGAGGGGTGGTCCAGCGAAGCAGGATCGCCACGAACACCAGCAGATAAGCCTTGAGCACCGTCATCACGATGCCAACGGTGCCTGTGATCACCTGCACCACGGGGGCATCGATGGGCTGGTTCAGCCAGCCGGCCAACCAATCCACAGGGATCGGGAAGCCCCAGCCGCCGAGGTACAGAACGCTGACCAGAACGGCAGAGAGCACCAGGTTGATGTATCCCGCCAGGTAGAAGAGGGCGAACTTCATGCCCGCGTACTCGGTCTGGTAACCCGCAACCAGCTCTTCCTCAGCTTCAGGAAGGTCGAAGGGAAGCCGCTCACACTCGGCCAGAGCACAGATCCAGAAAATCAGGAAGCCCACCGGCTGACGCCAGATGTTCCAGCTCAAGATGCCGGCACCGGTCTGCTGACCGACGATGTCGACCGTGCTCAGCGAGTTGGTCATCATCACGATGGCCAGCACCGCCAGAGCAAGGGGAATTTCGTAACTGATCGATTGAGCTGCTGCCCGCAGTCCCCCGAGCAGCGAGTACTTGTTGTTGGAGGCATAGCCGCTCATCAACAGGCCGATCGGCTGAATGCTGCTGAAGGAGATCCAGAGGAAGATCCCCACGCCCACATTGCTGATCAGCAGGTTCTGGCCGAAGGGAATGATCAGCCAGGAGATGATCACCGGCACTACCACCAGCACCGGGCCAAGGGTGAACAGCAGGCTGTCGGCCCGCGCAGGAATGATGTCTTCCTTGACCAGCAACTTGAGGCCGTCGGCCAGAGGCTGAAGTACACCCAGGGCTCCGGCATATTCCGGACCGATCCGCTGCTGAACGGCGGCAGAAATCTTGCGTTCCAGCCACACCGAAACAAGCACGCCCACCACTGCAGCCACCAGAACAAGCAGCATCGGCAACGGCAGCCACAGCAGCCTCGCCACCTCCGGGGAGAAGCCAAACCCTTGCAGGGCCTGGCTAAAGCTCAATTCCAGGTCCAGTCCCGGACTCACCATGGTGTCGACGGAAGTGGGTGCAACTTAGGCGGCCGGAGCCGAGACGCGCTCCTCAATGGGCATCCAGGAGCGTGGCTGGGATCCGGAGTAGATCTGCGAAGGCCGGAAAATCCGGTTCGCCCCGAGCTGCTCCCGCCAATGGGCCAGCCAGCCGGCGACCCTGGCAATGGCGAAGACCGGCGTGAACAGATCCCTGGGAATGCCGAGCTTTCGGTACACCAGGCCCGAATAAAAATCGACGTTGGGGTAGATGCCTTTGGGGCCGAGGCGGGACGCTGCTTCTGCTTCGATCGCCCGGGCCACGTCGTAGAGGTCGTCATGGCCGAAGCTGGCGAACATCTCCTCTACCAGGGCCTGCAGGATCACGGCACGGGGATCCTTCACCTTGTATTCCCGGTGGCCGAAGCCCATGATTTTGCGCTTGGCGGCGATGGCCTCATCCAGGAAAGCGCCAGCATTCTCGGGACTGCCCACCTGCTCGAGCATGGCGAGGACATCTTCGTTGGCGCCACCGTGGAGTGGGCCCGCCAGGGTGCCGACAGCTGAAGCCACCACGGCGTAGGGGTCGGTGAGGGTGCTGGCGGTGACCCGGGCACTGAAGGTGCTGGCGTTGAGGCTGTGCTCGGCATGGAGCATCAGGCAGCGATCAAAGATCCGCGCTGCCAGGGGATCCGGCTCACGTTCCGTGAGCATGTAAAGGAAATTGGCGGAGTAGGCCAGATCATCCCGCGGCTGGATTGGGTCTTGGCCTTTGCGGATCAACTGAAAGGCCGCCACCATCGTCGGGATCTTGGCGATCAGCCGCACCACCGCGTCATAGATGTACTGCGGGTCGTCGATCGCCCGGCGCGAATAGAACAGCCCAAGGGAAGCGGCACTGGACTGAAGCGCGTCCATGGGATGGCCGCTGGCCGGGAAGCACTTCATCATGTCTCGCACCCGGAAGCTGACCCGCCGGTGCATCTGCACCGCGTGCTCAAACTCCGCCAACTGGTCGCGGCTGGGCAGCTCTCCCCAGATCAGCAGGTAGGCCGTTTCCAGAAAGCTGCTGTTGGCCGCCAGATCCTGCATCGGGTAGCCGCGATAGGTGAGCAGCCCCTTCTCTCCATCGATGTCGCAGATTGCCGACTGGGTCGCCGGCACGCCATCCAGGCCTGGACGCAGTTCGATCCCGGTCCGCGCATGGCGCAGGTCGCCTGTCTGCTGCTGGGCCACCATCTGATTGCCTCTAACAGCAACCTAAATCGTCAATCAACAGTGCTGGCCGAAGCAAAGCCTTCAACTGCCACTGGCCCGCGGAACGACGCAGCTGGATCATTCCGGCTTTCTTCAGCACCAGGGAACCCGGCGCACATCCCAGAAGACCGCAGGCCAGATCTCCAAGACCCGGCTCATGGCCGACCAAGCCAAGCCGTTGATCGAAGGCGGTCACCAGCATGTTGAGGGCGCCTCCTGGCTCGAGGCGTTCATCCACAGCGAGCTCTGGAGCAAGCCCTGCCTCCAACGCCAGTTCCGCCGTTTGCAGAGCCCGACGGTACGGACTCGAGAGCAGGCGATCCAACCGCAGTCCCCGTTGCACGAGGGCCGCCATCACCCGCTGGGTTCGCTGACGGCCAGCGGCGGTTAGGGGTCGATCCGGATGGTCCTGGCCCGCCTGGCGGGGTTCGGCG
The DNA here is from genome assembly GCF_014280075.1 of Synechococcus sp. A15-62. Lineage (NCBI taxonomy): Bacteria > Bacillati > Cyanobacteriota > Cyanophyceae > Synechococcales > Synechococcaceae > Synechococcus > Synechococcus sp. A15-62. The sequence goes on from NZ_CP047950.1 coordinate 2,058,523, forward strand.
ATGCCATGACGCAACAGGACCAGGTCAGCCAAGTTCGAGCCGGGCATGCAACGGAATCTCGGTACTGCCTTGCTCCTGACGATCAACGTCGATAGCCACCGCAAGGCCGCGGACCTGATCCTGAAGCGGCCGCCCCGCCATCACCTGCAGCAGGGCCCATGGCCGCCATTGCCCCAACAGTGCACGAGCCGGCTCATCCGCCAGCAGGAGGGCCTGCGCCGGTTGGGCGGAGGCTGTGAGCTCCTGCCACTGGTTCAAGCGGGGCTGGAGAGCACGCCCGTTCTGGCGCTGCGCCAACGCCATCAAAGACTCGCCCCACCAGTTCAACGCAGACGAGCGAACCTGAGCCACGGCCAATTGAGCATCCACCCCCGGCTGGCGTCCCCGCTGGCGCACGAGCCGCGTCCACACGTTCAACACCTCGCCATCACCCTCCAGCTCAGAACGGGTCAGGCCCTGCTCCTGCAGACGCGCATCCACCGCATCCCTGGCGGGGTTTTGCGGGCGGGTGGCCAACAGCCAGCCCTCGGGTTGGTCCTGCCAAAGCAGAGGGCCGTCATCGGCCCCCACAACAGCCTCTGCCGCCGGCTGGTCCGCCAGGTGCTTCTCCAGCACCGGACCAAACCATTGGGCCAGCGGATGGCTTTCGCTGGGATCCAACAGACGGGCTGGACTCTGCAGCTGAGCCAGCCAACGGGCATGGCCTCCGGCCGATACCGTCAGATCCGTGAGTCCAGCCCAGGGATCGGTACCAAGGGCTTGCCGGAACCCGAGTCGCCCATCCACCGCGAGGGTTGATCTCTCCGGTCGGAGTGATGCCACGAGTCCGCTCAGATCGTCCCGTTGAGCCACCAGCTCGGGCACCTGCAACCAATGCTCAAGGGCATGGGGAGATGCCGTCAGCAGAGCCACGCCTTCGCCGAGCTCAGCCACCTGACGCTGCAGGCGTTGATCCCCCAGCTGATGCTGATCCGGGAGCTGGGAGACATCGAGGGCCTGCTCCAGCACGCCCCGGCCTGAGGCCACGAGGAGCAGGTCATCGTCAATCAAGGCCGTGGCCAGGGGTTGGGGGTCATGCCCCACCAACGCCCCCTGGCCGCTGATCACACCGATTCCGCGGTAACTGCTGATCTGCAGGTCGGTGCCCGCCAGGCTGCGGGTCTGCCAGAACCGTTGCAAAAAGCGCCGGGCGCCGTCGTCATCCCGACTGGTCAAAGCCAACACCCAGCCAGCATTGGCGTCCCCATCGGTAAGGGTGAGACTGACCTCCTCGCCAAGCCAGGGCTCCAGCTCAAGGCCGAACTGCAGGCCCGCCAAAGCAAAGACGCCTTCGCGCCACTGCCGGGCACCATCACGGGCATCGCGGCGTTGCGAGGCAGGGGCAACGGCCTGGGCATAGGCCGGCAAGCGTCCTGGATCGGCCAGCCAATGGAGCGAGAGATCAGCATCCCGGGGCACAAACCGGGCCGCCCGGGGCAGATGCAACGGCTGCTCCGCCAGCTGCAGAGGGCTCTGGCGGTTCATGGTCCAGAGCAGGCCAACGGCCAGCAGAAGCAGCGACAGCAGCACAGCGCCGGCAGCGCTGAGGAAGGGGCGGGCCTTCATGGGCCGGCGGTCTCGGGTCGCCTCATCTTTGTCCATCACCGCAGAATGGCGCCATGGGCCAATCCCAACAACCACAACCAATCCAAGCCTCTGAACTGCAGCAATGGCTGCAAAGCGAGCGACCTTCACCGCAATTGGTGGATGTGCGAGAAGAAGCTGAGCTTGCGATCGCTGCCTTCCCCGGTGCGGTGCTGCACCGCCCCCTGAGCCAATCCAGTGCATGGCTTGGATCACTGCAGGCCGACCTCAACCCCGATCAACCCGTCGTGGTGGTCTGCCATGCCGGCGTTCGCAGCTACCACTTCGGCCTGTGGCTGCTGGACCAGCCCTGGGGCCTTGAGGTATGGAACCTTGAGGGAGGCATTGATGCCTGGAGCCTTCAGGTGGATCCCAGCGTCCCCCGCTACTGATGAGCAAGCCCCTGTCCCTTCGGCAAGAACAGGTGCTTCAGGCGACGGTGCACCACTACGTCGACACGATGGAGCCGGTGGGCAGCCGCACCCTGGTGCAACGCTTCGGCATCCCCGCCAGCTCCGCCACCGTTCGCTCCGCCATGGGGGCTCTTGAGCGGCGCGGACTGCTGCATCAACCGCACACATCTGCCGGACGCGTTCCTAGTCCGATGGGATACCGGCACTACGTGGATGCGCTGCTGCCTGAACCTGGCGTCGCCGTTCAACACCTGGAACGGGAGCTCACCGGCCTCAGCCTCCGTTGGGCCGGTCTGGACGACCTGCTGATGCATCTGGCTCGGCGCCTGACGGATTACCGGCCTGATGAGCCTGATCACCCAACCGCAGCAGGAGAACCAGCAACTGGAGACGATCCGCCTGGTGCCCAGCGGTGATCGACTGCTGGTGATGCTGGTGGAAGCCAATGGCCGCGCCAGCCACCTCAACCTGCGTCTGCCCCACGGTGCTGAAGCCGAACTCACCGCAATGGAACGCTGGGCGTTAGCCCAGCTCGAGCAGGGCGACCTGAACTGGGACGCACTGCCCAGGCAGCTGCAACGCAGCGGAGCTGTGCTGCGCAACGCCCTGGACCAACCAGCCCCCGCCAACTCCACACAGGTGGTGGTGCATGGCCTCTCAAGGCTGGTGAGCGAACCGGAATTTGAAAGCACCTCCAGCCTTCGGCCGCTGCTGGAACTGATCGATGACCAACCCGCCACCTTGATCAGCCGCGGTGAATCCGCACGGGTGTGGATCGGCGACGAACATCCGCAGCCAGCTCTGGAGGCCTGCGCCGTGGTTCAGGCCCCCTACCGCTGCAACGAGGGGCTGGGCCATGTGGCCCTGGTGGGCCCGATGCGGATGGCCTATGCCACGGCACGGGCCGCCGTGCAGCGGGTGGCCCGCCACCTGGAACTGCTGCTCGCCTGAGGACCGCTCCTCAGAGCTGATCCCCAAGCTTCTCCGCCACGGTGTTGACGTCCTTGTCGCCGCGGCCGGAGCAATTGATCACCACTTCCGTGCCGTCAGCCAGGGTGGGGCAAAGCTGCTCAAGCCAGGCGAAGGCGTGGGCGGTTTCCAGGGCTGGAATGATGCCCTCAAGCTCACTCACCAGGCGCAGGGCATCGAGGGCCTGTTGGTCGGTGACTGCGGCGTACTCAGCACGCCCTATCTCCCGCAGGTAGCTGTGCTCCGGCCCCACTCCGGGGTAATCGAGACCTGCACTGATGGAGTGGGCCTCCATCACCTGACCGTCGCCATCCTGCAGCAGCAGGCTCATGGCTCCGTGCAGCACACCGGCACGACCTTCGGTGATCGTCGCGGCGTGGCGACCGCTGGCCACACCATCACCAGCGGCCTCAACACCGATCAGCCGCACAGTCGTGTCCTGCACAAAGGGATGGAACAGACCCATGGCATTGGAGCCACCGCCAACGCAGGCCATCAGAACGTCGGGCAGCCGGCCGAAGGCCTCCTGACACTGCTGCTTGGACTCCTCACCGATCACGGCATGGAAATCCCGCACCAACATCGGATAAGGGTGCGGACCAGCGACGGATCCGAGGATGTAGTGGGTGGTCTCGACGTTGGTCACCCAGTCGCGGATCGCTTCACTGGTGGCGTCCTTGAGGGTGGCTGTGCCGGCCGTCACCGGTTGCACCGTGGCGCCCAGCAGGCGCATGCGGAAGACGTTGAGGGCCTGACGGCGCATGTCTTCGGCGCCCATATAGATCACGCACTCCAGACCGAAGCGGGCACAGACCGTGGCCGTGGCGACGCCGTGCTGCCCCGCACCGGTCTCGGCAATGATCCGCTTCTTGCCCATGCGCAGTGCCAAGAGGGCCTGGCCCAGGGCGTTGTTGATCTTGTGGGCACCGGTGTGGTTGAGGTCTTCACGCTTCAGCCAGATGCGGGGGCCGCCGTCAGCGCGGCGGTAGTGGGCGGTGAGACGCTCGGCCTCATACAACGGTGTCGCCCGGCCGACGTAGTTCTTGAGCAGACGATTGAGCTCATCGGTGAAGGCGGGATCGTTCCAGGCCTGAGCCGCCGCCTGCTCCAGTTCCGCCAAGGCTGGCATCAGGGTCTCGGGCACGTACTGGCCGCCAAATCGTCCAAAGCGTCCGTGAGCTCCAGGGCGCACCGCTGGCTGAAGGCTGGAGGGATCCGGAGTGCTGGCGTTGGGCAGGGTGCTGGTCACGGATCCACGGCGGAGCGTCGGCTCAGCGTAAGCAGGCGATCACGCCATGGAGCGCCGCATGGGCAGTCATCGACAATGCAACCCGGTTGCGACGGGTGGATGCCGAAGGGTGGCTGGCAGGAATTCAGCAGTGCCGAAAGCCTGCAACGACCGAGCGGGCCTGCAGCAGAGCCCACAGCCAAGGCGCAGCAAATGGTGCGGGTGCAGCCCACCCGCGGTGGCAAAGGTGGCAAAACCGTCACGGTGATCCGGGGCCTGGAGCTGGATGCTGCCGGCTTCAAGGCGCTGCTGAAGAAGCTCAAAACACGCATCGGCAGTGGCGGTACTGCCAAGGACGGCGTGATCGAACTGCAAGGAGATCAGGTGGATCTGGCGCTCGAGCTGCTCAGCAAGGAGGGCTACCGGCCGAAACGGGCCGGGGGTTAAGGGAGAATGGCCGCCACTTCATGCCGTGGCCATGACCGCCAGCCCCACCTACGGAGAACTCACCAACAAAGGTGCGTCCACCAACATCGCCTGGCATGAGGCCTCCGTGGGCCGCGACGAGCGCTTGAAGCAGCGCGGTCACCGCAGCGCCATTCTTTGGTTTACCGGCCTCTCCGGCTCCGGCAAGAGCACCCTGGCCAACGCCGTCAACGCAGCCCTATTTGAGCGGGGACTCGCCACCTATGTGCTGGATGGGGACAACATCCGCCACGGCCTCTGCAAAGACCTGGGCTTCTCCGATGCCGACCGTGAGGAGAACATCCGCCGCATCGGTGAAGTGGCCAAGCTGTTCCTGGATGCGGGCGTGATCGTGCTGACCGCCTTTGTGTCGCCCTTCCGTGCAGACCGGGACAAGGCACGCGGCCTGGTGGAGGACGGCGACTTCCTCGAGGTGTTCTGCGCCGCTGATCTCGAGGTCTGCGAATCCCGCGATCCAAAGGGCCTCTACGCCAAAGCACGGGCGGGGCAGATCAAGGAATTCACCGGCATCTCCAGCCCATATGAAGCACCGGAAACGCCCGAACTCAAAATCGACACCGGCAAGCAGGATCTGACCGACTCCGTCGAGCTGGTGATCAAAGCGCTCCAGGAGCGTGGGGTGATTCCAGCGGCCTGAGTCCGCCGTCGCCAGCCCTGGCGGCATCCGCCAGGGTTTTGATGCAACTGGCCACCGGCACCGCCAACAGCAGTCCCAGCAGATCCCCCACGCCATAGAGCGCGCCCACCCGGGCGCCAATGGGCAAGGCGATCAGCAACCAGGCCGGTTGCAAACCCACAATGCTGCCCATCAGCCGCGGCTGGATCACCTGATCCACGATCTGACCGACGACGATCGCCGCGGCGAGCAGCTCAAGCCCTGTGCGTGGATCTTGAACCGCCAGAACGGCACTGACGGAAACGATCGACACGGCACTTGCATAGGGCACCAGGGTGGTGAAGCCGATCAGCACGGCGAACAAAACGGCGTAGGGAATTTTCAGGACGGTGAACACCAGAAGTTGACCGCCACTGAGAATCAGCGCCAGCACCACCTGGCCGGCGAAATAGCCGCGAAAGGTGCGCTCGAGGGTCGTCTGCACCAGATCCCTCCAACGGTCGGGCAGCCAACGGGCCAGGCCGTCGACGATCGGATCCGCCCCAAGCAGCAGAAAAACCGCCAGCACCAGCACGATCACCACATTGATCGTGGTACCCACCGTTGCCCCCAGCAGCCCCAACAGACGCTGGCTCAACTGCGTGGCCAGACGGCTGAACTGAGCCACCAGATCGCTGCTGAGGTCAGCGAAATCAGCCGGGAGACCATGGTCCAGTGCCCAGAGCTGAGCCCGATCGATCCACTGCTCTGCCGCGGTGAGCAGAGACGGCGAGGCACTGAGCAATTGACTGAGCTGTTCAATCAAGAGCGGCACCAGTGCCACAGCCGCCCAAACCAGAAGCCCCAGGGTCACCAGGACGACACTGACGATGGCCCAGGCGCGGGGAACACCCCGTTGCGCGAGCCAGCGGCAGGGCAGGTCCAACAAAAAGGCGATCAAAGCCGCGGTGAGGAACAGCCCGGGGAATGGGGCGAACTGCACCAGCAAACGCTTCAGCACAAAGGCGTTCAAGCCCAGCACCGGCAGCAGAAGACCAAGCCGCAACCAGGCCGGCCAGGGCGTCATCGAGACGATGACGCGAATCGATCAGTGCTGCTCAAGGGAGGCCGGCTTGGAGGCGGAACTGACGTAATGGCACCAGAAACTGAGCCAGGCGGCAATACCGAGGAACTTGAAACCCTCCTCAAAGATCTGCACCGTCTCGTAGGAATTCGGCCACAGCCCCTGGAGGGCATCGGTCAGAACCGACAGACCCAACAGCACCACGGAGACCAGAAAGGTGTCGCCACCGAAGCGCCGCAGGGGGCCACGGAAGCGGAACAACAGCAGTCCGGTGAAGAAGGCGTAGGTGATGTAGAGGAACGCCTCACCGAGGTAGCGGTCATGCACCAGGAACATGTCGTCGAGGCAGAGCCAGAGCGAGAAACCACCTCCGCAGAAGGCGAATTGACGGTTCAGAACGGAGCCTTGGATCTGCCGAGTGGAGGCCGCAAACAAGGCAATGGCCGCCGCCGCCATCCAGAGCAGATAGCCCACGCTGGAAAGAAAACCTTCCCCGAGAGGGGCCTTGCAGGACTGGGCCAAGTCCTTCAGCACCAGCTTGGCGCTGATGCCTTCAGCGCCACTCCAGACCAAGGCGACCGCATAAAGAATGGCCGCCGGCACCACCGCCCAAAGCAGCGTGGATCGCAGGGTGGAACGAACAGGAACACTCATGAAGTCATCTGGGAGAGGTAATCCGTGCTGCCCAGATCAGCCAGGCGCGCATCCTTGGCCACCACAGCATCGTGGAGGCTGCTGCGGTAGGCCTCAAGTTTCCGGGCCAAGCCAGCGTCGGCCACTGACAGGATCTGGGCTGCCAGCAAGCCGGCATTGAGGCCTCCACCGATGGCGACGGTGGCCACCGGAATCCCCCCCGGCATCTGCACAATCGAGTGGAGGGAATCGACCCCGGACAGCGCCCGGCTCTGCACCGGCACGCCGATCACGGGCAGCGTGGTGAGGGCGGCCACCATGCCGGGGAGATGGGCCGCCCCGCCGGCACCGGCGACGATCACCCCAAAACCCTTATCCCGGGCGGCTTGAGCGAAGTTCACCATCTCCAAAGGGGTTCGGTGGGCCGAGAGCACCCGAACATCCACCTCCACTCCCAGCTCGCGCAGGATGGCGGCGGCGGGTTCCATGGTGGGCAGGTCAGAGTCACTGCCCATCACAACGGCAACACGGGGGAGCACTGGCGGCACAACGCAGAGGGGCAAGACTGCCATCGTCTCCTCCGATGGCTGCCGAGGCCAGTGTTGCGTTGATGCACCGGATCACCAACGTTCGTTTGCCTGGCCCCCTGCCCGGGGACGGAGACCAGCGCTATGCCGTCGACCTCGACGACCAGGGGCTGATCTGCCGCATCGACGTGATGGGCGGCGTGGCTCAACAAGTGGCGCAACAAACCGATGCGGACTGGAAGGGCGACTGGCTCAGCCCCCGGGGTGTTGACCTGCAGATCAACGGCGGGTTGGGGCTGGCCTTCCCGGAACTGAGCGAAGCGGATCTGCCCCGGCTGGAGCAACTCCTCGAGCTGTTATGGCGCGATGGGGTCGAAGCAATCGCCCCGACTCTGGTGACCTGCGGCATCGCGCCGCTGCGCCAGGCCTTGGCCGTGCTGCGGCAGGCGCGTGACCTGCACCGACCAGGCCTTTGTCGGCTGCTGGGGGCCCATCTGGAGGGTCCATTTCTGGCCGAAGCCCGCCGCGGGGCCCATCCCCGTGAACACCTGGCCAGCCCAAGCCTGGAGGCTCTCGAGGAACGAATCGATGGGTTCGAAACGGAGATTGCTCTGGTCACCCTGGCCCCCGAACTGGAGGGGGCCGATGCGGTAATCGGGAGGCTGCAGGAGCTGGGCATCAGCGTGGCCCTGGGCCATAGCGCCGCCACGGCCGCACAGGCCAGCACCGGTTTCGATCAGGGGGTGGCCATGCTCACCCATGCCTTCAATGCCATGCCGGGGTTGCACCACCGGGCACCGGGCCCACTGGGGGAGGCCTGCCGGCGCGGAGGGGTTGCCCTGGGGCTGATCGCCGATGGCGTGCATGTTCACCCCACAATGGCGGTGCTGTTGCAACGGCTGGCGCCGGAGCAGACGGTGCTGGTGAGCGATGCACTGGCCCCCTACGGCCTCGCCGACGGAGAGCACCGCTGGGATGAGCGAGTGCTGCTGGTGGAGAACGGCACCTGCCGCCTCGAGGACGGCACCCTGGCGGGGGTGACCCTGCCGCAACTGGAGGGGGTCAAACGTCTGGCCCACTGGAGTAACGCCCCCAGTGCGGCGATCTGGAGCGCCACGGTGGCACCGAGGCGGGTGATCGGCGATGCAACAGGGTGCATGGACGCCCTGGTGGGACGGCCACTGACGCAGCTGCTGCGCTGGCACCAGAAAGAGGGTGAGCTGCACTGGGCCTGCGCTGCTTAGGATCCCGCCGACGCAAACCCTTCCGCCATGGCCCCCGATCAGCTGCTGGAGCAGAAACAGGCCGAGAAGAAGGAGGTGAAGGGCTACTTCGAAACCACGGGTTTCGACCGCTGGAACCGCATCTACAGCGACAGCGATGACGTGAACAAGGTGCAGCGCAACATCCGCATCGGCCACCAGAAGACCGTGGATGAAGTGCTGGCATGGATCAAGGAGAGCGGTGAACTCAGCCAGGCGAGCTTCTGCGACGCGGGCTGCGGCGTGGGCAGCCTCAGCCTTCCTTTGGCAGGGATGGGTGCCGGCTCGATCAGCGCCAGCGACATTTCCGAAGCCATGGCCCAGGAAGCGGAGCGCCGTGCCCGCGAAGCCGGCCTCGACATGGCCAAGCTGAACTTCTTCGCCAGCGACCTGGAAAGCCTTAGCGGCTCTTTCCACACGGTGTGCTGCCTGGATGTTTTCATCCACTACCCCCAGCAACCGGCCGAGGAGATGGTGAAGCACCTCTGCAGCCTCACCGAAAAGCGCCTGATCGTGAGCTTTGCGCCTTACACGCCGCTGCTGGCGCTGCTGAAGGGCATCGGCCAGTTGTTTCCCGGACCCAGCAAAACAACCCGGGCCTACACCCTCAAAGAAGACGGGATCGTGAAAGCTGCCGAGGCCTGCGGCTTCAAGCTGGTGCGCCGCAGCCTGAACAAGGCCCCCTTCTATTTCTCCCGCTTAATCGAGTTCCGCAAAGCCTGATCTCCCTCACTTGGGGGATTCACCTGGAACATTTTGTCCCCTAAGTGAGGGAGACCCGAAAGCCGCCAGGCATGCAGCCGATAGCCGCCATCACCGGGGGTTGCGCTTGCTGAAATCTCGCGATCCGGGAGGTACAGCGGATCCCCCAGCAAGGGACTGCCCAGCTGCGCCAGATGAATGCGGATCTGATGGGGCCGGCCGGTGGTGATCGTCACCCGCAGGCGATCACCCTCGTCTGTGCGCTCCAACAGCTCCAGCTCGGAGTGGGCGGAAAGCCGTTTGCGGATCGGCGCATCGCTGAGCGGTTCGGGCCCCCAGATCCAACTCAAGAGCGGATGCGGCCGTTCCACCACATCACTGCTCACCGTCAGGCACTGCCCCAACTCCAAGCCGGGCACTCGCTGACTCCAGGCCTGATACACCTTGCGGCAACCGCCGTCGGGGCGGAACTGCTCTGACCAGAGGGCACGCGTTTGCGGCGTGCGGGCACACAGCTGCAGACCGGAGGTGAAGCGCCCCAGGCGGTGCACCGGCCGGGCTCCTGTGGGCTCGAGCAGGGCCGTGAGCGTGTGGCGCAGGAACCCCCCACCGGGCATTACCGGCAAGCCGGAGGGCTTGTTGATCACCAACAGATCGCCGTCGTCGTGGATCGTCTCCCATTGATCCGGGATCGCCTCCTCCAGCCAGGGCGGACGCCGCCAAGAGAGGGCCTCACCGCCCTGCAAGGCTCGATCACTGCAGAGCAGCGCTCCATTCCAATCCAGCTCGCCCGCCGCAATCCGCTGCTGCCACACTGCGGCATCGGAGTGGCGATAGCGATCCGCCAACCAATCGCTCACCAAGGTGCCGGCAGCGGCCCGCGGCACACGATCGTGATAGGTCCAGCCGTCGTTGAGCGCTGCCGGCTTCAAGTCACGAGACGGTGCTCCAGGGCGTAGCGCACCAGTTCCGTGCGGCTGGAGGTGCCCGTCTTGTTGAACAACCGGCTCACGTATTTCTCCACATTGCGGATCGAGGTCTCCAACTGGCGGGCAATCTCCTTATTCATCAATCCTTCCGCCACCAGCTGGAGCACACTCGCCTCCCGCGGCGTGAAGCTGTGCACCACCGGCTCGGTGGAAGGCAGCGCTTCGGCCTGGGCCAGCAGCGAGCGGATCTCAGTGATCTGCTTGGCCATCTGACCCATATCAGTATCGGCAAAGCGCGCAGCTTCCTGCAACAGCCGTTGCTGGCGCTGGGCCACGTTGCGCACCCGCGCCACCAGCTCATCGGGATCGAAGGGCTTGGGGATGTAGTCGTCCACTCCGGCCAGGTAGCCCTGAGTGCGGTCCGCCGTCATCCCCTTGGCGGTGAGGAAGATCACCGGAGTGCCTCCGAGCCGTTCATCGGCGCGCAGCTTCTGCAGCAGGCCATAGCCATCCAGCCGCGGCATCATCACGTCGCTGATCACCACATCCGGCAGCATCTGCTGCGCCTTGGCGAAGCCTTCTTCCCCATCCACGGCAGTGGTCACCTCAAAGCCTTCGTCTTCCAGGTAGGCCTGCACCGCCGTGCGCAGGCCCGGCTCATCGTCCACCAGCAACAGACGCGGAGCGGGCGCCGCGACCTCGGCGGATTCAGCAGTGGGGGTGGGCGCGTCGCTCATGGCTGGAATCGCTCTGGGCGCAATGTATGGAGCGCGCGCTCAACGGGCCAGTGCGGGTAACTGCTCCTGCTGTTCGGGTATCAGGGTGGAAAAGCCCAGATCCAGAGCCTTCTGGCGCAACGTGGCAGGGTCGGTTCCCGCCACCTCCGGCACACAGGCCGCCCACCACACCAGGTGATCCTCACGGTTCACGTCCGTGATCGGACCGCCGGGGTTGAGGGTGCGCACATAAACGGCCGATGGCGTGCGTTTCACCCGCAAGGGCTTCTCTGTGGAGCAATTGACGCTCTCCACATAAACGTTCAGATGCGACGCCGACTCCTCCCACAAGCTGTAGCTGCGGGTGTCGGGATTCGACGGCGCTGGCTTGACTCCATAGATCCCGATCGACAGGGTGCCAACGGGGGCCGGTCGTTCGATCAACACCTTGAGATCAGCCGGCCGCGATTGGCGCATCCGCTCCAGCACCTGCTCACGATCGAAACCACTCACGGGCTGCGCCCAAATCAGCCCCCCCAAACCCAGGAGAGCCATCGGCATCCGCAGACCCATGCCAGCGCTGTTCGCAATGCAGCACCATGATCGCAACATCTGCCTGAATCGTCCTGAGCGGCTCGGCTCTCGCCTTTGATTTCCAGGCCACCACCCCCTGTGCGGCTGAGGTGGTGGAGGCGATGGCACCCTTCTGGAGTACGGACTGGGGCAATCCCTCCAGCCGGCAGCATCGGCTCGGCCTCAGCGCCTCTGCAGCGGTGAAGCTGGCGCGGCGCCAGTTGGCGGAGACCTTGGGGGTGAACCCAGAACGGCTGGTGTTCACCAGTGGCGCCACCGAAGCCAACAACCTGGCGCTGCTGGGCCATGCCCGCGCCCTGGGCAAGGCGCATCTGATCAGCGTGGCCACCGAACACCACGCCGTGCTCGATCCGCTCCAGCAGCTGCAACGGGAGGGGTTCAGCGTCACCCTGCTGACCCCAGGCCCCGATGGACTGATCAGCCCCGAGCAGCTGGAGGCGGCGATCACCCCTGAGACGCGGCTGGTGAGCGTGATGGCAGCCAACAACGAAATCGGCGTGCTTCAGCCGCTCGAGCAGCTGGGAGCTGTCTGCCGCAGCCATGGCATCACCCTGCACAGCGATGGGGCCCAGGCCTTCGGAACCTTGCCACTCAACCCCGATGCCCTGGGGGTTGATCTGCTCAGCCTCAGTGCCCACAAGCTTTACGGACCCAAGGGCATCGGTGCCCTGGTGCTGCGGGAGGGCATCGCGATCGAACCGCTGCAGTGGGGGGGCGGCCAGGAGTCGGGACTCCGGGCCGGCACCCTGCCCACCGCCTTGATCGTGGGCTTTGCCGCCGCCGCCCGCCTGGCTCTGCAGGAGCAAGATCAGCGCAACAGCCGGCTTCAGAAGCTGCGCGATCAGCTCTGGGAGGGCCTGCAGCGGCGCCTCCCGGGGGTGCTGCTCAATGGAGCCCTGCAGCCGCGTCTTCCCCACAACCTCAACATCAGCCTGCCCGGGGTGAACGGCAGCCGCCTGCACCGGGCCCTGCGCCCCCACCTGGCCTGCAGCAGTGGCTCCGCCTGCAGCAACGGCGCCCCATCCCACGTGCTCCAGGCGATCGGCCGCTCGCGCGCTGAAGCCGAAGCCTCGTTGCGGTTGAGCCTGGGGCGCGACACCACAGCCACCGATGTGGATCAGGCCATCGCCGCAATCAGCGACGCCGTTGCTGCCACCAAAGCTTGAGCTCCCTAACGTCCGCGCAGCTGCCTGGACGCCATGGCCACCACCCCCTCCCCGACAGGACTTTCCTTAGGGCAGGCCCTGCAGGACGGTTGGCAGGTGTTCCGGCGCAGCCCTTGGCCATTTGTGGGCTTTGTGCTGCTCAGCTTCGGCTGCAACCTGGCGCTCGACTGGCTGCCCGCCCCCGCCAACAGCCTGACCAGCGGTTTGATCAATCTCTGGGTCTCGATCGGATTGATGCGCGGGGTCTGGCTCGGCTTGCAGGGCAAACAACCGACCTTTGGCGATCTGATCAAACTCAATCCAGGAGCAACTTGGCGCCTGTTCAGCCGTCAGTTTGTTCTGGGGCTGTTGCTGACACTGATCAGCGGCGCAGCGTTCGCCTTGGCGGTGAATGCAGCGCAGGCGAGCCCCTTGGTAGAGGACCTGGTGAGCCTGAGCGTGGGAGCTGATGGGTCAGACCCCAGCCAACTGCCGGTGTTGCTGGCTGCGCTCCAGGCTTTGGGATTGCAGCTGCTGAGCAGCCCCGTCGCGATGCTGCTCCTATTCCTCGGCAGTGTCTTGAGCCTGTACATCCAGGTGAACCAGGCTTTTCTGGGCTACCTGGCCGTGATGAAGGGCCTCGGCCCCATCCAGGCCCTGCAAGCAGGCTTCACCACGGTTCAGTAGCACTGGTGGACGGTGTTTGGCCTGCTGGCACTGCAGCTGGGGGGTTTGGCGCTGGGCTTTGTAGCCTGCGGATTCGGCCTGCTGGCGGCCGTTCCTGTGGTGTCTGGCCTCACTGCTTCCGCCTACCGCCAATTGTTCGGCGATGACGATGCCGCCGGGTTCATGAGCGGCCGCTAAGCAGCCACCAGACGCTGGGCCACGCGCCACTTGGCACTGCGGCTGCGGGGATTGGCCTCCTCCTCCTGCTCGGTGGCCACCACCGGCTTGCGGGTGATCCGTTGCAAGCGCTCATCGCGCAGAAAGGCGGTTTTGACTCGGCGGTCTTCCAAGGAATGGAAGCTGATGATTCCCAGAAGCCCCTCGGGCTCGAGCCAGTCAGGGGCTTGCTGGAGCAGGCGATCGAGCACCCCCAACTCATCGTTCACGGCAATCCGCAGGGCCTGAAAAGTGCGGGTGGCGGGATGAATCCGCCCCCGCCGCGCCTTGGGGGGATAGCAACCGGCCACGGCGTAGGCCAAGGCCGCGGTGCCGTCATAGGAACCCTTGTCTTTGAGATCGGCTTTGATCCGCCGAGCGATGCGGCGGGACAGCCGCTCCTCCCCGTAGCCATAGATCAGATCCGCGAGCTCGTTCTCCTCCAGGCGATCAATCAGCTCAGCCGCAGTCTCCCCTTCACCAGCGGCATTCATCCGCATGTCCAAGGGACCATCCAGGCGAAAACTGAAGCCCCGCTCCGCCACATCCAGCTGCGGGCTGCTCACCCCCAGATCCGCCAGAACCATCACAGCGGGCTCTGGCGGCACGTAATCGGCAAAGTTGGTGGCCACGATCGAGACGCGATCGCCAAAGGAGGCCAGACGCTCCGCGGCCGCGGCCCGGGCCGTGGCGTCCTGGTCCAAACCGATCAATCGCAGGCCGGGATGCTGTTCCAGCAACAGAGCGCTGTGGCCACCGCCACCGAGAGTGGCATCGATCAACAGGCCATCCGGACGGGGAATCTGCCGGGCCGCATCCAGCACCGCATCGGCCAGCACGGGCACATGGCTGAAGGGGGGCACAAGCCACAGGCGAAGACTCCTTAAGATCTACACATCGATCGGACCACCGCTCCCATGACGCAGCTGGAAACGCGCACGGAGCCCATGGTGGTGAACTTCGGGCCCCACCACCCCTCCATGCACGGGGTGCTGCGGCTCGTGGTCACCCTCGATGGAGAGGACGTGGTCGACTGCGAACCGGTGATCGGTTACCTCCATCGCGGCATGGAAAAGATCGCCGAGAACCGCACGAACGTGATGTTCGTGCCCTACGTGAGCCGCATGGACTACGCGGCGGGGATGTTCTACGAGGCGATCGTGGTGAACGCCCCGGAAAAACTGGCGAATATCCCAGTGCCCAAGCGGGCGAGCTACATCCGGGTGCTGATGCTGGAACTCAACCGCATCGCCAATCACCTGCTCTGGCTTGGACCCTTCCTTGCTGACGTGGGTGCCCAGACCCCGTTCTTCTACATCTTCCGCGAGCGGGAGATGATCTACGACCTCTGGGAAGCCGCCACCGGCCAGCGGCTGATCAACAACAACTATTTCCGCATCGGCGGCGTCGCCGCGGACCTGCCCTGGGGCTGGCTTGAAAAGTGCCGCGATTTCTGCGACTGGTTCGGCCCCAAGATCGATGAATACGAAAAGCTGATCACCAACAACCCGATTTTCCGGCGCCGGATTGAAGGCCTGGGAACGATCGAGAAGGAAGACGCCATCAACTGGAGCCTCTCCGGTCCGATGCTGCGCGCTTCCGGTGTGCCCTGGGATCTGCGCAAAGTGGATCACTACGAGTGCTACGACGATTTCGACTGGCAGGTGGCCTGGGAGAAGGAAGGCGACTGCTACGCCCGCTACCGCGTGCGCATCGAAGAAATGCGCCAGTCGCTCAAGATCCTGCGCCAGGCCTGCGACATGATCCCAGGCGGCCCCACCGAAAACCTCGAGGCCAAGCGACTCAACGAAGGCAAGGGCAGCGACGCCGCCGGTTTCGACTTCCAGTACGTAGCCAAGAAGGTGGCGCCCACCTTCAAGATCCCCAACGGCGAGCTGTACACCCGGCTGGAGTCGGGCAAGGGCGAGATCGGCGTGTTCATCCAGGGCAACAACGACGTCACCCCCTGGCGATTCAAGATCCGCGCTGCTGACAGCAACAACTTGCAGATCCTTCCCCACATCCTCAAGGGACACAAGGTTGCCGACATCATGGCCATCCTCGGTTCCATCGACGTGATCATGGGATCGGTGGATCGCTGATCTCTGAATCGTTTTCTGCGGCGGTTGCAACGCGCGGGCTACCTGATACCCGCGACCCTGACCGGCGCGTTGTGGCTCAAGGGCCTTCATCCAGGCCTTCCAGGCCTTGGATGTCCGCTGAGGGCCCTCACCGGCGTGCCCTGCCCCACCTGCTTTCTCACCCGTGCAACTGCGGCAGCCCTCACCGGTGATCTGAGCGGATCACTGCAATGGCATCTCTTCGGCCCAGTTGTTGCCGTTGTGCTGGTGCTCTGGAGTGTGGTGGCCCTCCAGCAACGACGCCTCATCCCCAGGGGCCTGCCCCTCTGGCCCCTTCCGCTTGTTGGTGGAGGGTTGATCAGCTACTGGCTGCTGCGCCTGAGCACCAACGGCTGGCCCAGCGGCTGAGCGCTCAGCGCAACAGGCCGCGCTCATAGGCGACGTTCTGAAGGAAGAAGCTAGCCATGGGAATCACCACAAAGCCGCCCAGACCACAGGTCAGCAGAGCGAGCAGCCCCACAACGATGCCCACCAACACCTCTAGGCCCACAAAGCTCAAGCCGTTCTGCGAGCGGTAGACCACCTGGAACGAGTTGGCAAAGGCTTCACCGATGCTCATCTCGGTAACGAAGATGCGATTGACGAACACCGGCGTGACCAAAGCCACCGCAAGCCCGGGAAGGATGCAGAGCAGAAAACCCATGGTGGTGACCAGCGAAAAGAACAGCCCCGCCAGGACGTAACGCCACCAACGGCCGCTGAGCAACTGAGCAGCCACTGAAATCGTCACCACCTCCCCGCGCTCGTAGTAGAGGGCAGGAACAGCCACCAACAGCACCGATAGAAGGCTGGCGAGGATCGAGAGAGGCAGCTGAACCAGTTGGGCGAGCACCGCCCCGAGCCCCACTGCCGCATCGCTGCTGCCAAGGATCGCGGACACCACAACGAGGGTGAGGCCATAGACCAGAACAGCCAACAGCGACAGCACGATGGAGCCCACCCAGCTCACCAGCACCACGGGAATGTGCTGCAGGAAGGCCTGCCAGGCCTTCTGAATGGACGGGGGCTCATGAGCGATCGGCGCGGCCATGCTTCAGGCGGGATTTCTGTCAGGGTGACAGTCGGCACCGGCTCGAACAACACATCGCCATGACCTCTGCCCCCTGGCTGGAGCTGAGCCGAACCGTGCGCTTCAGCGACACCGACGCCGCCGGCGTGATGCACTTTCAGCAGCTGCTGGGCTGGTGCCACCAGGCCTGGGAGGAAAGCCTGGAACGCTTTGGCTTAACAGCGGGATCGGTTTTTCCCGGCGGCCGCGGAGAGCAACCGAGCGTGGCGTTGCCGATCGTGCACTGCCATGCCGATTACCGCGCCCCGGTGCAGGTGGGCGACAAGCTGCTGATCCGCCTGAAACCGGAACGGCTCGATCCCAGCAGTTTTGTGGTGAACAGCCGGGTGCTGCTGGACGAGCAGCTGGTGGCCTCAGGCTGCCTGCGCCATGTGGCCATCGACGCCAGCACCCGGCGCCGTTGTGCCCTGCCCGATGGGGTGGACCGTTGGCTGGAAGCATCAAGCCTCGGCCGCATCCAACCGCTCTAACCACTCCCGCCAGCGCTGGCGATGCCATTTCCCCAGCGCATTGGGGGCCAGGTCGGGACACAACAACCAGCGCCGCGGCGTTTCCGCCGCTGGCCAGGGCCGCGTCAGCAGCTCAAGGCGCTGCAGCACCGCAGCGTCAGAGCT
Organism: Synechococcus sp. A15-62; assembly: GCF_014280075.1. NCBI lineage: Bacteria > Bacillati > Cyanobacteriota > Cyanophyceae > Synechococcales > Synechococcaceae > Synechococcus > Synechococcus sp. A15-62. The sequence goes on from NZ_CP047950.1 coordinate 2,076,135, forward strand.
GCCCACCAGGGCCACCAGCCGCTGCCCCCACTCCGGATCGTCCACACCAAGGAGAAGCACGGCGTTCACCGGGAGCGATGCCGCCTGCAGCGCCGCCATCAAGCGCTCCTCCAGCTGCTCGGGGAACACGGTTTCGCCACCGGAGTGAATGGCGCCATCGATTCGGCCTGCAATCTGGAGACCAGGGGACAACGCGGCCTGATCCCCGGAGCGCCACCAGCCATCGGCATCCCTGAGCGATTCCCACCGATCCGGCTGATCCACCCACCAACGGCCCAGGGCCAAGCGATCGGTGCGCACCTGAAGCGCCCCATCCGTGGCGAGCCGCAGTTCCACATCCATCAGCGGGTCCCCACAGCCAGGCTCGCCAGCCAAAAAACGCTCCGGAGGCAGCGCCGCCACCATCGCCGCCGTCTCCGTTGAGCCATAACAAGGAGCCAGCGGCAGCTGCAACACACGTGCCTGCTCCGCCAACGGAGCCGGGAGAGCAGCGCCACCGATCCAGATCACCTGCAGCTGCTGCAAAAAGGCCACCCCATCGGGATGGGCCAGCAGCCGCGCCAGCTGCGTGGGCACCAAGGACAGCACTGCAGGGTTCTTGCCCCAAGCGGGCAGGCCCTGGCAAAACGCAAGCAATTCGGTGGGGGTTTTCATCAACCCTGCCGGCAGCTGCTGATGCCCCACGCCCCAGCAGCGGGAGCGCCACCAGGGCATCAGACCACTCACATGGGCCAGCGGCAGTGGATTGAGCAGCAGGGTGGAGGCGGGGTCAACGCCAATGCCCGTCAACCAATGGGCGGTGGCGGCGGCCGAACGGTCCAAATGCAGCGACGGCTGGGCGCAGCAACGGCTGCCGCCACTGCTGCCACCACTGCGCACCACCACCCCTGGCCCCGGCGGCAATTGAGCGATGGGGGCCGCTTCCGCCTCCGGCGACAGGGACACCCACTGCCCTGCCGCCAGCCCCTGCTCCAGCCGCTCGAACTCGCTCATGCCGCCGCGGCCCAGACCTGCTCTGGATCGTTGGAGAACATCGGCCCCGTTGGCGTCCAGCCGGGGGCCAGGCCCGGTGCCGCCGGCGTGGGCCCCTGGGCCTGAAGCCCGGCCAGATGCTCCAGCCAGCGCCGACCGATGCCGGTTTCAAACGCCGTGCTCAGCATCCGTTGGGGCAGTCCCTCCTGCAGCTCCTGCAACAACATGCGGGGATCACCCTCCAGCGCAGGCCGCCGCACCTGCCAGCCGCTCCAGCTGCGGCGCAGCTCGGGGTGCTGGTCGAGGGATTCATCGAGGGCCACCGGCCCCAGCGCTGCCAACTGATCCAGGCCGGCTTGATCCTCCACCGGCAGCGGTTGCTCCAACCAGTCCAGGCGCGGGTCATCGCGCAACCGCTGCATCCAGGCCTCAGCCGTGCTGCGATCCCAGCCGCCATTGGCATCCAGACGCAACCGGGCCGTGGGCGGCAGCCGCTGGAGCAGCTGCTCGAGCAGCTGACGCTCCAGAGCATCCGGCAGCGTGGCCACCTTCCACTTGAAGGTGCAGCGCTCCAGGCCACCCATCGATGCCGCAGCAGCCTCCAGGGCCAAAAGCATCGCCTCGCCAGCCGGCAGCAACAGCGCCGGGGCAGGAGCCTTCAGCCAGCCCTGGGGCGAAGCAACGCCCACCACACCCTGCAGCTCCGCCAGTGCCGCACCAACGCCAAAACCCACCGGCCCCGGGGTTTCCCGCAACACACTCTCCAGCTGAGCCTGAGAAAGCACGTCCGGCAGCGCGGCGAGGGCGTGCTCACAGGCCGTGAACTGATGCGGCTGAAGCGGAGCCACTTCGCCCCAGCCCACGGCCCCATGTTCGTCATCAAGCCGCAGCAACCAGCCACAGCGCTCCCGCAGCTCGCCGGATGCCGTGCGCAGGGGCTGCAGCAGGGCAAAGCGAAAGCGGCGACGCTGCAACCGGAGCGTCATCCGCCGGTCCAGACACGAGCCAGCGCCAGGCCCGCACTCAGCCCCAGACCATTCCAACCCTGGAAGCGCAAGGCCAGAAATTTGCTGCCGCTGATCAGCTCCGGCCGGTCGTGATGGCGCTGGAGCAAACGCATCAGCTGCACGCCGGCAGGAAGGCCAAGAGCGCTCAACAACACCGTCGGAGGCCAGTCCCCATGCAGCACGGGCACCCACTCCAGCGCCAGCGTCAGGGCCACAAACCAGGGCACCAAGGCCGCTGCCCGGGCCGTGCCCAGACGCACCACTGGGGACCGTTTGCCGTGGGCGGCATCCTCCTCCACCTGATGGAAGTGGGAGCAGAACAACACCAGGGTGGTCGCCAGGGCGGGACCTGCCCCCAAGATCAAGGCGGTGCCCCAAGGAATTGACGCCGTGCCCCTCGGTTGCAACACCACCAGGGCCGCTGCGGTGGCGAAGGGCCCAAAGGCCAACCAGCACAGGGGCTCACCCAGGCCGCGGTAGCCCAGGCGAAATGGAGGACCCTGGTACATGTAACCCAAACCGCAGCAGACCAGCACCAGGGCCAGCACCGCACCGCTGCTGTTCCAGGCCAACCCGGCCATCACCAGCAACCCGAGCACCAGCGCAGCGGTCGACCCCTGGGTGACACGGTCCCTGCGGCCGGTGAGATTCACCACGGAATGGGGCTTGCCGGTGGCATCCACACCCGTGGCTGCATCAAAAACATCGTTGCTGAGGTTTTCCCAGAGCAGCAGCAGGATGGCCGCCAGCACAAAGCCCCCCAGCTGCAGCCATCGCAGCGAGCCCGCCACCCCGAACTGCCATCCAGCCGCCAGCAGCACGGGCATCACCGCGACGGAATACATCGGCCACTTGATCGCTGCCTTCCACAAACGGCGCCGATCGGCGTAACGGGATGCGACAGCCTGCGGCTCAGACATGGACAGAACCCGTTCCCGCAGGGCGAAGACCCATACATTTGAGCAGTAACCCTGGCCGGAAACGCCGCGGATGTCGGCTGATTGTTGTTTCAGCACCCTCCTCTCCGCTGCCCAGCGGGGTTGGTTGGGCTGTGACGGCGATGAAGCGCTGCTCAGCCTGGCCCTGCCGATCGAAGGGATCGACCCGCTTCTGGCCTTGCCGCAGCTGGCGGAACAGGAAAGCCTGCAGGTGCTGTGGGACAGCGCGCCGGGCCTCTGCCTGGCTGCCGCAGGGCCCTGCCAAGAACTGGAGCTGGCCGGCAGCCGTCGCTTTGAGCAGGCCCAGCGCTTCGCCGACCTCTGCCTCAGCCGCCTGCACGACACAGCACCGGACAGCCCAGCCCATGCGCGGCCTCGGGTGCTGCTGCGCTTCCGCTTCTTCGATCAGGTGAGTGAGCGACGCCGCAGTGAAGCGGTGGTGCCATCGGTGCAGGCGGTGCTGCCCCGTTGGCAGCTCAGCCGTCAGGGACGCCGAGGCTGGCTGCGGCTGAATGGGGTCGTGAGCAGTGCAGCGGACTGCCGCGAGCTGGCGGAACAGCTCTGGCTCAAGCACGAACAGCTGCTCATGACGCCGGCCACGCCAACCCGGCTCACGCCCCAGGCGCTGGTGGCATCAGAACCGGAAACCTGGCGGCAGCGCTATGCAACAGCCCTCACCCGCGGCATTGATCTGGTCAACAGCGGCGACCTGCACAAACTGGTGCTGGCGGTGCGACACCGCATCGTTCTGGCCGATACCTTCGACCCCTTACCGCTGTTGAAACGGCTGCGGCGGCAGCAAGCCGGCAGCTGCCGCTTCCTCTGGCAGCGCCATGCCGGGGATGCCTTCTTCGGTGCCTCACCGGAACGGCTGCTCAGCCTGCGCGCCGGATGGCTGCGCAGTGATGCCCTGGCCGGCACGGCGGGTCAAGGGGATTCCGGGGCGCAGCTGCTGCGCTCCGACAAAGACCGCCGCGAACACGAACTGGTGGTGGAAACCATCACTGACCAACTGCGCCGCAACGGGTTGACCCCCCGCCGCCGCCGCCAACCCCAACTGGCCCGCCACGGCAACCTCACCCACCTGCACACCCCAATCACAGCGGAAACCCATGGTCAGCCCGTGCTGGCGCTGGCCGAACAGCTGCATCCCACCCCCGCCGTTGCCGGGTTGCCACGCCGCGACGCAATGGCCTGGCTGCGAACCCTCGAGCCGTTTGAACGGGGCAGTTATGCGGCGCCGATCGGTTGGATCGACAGCGCCGGTGATGCGGAACTACGGGTGGCGATCCGCTGCGGTCATGCCCGCGGCTGCGAGCTGGACCTGACCGCCGGAGCCGGCCTGGTGCGGGGGTCCGTTGCCGAGCGCGAGCTGCAGGAAGTGGGGCTGAAGCTGGCGGTGCTGGCGGACCAGCTGGAACTTCAGACCAACGCGCGCAACCGCTCGATCGTCTGATCCGCCAGGGGTTGGTTCATCAGCCGCTCCACTTCCCGCACCCCCGTGGGGCTGGTGACGTTGATTTCGCTGAGCATCCCGCCGATCACGTCGATGCCAACGAAGAACAACCCTTCCGCCCGCAGCGCCGGGGCCAGGGCAGCGCAGATCTGACGTTCCCGCTCGGTGAGTTCTGTGGCTTCCGCCTGGCCACCCACGGCCAGATTGCTGCGGAATTCTCCGGCTGAAGGACGCCGGTTAATCGCCCCCAGGGGGTCACCATCCACCAGCAGGATGCGTTTGTCACCTTCGCTCACGGACGGCAGAAAGGCCTGGGCCATCACCGGCAAGCGTTCCTGCTCGGTCACCAGTTCCAGCAGGGCCTTCAAGCCCGGCGACTGGCCGTTGACCCGAATCACCCCCAGGCCTGCACGACCCCCCAGGGGTTTGAGCACGATCTCCTGCTGCTCCTGGGCAAACAACAGCAGCTCAGCCACCCGCCCAGCCACAAGCGTGGGAGCCATCCAACGGCTGAAACGCAAGGCCCCCAGCTTTTCGTTCCAGCTGCGCAGCGCGCTGGGGCGATTGAGCACCCGGACTCCAGCGCGCTCGGCTACCTCCAACAGATGGGTGGCGTACAGATACGCCTCATCCACAGGCGGGTCCTTCCGCATCCAGATCACGTCAAATCCAGCCAGGGCCTGACGCTCCGCCACCCCAAGCGTGATCCAAGGCTCCGGGGTCACCGGCAAGGCAATCGCAAGGGGTTCATCGCCCCGCGCAATCAAATCGGAGGGCGTGCAGGCCCACACCTCATCGCCAGCGCGATGGGCGGCCTGCATCAGTGCAGCGGTGGAATCCTTGGCTGGATTGATCTGCCCCAGCGGATCCAGAACGAACAGCTGGCGCATTGATCAGGCCTTCAGCAGCGCATCAAGCTCACCGGCACGATCCAGAGCGTGGAGGTCATCGCAACCGCCGATGTGGCGGTCATCGATGTACACCTGCGGAACACTGCGGCGACCATCACCCCGGGCCGCCATGGCATCCCGAGCGGGCTCATCGCCATCCACGCTGTGTTCGGTGTAACTCACTCCCTTGCGATCCAAGAGCCCCTTGGCGCGGACGCAGAACGGGCAGGTACGCCAGGTGTAGATCTCAACCTTGGCCATTGCGTTGGTGATGCCAGTGGTCGGATCCTATGCAGCAACTGCGCTGATAGCGTCAGAGGCTGATCAGGACAGAGTCCTTGCTGGATCTCACCGACTTCAAACGCGACCTCTCCGAGCTAACTGACCGCCTGGGCAATGCCCAGGACTGTCTTTGACGTTCCTGCACTGAACGCCAGGCAACAGGATCTCGAACAACTCGCGGCCCAGCCCGATTTCTGGGATGACCAGCAGAACGCCCAGAAGCAGATGCGACGTCTGGATGAGGTGAAGGCCCAGCTATCTCAGCTGGCCGGATGGCGCGGTGCTATCGACGACGCCCAGGCCACCCTTGAGCTTTACGAGCTGGAGCCCGACGAGGACCTGCTGCAGGAGGCTCAGAACGGTCTGAACCAGCTGCGTCAGGGGCTGGACCGTTGGGAGCTGGAGCGTCTGCTCAGCGGCGAATACGACAAGGAGGGTGCCGTCCTCAGCATCAATGCAGGTGCCGGCGGAACGGATGCCCAGGACTGGGCCCAGATGCTGCTGCGCATGTACACCCGCTGGGCGGAAGACCACGGCATGAAGGTAACCGTGGATGAACTCTCCGAAGGGGAGGAAGCCGGCATCAAGAGCTGCACGATCGAGATCGAAGGTCGCTACGCCTACGGCTACCTGCGCAACGAAAAGGGCACCCATCGCCTGGTGCGCATCTCACCGTTCAACGCCAATGACAAGCGCCAGACCAGCTTTGCCGGTGTGGAGGTGATGCCCAAGATCGAGGAGGAGGTCAAGCTCGATATTCCTGAAAAGGACCTGGAGATCACCACCAGCCGCTCGGGCGGCGCGGGTGGCCAGAACGTGAACAAGGTGGAAACCGCCGTGCGCATCCTGCACATCCCAACCGGGCTGTTTGTGCGCTGCACCCAGGAGCGCTCCCAGCTCCAGAACAAGGAGAAAGCAATGGCGTTGCTGATGGCCAAGCTGCTGGTGATCGCCCAGGAGCAACGGGCGGCCGAAATCGCCGACATCCGCGGCGACATCGTTGAAGCGGCCTGGGGCAACCAGATCCGCAACTACGTTTTTCAGCCATACCAAATGGTGAAAGACCTGCGCACCAATGAAGAAACCAACGATGTGCAAGCGGTGATGGATGGGGCCCTCGACCCGTTCATCGACGCCTCTTTGCGCCAGGGTGTCGACAGCCCCGGCGCCGACGCCGATTCCTGATCCCATGGCCAGCGAGAGCACCCCACCGCCGAGTTTCGTCAAACAGGCCATGCGCAACATGGTGCGCAAGGGCAGCAAGAGCCTGTTTCACTTCGGCCTCACCGCCATGGGCTTCCTCGGCTTCATCACCCTTGTGGCTTGGCTGGGGCGTCCGACCCTGCCGGGCTAGGCATGGAGCTCGACCTCGCATTGGATCGGGAGGAAGGGGCTCTGCAAGCCTCGGAAAGCGGCGATTTGCTCGATGAAACGGTCTGGCTTCAGCAGTTGGAGCTTTGGCTGAAGATCGTTTGCGGGGATGAGAGCCTCGACTGCCCAACCCTGGTGCGTTCGGCGGAGGAGTTGAGCCTGGGGCTGCGCTTCACCGATGACGCCACCATCGCGGATTTGAACAGCGCCTGGCGCCAGAAGACAGGCCCCACGGATGTGTTGTCGTTTGCCGCCCTCGACGACGCCGGCGACTGGATGGAGGGCCCCAGCATCGAACTGGGAGACATCGTCGTTTCTCTGGAGACGGCCCGGCGTCAGGCCAAGGAGCAGGGGCACAGCCTCCAACAGGAATTGCGCTGGCTGGTGAGTCATGGCCTGCTGCACCTGCTGGGCTGGGACCATCCCGATGAGAAGAGCCTTGCCACGATGCTTGCCCTGCAGGAGAGGCTTCTAGGGGATGGGTGACCTGAACAATCCGGGTAATCTTCGGGCAGCGGCCATGTGCCCTGCGGAGTTGGAGTTGCGTTCCGATGACCACTGAATCGCCCCGGACAGCCTCCGCAGACGCAGCTTCAGAGGAGGTAGCCATGGTGCCCAACGCCATGCGGCGACGGGGCAGCTGGCGCATCGCCGGCGATCTGCCGGCAAGTTTTCGCTACGCCGCCCAGGGCCTCGGCTACGCCTTCCTCACCCAGCGCAACTTCCGTATCCATGTGGTGACGGGGCTGGTGGTGTTTGGCCTGGCCACCTGGCTGGAACTGGATCTGATCCGCCTGGCCGTGCTGGTGCTTACGGTGGCTGCCGTTCTGGTGTTGGAGCTGCTGAACACAGCGGTGGAAGCGGTGGTGGATCTGGCCATTGGCCGGCGCTATCACCCCTTGGCCCGCATCGCCAAAGACTGTGCTGCTGCCGCCGTGCTGACGGCCGCCATCAGCTCCTTGCTGATCGCTCTGTTTCTCCTGCTTCCGCCGCTCTTGCTCCGCCTGGGGCTCTGACTCCCGATTCTCAGATGCTGCTGGTCATCGACAACTACGACAGCTTCACCTTCAACCTGGTGCAGTACTTCGGTGAGCTCGCCGCCCAGCATCCGTTGGCAGCCGATCTGCAGGTGCATCGCAACGACGCCATCAGCCTGGAGCAGATCCGCGCCCTGAAGCCCGACGCGATCCTGCTCTCTCCAGGCCCTGGCGACCCGGATCAATCGGGCGTCTGCCTCGACATCCTCAAAGAACTTTCCGCAACGGTGCCCACCCTGGGGGTGTGCCTGGGCCATCAGGCCATCGCCCAGGTGTACGGCGGCCGGGTGGTGCGCGCCCAGCAGCAGATGCACGGCAAGACCTCACCCGTCCTGCACAAAGGTGACGGCGTGTTCGCGGGACTGCCCCAACCGCTGACGGCCACCCGCTACCACTCTCTGATCGCCGAACGCGACACCCTGCCGGACTGCCTCGAGGTGACTGCCTGGCTCGAAGACGGCACGATTATGGGCCTGAGGCACCGGGAGCATCCGCACCTGCAGGGGGTGCAGTTCCACCCTGAAAGCGTGCTCACCGATCAAGGCCACCAACTGCTGGCCAACTTTCTGCGGGAAGCGGAAGGCTGATCCAGCCGAGCATCATGAGGCTCATCTTGCACATCGGGATGCACAAAACGGCATCCACAACGATTCAGAGACGGCTAAAAGCCAACAATCCAAAACTCCAGGATTTCGGCTTTCGCTACGCCGCCAAGGAACGGAAGACGCTGCTCAAGGCCGTTCGAAAGAAGAACTTCAAACCTTGGCGAAAGCTGATTCGTCAGGCCCAAACGGAAGGGTTCACCCCGATCGTGTCCCATGAGGCGTTCTCACACATTCTGAGTCGGCCCCGGTCTGCCAAGGACAGCCGCTGCCTCGGTGATTGGCTGCTGAAGAAATTGAACCAAGCCGGCGTCGATGTGACCGTGATCGGCTTTGTGCGGGATCAACCCAGCTACCTCAACTCTCACTACACCCAGCACGTCAAGCGCTTCGCCACGGCGCAATCGCTGGAGGCCTACGCCGCCAAAGCGATGAAGCCATCGATCGGCAAACGCACCTGCGATCCGGAACAGCTGTTCGGCTGGCTCGACAAGCAACCATCCGTCCATACGGTGTTCTTTCCCTATGACCGCTCCATCACCCCACCGCCATCTCTTGGGGAGGGCCCCAAGGAACCCTTCGCTCAGTTGATCCACTGCCTGGGAATTCCGGAAACCGTGCGGTTCAAGCCGGTGGACAACCAGAACTCCCAGCCGGGTGATCTGGCCATCCGCACCGCGTTGCAGCTCAGCCAGGAGCTCAAACGCGAGGGCGTTCGTCTGGGCAAAAAGGCCAAGCGGGCCCGCACCCTGCTCTGCCAGGAAGCCGAGCGCCGCAACTGGATGGAGACGCCCTACATGGGCGTTGATCCAGAGCTCAACCAGCGCATCCGGGCCTGGCTGCGGCAACTGGGCAGTGCCATCGGCAGCAAGAAAGAACGCTGTTAGCGTCCGAAGCACGTTCTTCCCTTCCCATGTCCGTCCTGCGTTCCGCTGTGACCGCCGCTGCAGGCCTGGCAGTCAGCCTCACGTCGCCGGCCATAGCGGGCGGTGGGGTGTCGATCAGCAGCTACGGGCAACGGGCATTGCTGATCCAGGGGGGAGGCCAGTCAGTGTTGCTCAACCCCTACAAAGCAGTTGGTTGTGCTGCAGGGCTGCCTGAGCCCCGACTGACGGCCGGCGTTGTGCTGGCCAACTCCGAACTGGCGGATGAGGGAGCCCGCGAGGTGGCCGGCGGCCGCTTTCTGGCCCAACCCGGGTCGTACCGGATTGGTGGCCTGAGCCTGGAGGGCTTTGCCAATCCCCACGACCGCGTGGGCGGACGCCGCTTTGGCAACGCCACCCTCTGGCGCTGGCAGCAGGGGGGCCTCAACTTTGCCCACCTCGGTGCCACCGCTGGAGAGCTCGCGCCTGCCGACCGGGTGCTGCTGGGCAACCCCGATGTGTTGATCATCGGCGTTGGCGGCGGCAGCAAGATTTACAACGCCGAAGAAGCCGCGGCAGTGGTGAATCAATTGAATCCCAAGCGCGTCATACCGGTGCAGTACGTCAACGGCGACGCGCCGGAAGGCTGCGACCAAGAGGGTGTTCAACCTTTCCTCGATGCCATGGATGGCACCGCCGTGCGCCGGGTGGGGCGGTCGCAAACCCTGCCGGGCCGCCTCGACGACACCACCGTGATCACGGTGATGCAGTGATCAGCGCCTTCAGCTGATTTCTGTCCCAACCCGCCAGCACAGCCAACAGCAACATCACCCTGGCTTTCTGGGGATTGAGGCTGCCTGCTGACAGCAGCCCGAGTCGTTCGTCGTCGGAATCGCTGTGTACGGGCCCTGACCCGCAACGGTTGGCCCGCAGCATCAACGGCCGCTTCCCTGGCCAAGCCTCAAGCGCCGAACGCTCAGCCGCCGACAACTGGCCGGCCCCCGTTCCGGTAAGCACCAGGCCCGCAACACCGGCATTGAGACAGGCGCTGAGCAGGAGCAGCTCGGGCTCCACACAGCCGTAGACGATCGGCACCTGGGGCCATTGCTCAGGCAAATCGAGATCAGCGAAGGGCACCTGCCGAGGTCCACGAGCTGTTGGCAGATGAACGCCAACGTCGTCCACCCAGCCCAAGGGCCCGCTACTGGGGCTGGCAAAGGCCCCCACCCCTTGGGTGGCCAACTTGGTGACCCGCTCGGCGGCATGGATCTGGCCATCCATCACCACCAGAACACCCTGACCGCGCGCTTCTGGGCTTAAGGCCACCTGCACCGCCTGCAACAAATTGAGGGGGCCATCGGCACTGAGGGCCGTGGCCGGCCGCATCGCCCCGACCAGCACCACCGGCCGGGGATCGTCGATCAACAGCTGCAGCAACCAGGCGGTTTCCTCCAGCGTGTTGGTGCCATGGGTGATCACCACCCCACCCAGCTCGGGGTCCGCCGCGAAGGCAGCACGGATGCGCCCCACCAGCGCTCGCCAATGGGCAAACAACAGATCAGCGCTGTCGACGTTGGCGATCTGCTCCACATCAATCGCCGCTAGCTCCTGCAGCTGCGGCACCGCCGCCAGCAGGGCATCACCCCCCAGCACACCCGCGGTGTATTCGTTCAGCGTTGCACTGTCGGCCGCACAGCCGGCAATGGTCCCGCCGGTGGCCAGCAGCAGCAGGCGGTTCATCGCTGCAGGGGGAGGAACGCCTCCATGAAGCGCTGCATCTGGCTTGTGGTGCCGATGCTCACCCGGAAGCAACCATCAATCAGGGGCTTGCCCGCCATCGAACGCACCAGGATTCCAGCCTCGCGCAACGTTGCATCCACCTCCGCCACCGGGCACTGGGGCCAAATCAGCAGATAGTTGCCGCCAGCACAGTGATGCCGTACGCCCGCGTCCCGCAGCGCCTGCAGGGTCCAGTCGCGAGCGCGCAGCACCTCGGCCACATAGGCATCCACGTACGACTGATCCGCCAACGCAGCGAACGCCGCGGCCACAGCCACGCTGTTGACGTCGTAGGGCCCCGTGACGCGGCTCACCCGATCGACCACATCGGCATGGCCGATGGCAAAGCCAATCCGCAACCCCGCCAAACCAGCTGTTTTGGCCAGAGAGCGGAACACCAGCAGGTTCGGTGTGGCCGTGAAATCTGCACTCGGCAGCACGCTGTCTCCGGTGAAGGCCTCGTAGAGCTCATCCACCACCACCAAGGTGCCCGGGGCTGAGGCCGCCAAAGCAATCACCTCTTCTGCCGCCAAGCGCGTGCCGGTGGGATTGTTGGGGTTGCAGATCAACAGCAACCGCGGCGCGCGAGCCGCCAACGCCTCCTGAATGGCCGCCAATGGAAAGTCGAACGTCTCGCCTTCGTAGGGGATCGCTTCGATCGTCATGCCCTGCATGCCAGCGCAGGGGCTGTAGTAACCGAAGGTGGGCGCTGTGGTGAGCAAGGTCTCACCGGCATCGCCATAGGCCTGAAACACCGCATGGATGGCGGCATCCACGCCGTTGAACAGGCCCACCTGATCCGGCTTCAATCCCGGCCGGCAGCCGGTTTCCACCAGGTTCTGGAGCAACGCGTCCCGCAGGCCGTCGTACTCCGGGTACACGGCAATCTCTTCGGTACTGAAGTTGCGCAGCGCCTGGGCCACCAGGGGGCTGGGGCCGATGGTGTTCTCGTTGAAATCCAGCCGCAGCATCTGGCGGCGGCCCTCCAACGGCGCGCTGTAGGCCTTGAGCTGCTCGACGGCAGCTCGAGCCGCCGGAGCACCACCGGGTGTGAACGGTTGAGTGTTGTCGCTCACATGCGGTCCAGGGTGGCGATGCCCAGCAGTCCGAGCCCCAGTCTGAGGGTGTCGGCCGTTAAACGGCAGAGGGCCAGGCGGGATGCCAGCGCTTCAGGATCGGCCTTGAGCACAGGCACCTGGTCGTAGAAGCGGTTGAACACCTGGCTGAGCTCAAACAGATAGCTGCACAACCGGTTGGACAGCAGCTCCTCCTCCACCTCAGCGATCACGGCATCGAATTTGAGCAGCTCCCGCACCAGGGCCCACTCCTGGGGCTCGCTGAACTGCAATTGGGCATTCGTAGCCGCAAGGTCGCCCCCCTTGCGGGCGATGCCGGCGATACGCACCACGGCATAGAGCAGATAGGGCGCCGTGTTGCCCTGCAGCGCCAGCATCCGATCGAAAGAGAACTGGTAGTTGGTGATCCGGTTCTGGCTGAGGTCGGCGTATTTCACCGCCGCCAAACCCACGGTGCCCGCCACATGCTGGATGAACTCCTCCGACTCGCTGCGTTCCTCATCCTTCAGGCGTGAACGGAGATCAGTTTCGGCGCGCTCGACGGCTTCATCGAGCAGATCCCGCAGACGCACGGTGTCGCCCGCGCGTGTCTTGAGCTTCTTGCCGTCCTCCCCCTGCACCAGACCAAAGGGAACATGCTCGAGCCGCGCACCGTCCGGAATCCAACCGGCCCGTTCGGCCACCTGGAATACCCCGGCGAAGTGGTTGGCCTGGCCGGCATCGGTGACGTACACGACGCGGCGGGCGCCATCCCCCTCCGGAGCGGCACCAAAGCGGTAACGGATGGCCGCCAGATCGGTGGTGGCGTAGTTGAAGCCCCCGTCGCTCTTCTGCACGATCACCGGCAGGGGCTTGCCGTCCTTGCCCTGCACACCCTCAAGGAACACGCACTGGGCGCCGTCGTCGGTGACCAGCAGTTCGGCGGCCTTCAAGCCATCAATCACCCCCGGCAGAAAGGGGTTGTAGAACGACTCGCCGCGCTCGCTCAGTCGGATGTCGAGCCGGTCGTAGATCTTCTGGAACTCCCGCCGCGACTGATCACAGAGCAGGCCCCAGGCCTTGAGCGACACCGAATCGCCCCCCTGCAGCTTCACCACCTCATCGCGGGAGGTGGACTGGAAGGCTTCATCGTCATCGAAGCGCTTCTTGGCCTCGCGGTAGAAGGCCACCAGGTCTCCCAGGTCCACCGCATCGGCGGTCTCCAGGGCTTCCGGCGCCACCTGCTTGAGATGGGTAATCAACATGCCGAACTGGGTGCCCCAGTCGCCCACGTGATTGAGCCGCAGCACCTGATGACCGCGGAACTCGAGCACCCGCGCCAGCGAGTCGCCAATGATCGTGGAGCGCAAATGCCCCACATGCATTTCCTTGGCGATGTTGGGGCTCGAGAAGTCCACCACCACCGGCGCCGCGTTGCTGACCGCCGGCACGCCGAGCCGCTCGTCCCCCAGCCGGGCCGACACCTCCGCCGCCAGCCGCTCCGGGCGGATCGTGAGGTTGATGAAGCCCGGCCCGGCGATCTGGGGCTCCAGGCAGAGGTCTGTGAAGGCGGGATCGGCCTGCAGCTGCTCCACGATCGCCGTGGCGATCTGCCGGGGGGCTTGCTTCAAGGGCTTGGCCAGGGGCAGCGCACCGTTGGCCTGGAAGTCGCCGAATTCCGGCTTGCTGGCGGGAGCCAACTGGGGGTCCAGCCCCGCGTCAGCCTCCGGGAAGGCCCGTTGCATCGCCGCCCGCAGCTGGGCATCCAGGGACTGGGACAGGCTGAGCATGGGCAGTGCGTGGCCGGGGGAATCCGGCTCTGATCATCCCTCTTCAGGTGAAACGCATGCTCAGGTCCAACCAGCGGCTGCGGGTGACTGGCGCGCTGGTGGAGATCAGATCGATGCCGGTGGCGGCGTAGGCCTGCAACTGCTCTGGCTGAATGCCGGAGGCCTCCAGCACCACTCCGCGATTGCTGCAGTCCCGCAGGCGCGGCACCAGCTGCGTGAGCTGCTCAGGGCTGAATTCATCCAGGAGCACCCCACTGGCGCCCGCCTGCACCGCCTCCAGCGCCTGGGCCTCCGTCTCCGCTTCCACAATCACGGACGCAGGCCAGGGAGCCTGCTCACGCACCGCCGCGATGGCCGCCGTGATGCCACCGGCCCAGGCGATGTGGTTCTCCTTGAGCATGGCGGCGTCATCCAGCCCCATGCGGTGGTTGATGCCGCCGCCGCAGCGCACCGCGTATTTCTCCAGCAGACGAAGCCCAGGGGTGGTCTTGCGGGTGTCGGCCAGACGCACACCGGTGCCCTCGAGCTGGGCCACCAAGTCAGCCGTAGCGGTGGCGATGCCCGAAAGCCGCATGGCCAGGTTCAAGGCGGTGCGTTCCCCGGCCACCAAAGCCGTGGCCGGCCCCTGCAGCTCCAGCAGGCAGTCCCCGGCCTCAACGGCGTCACCGTCCTGCCGCAGCAACCGAACGCTCACCGCGGGATCTAGCCGCTGAAACAAGCGCTGCACCAATGGCCCACCACAAAACCGACCCGGCTGTTTGGCGACCCAATGGGCCTGACCCTGCTGGCCATGCAAGGCAGCCGCCGTCAGATCGCCGCGGCCGATGTCTTCCGCCAGCCAGGCCTCCAAGGCAGCGGTGAGTGCCGGGGATTGCCAGTCCAAACCGTTCCAGACGTCCGCTGAACCTATTTTCCGATGCAGAAGCGCGAAAACACCCGATCAAGCACCGCTTCGGTGAGTTCTTCCCCGGTGATCTCCCCCAGCGCGCGGATTGCTTCGCGAAGGTCGATGGTCCAGAAGTCCCAGGGCAGCTGCTGGGCCGCCACCTCCTGGCTGCGGGCCAGGGCCTCGGCCGCCCGGGCCGCCAGATCGCGTTGGCGTTGGTTCAGCGCCACCAACATGCCGTCGGTCCCTGCGGCCCCACAACGCTCCAGCAGGGCCTGGACCAGGTCGGCCTCCCCCGTGCCCTCCAACGCCGACAGCTGAACATCCACCGGCTGGGGGAAGGTCCCCGCAGGGAGATCGGCCTTGTTGGCCACCAGGATCCTGGGGATCTGCGCGGGGATGCGCGCCAGCAAGGCGGCGTCTTCAGCGGTCCAGCCCGCATGGCCGTCGAGCACCAACAGCACCACATCCGCCGTGGCCAGCGCCTCCTCGCTGCGGGCAATCCCCAGCCGCTCCACCGCATCGTCGGTGCTGCGGATGCCGGCGGTGTCGAGCAGGGTGATCGGCACCCCCTCCAACACGATCTCGCTCTCCAGCAGATCTCTGGTGGTGCCTGGCAGATCGGTCACGATCGCCCGCTCACGGCGGCTGAGCCGATTGAGCAGGGAACTCTTGCCCACGTTGGGGCGACCCACCAGGGCCACCCGCAGGCCCTGGCGCAGGGCATCGCCCCGCTCGCCATCGCGCACCAACTGCTGCAGCTCCAGTCGCACGGCTTGCAGCTGCAGCAGCAGGGCCTCGCCATCGAGGGGCGGCAGGTCCTCCTCGAAATCCACCCGAGCCTCAAGTTCGGTGAGCTGATCGAGCAGCCGTTCCCGCAGCGCTGTGATCTGGGCCTGAATGCCTCCATCGAGGCCCGCCATGGCCAACTCGGCCGCCCGGCGGCTGCGGGCCGCCACCAGCTCACTCACCGCCTCGGCGCGGGTGAGATCGAGCCGACCGTTGAGCACGGCCCGTTGGCTGAACTCGCCCGGCTGGGCCCGGCGCACCCCCGGCTGCCGCAGCACCTGTTCGAGCACCCGCTGCACAGCGATCACCCCGCCATGGCAGTGGATCTCCACCACGTCTTCACCGGTGAAGCTGCGGGGCCCGCGCATCAGCAGCAGCAGCACCTCATCGAGACGCCGGCCTTCGCCATCCATCACATGGCCGTACACCACCCGGTGCGATCCCCACTCCTGTCGGCCCGGGCAGTGCACCACGCTGCGCCCCGTCGCTTCCGCAGCCGGCCCGGAGAGACGAATCACGGCGATGCCGCCCTGCCCTGGGGCCACGGCAGTGGCCACGGCCGCAATCGTGTCGGTGCTGGGCACAGCAGTCGCCGCTGGTGATCCATACCTAGGATCCGGCCGATTTCTGCTGGGTTCATGCGCCGGTTGCTGCGCCTCAGTCGCATCCGGATGCGCCGCGGGGTCCTCTGGTTGTGGAGACAGGACGGAACTCCAGGCCAGCGGGCCCGCGGCCTGGCCGCTGGCGTGTTCTGCGGCTGCTACCCCTTCTTCGGGCTGCAGATCTTCCTCAGTGTGGGTGTGGCCAGCGTGGTGCGTGGCAACCACCTGCTCGCCGCCGCAGGAACCCTGGTGAGCAATCCCCTCACCTATCTGCCCCTCTACTGGTTCAACTACCTGGTGGGCTGTCGGCTGCTGGGCCCAGGCCAAGGCGAGATCAACCTGTCGGAGCTCAATCGCAGCAGCCTTTGGGCCCAGGGGTGGGAGTTCAGCCAGCGCATCCTGCTCGGCTCCACCGTTGTGGGGATGGTGCTGGCCATGGCCAGCGGCTGGATGGCCTACCGCCTGTTTCTGCGGCGTGAAGCCCGTGCCGTGATGATCCGAGGCAATTAGCTCGTGCCCACCCGGGCAATCCCGATCACATCCGCCATCGAGCGGATCTGGTCCATGGTGCGGCTGAGCTGATCGGAACCCTCCAGCTCAACCCGTAGATCAATGCGGGCCGGCTTGCCAGCGGCGGTGGTGACCCGAGCGTCACTGACGTTGATGGCACCATCGGAGAGACGCAGCAGGATGTCTTTGAGGATGCCGACGCGATCGATCACCTCAATTCGCAGCTGCACCGGGAAACGCTGTTTCTCTTGTTCGGCGTGGGCGGTGTTCCAGCGCACGGGAAGCCGCCGTTCCCGCGGAATCGTCTCCACGTTGGAGCAGTCCTGTCGGTGAATGGTGATGCCATGGTTGCCGAGGGCCACCGTGCCCACGATCAACTCGCCCGGCAACGGACTGCAGCAGCCACCAAGGCGGTAGTCCAAGCCCTCCAGCCCCAGGATCGCCCCTTCGCCTCCGGAACGGTCCGTCGCCACATCCCGCGATGGCACCAACGCCGCGGCCACCTCTTCGTTGCTGGGTGGAGCCTGCTGCTGCTCCGCCAGCAGACGCATCTCCTCGCGCAAACGGTTGAGCGCCTGCTGCAGCGTGACATCTCCGAACCCCAGTGAAGCCAGCAGGTCTTCGGTGGTGGGCACATTGCAGCGCTGGGCCACCCGCTGCATCGCCTCACTGTTCAGCAGGGCATCGAAGCCATCACGCCCCAGCTCCCGCTCCAGCAGATCCTTGCCCCGTTCAATCGTTTCGTCGCGGTGGCTGCGCTTGTACCACTGGCGGATGCGATTGCGGGCCGTCGGCGTGGCGACGAAGTTGAGCCAATCGAGGCTGGGATGGGCCGTTTTGCTGGTGAGCACCTGAACGAAGTCACCGTTCTCCAGCGGCGTTGCCAGCGGACACAGCCGATCGTTGATGCGAACTCCATGGCAGTGATTGCCCACCTCGGAGTGGATGCGATAGGCGAAATCAACGGCGGTTGCGCCCTTGCGCAAACCGAGCACATCACCCTTCGGGGTGAATACAAACACCTCTTCGTCGAAGAGATCTTCCTTGATCGAAGAGAGGTAGTCGTTGTGATCGTCGTTGCCGCCTTCCTGCTGCCAATCCACCAGCTGCCGCAGCCAGTTGAACCGCTCCGCATCACTGCTGCTGCTGGCCGGTGAGCCGCCTTCCTTGTATTTCCAGTGGGCCGCAATCCCGAATTCGGCCACATGGTGCATCTCAAGCGTGCGGATCTGCACTTCGATCGGGCGATGGCGACCGATCACCGCCGTGTGCAGTGATTGGTAGCCGTTGGGCTTCGGCAAGCCGATGTAGTCCTTGAAGCGGCCGGGGATCGGGCGGAAGGTGTCGTGAACCACCGCGAGGGCGCGGTAGCAGCTCTCGACATTGGGGGTGAGGATCCGCAACGCCGCCACGTCGTAGATCTCGTAGAACTCCTTCTGCTGGCGCTGCATCTTGCTCCAGATGCCAAAAAGATGTTTGGGACGACCACTCACCTCGCAGTGGTCTAGGCCGGCCCGTTCCAGCCGCTCATTCAGCAGCCCCACCGTGACGCCGAGCCGCTGCTCCCGCTCACTGCGCTTGGTGGCCACCTCCTCCTGAATCTCCCGGAACGCCTCGGGTTCCAGCAATTTGAAGGCCAGATCCTCCAGCTCCCACTTGAAGCGCCCGATGCCGAGGCGGTTGGCCAGGGGGGCATAGATCTCGCGGGTTTCGCGGGCGATCCGCTGGCGTTTCTCCTCCTTCAACGCACCCAGGGTGCGCATGTTGTGCAACCGGTCGGCCAGCTTCACCAACACCACACGGATGTCGCTGGCCATCGCCAGGAACATCCGGCGCAGGTTCTCTGCCTGAGCTTCCGTGCGGTCGTTGAAGTGGATACCGCCGAGCTTGGTGACCCCCTCCACCAGCTCACGCACCTCGGAGCCGAAGTGCAGTTCGATCTGATCGGGGGTGACGTCGGTGTCTTCAACCACGTCGTGGAGGAAGCCCGCGGCGATCACAGGAGCGCTGGCGCCGATATCCCGCAACAGATCAGCCACCGCCACCGGATGGACGATGTAAGGGTCTCCACTGGCCCTGAACTGGCCCTCGTGGAGCTGGAAGCCAAAATCAAAGGCCGACACCAGCAACGCCTCGGCATCGGTGGGGCAGCTCTGGCCAATGCCGGGCGGCACATTGGCGATGCACTCCTTCAACCACTCAGGCAGAGCGATGCCGTAGTCGTCCGGATGACGGATCGGATGGCGCCTGACTTCGGGCAACGCGCAGCCCACCGTGGCCGAACCCGTGCTGGTTCGGGGCTCTTTGGGTGTGGAGGCAGCGTTGAGCATCCGACCCATCGGGTCAATCCATGGTATTCAGTGCAGGACCCCCTGTCGCTCCAACAGCACTGTTCATGGGCCGGCCTGTTCTGGAACTCGAACAGCTGCGGTTGCGCTACCCCGGCAGCGAGTCGTGGACGCTGGATGGACTCAATCTGAGCCTTGAACCTGGGGAGACCCTCACCTTGGTGGGATCTTCAGGCTGTGGCAAAAGCACCGTGGCGCGGGCTGTGATGCAGCTGCTACCGCAGGGAACGGTCTGTGAAGGACGGCTGGCCTTGACCGGCCAGGATCCACGCCAACTCAGGCGACCGCAGTTGCGGCAGTTGCGGGGCAATGCCGTGGGTCTGGTGTTTCAGGACCCGATGACGCGGATGAATCCGCTGATGAGTGTGGGCGGCCATCTGATCGACACCCTCAGGGCCCACCGACCTCAAACCAGTGCCGCGGCCCACCGGGAACGGGCCCGGGAGCTGCTGGAGCGAGTGGGCATTGGGGCCAACCGCTTTCGCGCCTACCCCCATGAGCTCAGCGGTGGCATGCGACAGCGCCTGGCCATTGCCCTAGCGATTGCCCTGGAACCACCGCTGCTGATCGCCGATGAACCCACCACCAGCCTGGATGTGGCGGTGGCAGGGCAGGTGATGGCCGAGCTCAGCGGCCTCTGCCAGGAACTGGGCAGTGCCCTGCTGCTGATCAGCCACGACCTGGCCATGGCCGCTCGCTGGTGCGACCGCATGGCCATGCTCGATGGCGGACGCAAAGTGGAGGACGGCCCCAGCCACCAGCTGCTCACCCGGCCGCAGTCGCCGGTGGGGCAACGGCTGGTGGCCTCCGCCCAGGCCCGGGAAGGGGGGTGTTCACCGGAACGTCCCAATAACAGCAACGTGCTGCGGGTGGAGGAGATGCGCTGCTGGCATGCCGTGGGTGGCGCGCCTTGGGCACCCCTCTGGCTGAAGGCGGTGGATGGGGTGAGTTTCGAACTAAGGGCCGGGGAAAGCCTGGGGGTGGTGGGGGCCTCCGGCTGCGGCAAAAGCACCCTCTGCCGGGCCCTGATGGGGCTCAATTCCATCCGCGGCGGACGGGTCGACCTGCTCGGGCAGGACCTGCTGAGCCTGCGCGGAGAAGCACTTCGAACGGCCCGCCGAGCTCTCCAGATGGTGTTTCAGGACCCCCTGGCCTGCCTGAATCCGGCCCTGCAGGTGGCGGATGCCATCGCCGATCCGTTGCTGATCCATGGCCTCTGCTCCAAGGCCGCAGCCCGGGAGGAAGCCCGGCGGCTGCTGGAGCGGGTCGGCCTCAGCCCGGCCGAGCAGTTTCAAGATCGCCTCCCGAAGCAGCTTTCCGGCGGCCAGCAGCAGCGGGTGGCCATCGCCCGTGCCCTGGCCTTGAAACCCAAGGTGCTGATCTGCGATGAGAGCGTCAGCATGCTCGATGCAGAAGTGCAGGCGGATGTGCTGGCACTGCTGCGGGAGCTGCAGCAGGAGTTGGGGCTCGCAATCGTGTTCATCACCCACGACCTCTCGGTGGCCAGTGGTTTCTGTCACCGGGTGATGGTGCTGGACAAAGGGAAAGTGGTTGAAGAGGGCCCCGGAGACCGGATTTTCAGCGCGCCTCAGGCTCCGATCAGCCGAACCCTCGTGGAGGCCTGTCCGAGGTTGCCCCGTTAAGCCCTCAGCCCGACGCAGCGCGACGCCTCAACACCCCCAGCAACTTCTCCATTACCGGAGGGAGAGGTGCTTCGAACAGCATCCGCTCTCGGGTGATCGGATGGTCCAGCCCCAGCTGCACGGCATGCAGGGCCTGTCCAGGCAGCTCGATCGGCAATTTGCGGCAGCGGCTGTAGGTGGGGTCCCCCACCACGGGGTGGTTCATGTGGGCGCAGTGAACCCGGATCTGATGGGTCCGTCCGGTGTCGAGCTTGAAGCGCAACAGGGAGTAGTCGCCAAGACGCTCCACCAGGGTCCAGTGGGTGCAGGCATACCGACCGTTTTCGCTGCTCACCACGGCGTACTTCTTGCGATCCGCCGGATGACGGCCAATGGCGCCGACGATCGTGCCGGAATCACCGCCGGGCACGCCATGGACGACGGCGAAGTATTCGCGGGACGCGATCCGTTTCTGGATCTGAACCTGCAGCCGCACCAGGGCCTCCTGGCTCTTGGCAATCACGATGCAGCCGGTGGTGTCCTTATCGAGGCGGTGCACGATCCCCGGCCGCAGCTTGCCGCTGATGCCGGGAAGGTCCGGGCAGTGATGCAGCAGGCCGTTCACCAAAGTGCCGTCCTTGTTGCCCGGCGCCGGATGCACCGTCAGTCCGGCAGGCTTGTTGAGCACGATCAGATGGTCGTCCTCAAACAACACATCCAGATCCATCGGCTCCGGCTTGAGGTAGGGCAGCGGTTCCGGTGGCGGCATCCACAGCTGCACCTCATCGCCCTGGCGCAGGGGTGTTTTGGCCTTGCCAGTCTTGCCGTTGACGCGCACATAGCCCGCGTCGATGAACTTCTGAATCCGGGCGCGGCTCTGCTCGGTGCGCTGGCTCACCAGCCAACGGTCCAGCCGCATCGGCAACGGCTTGGGGTAGGCCAACGTCAGCAACTCTCCCTCCCCTTCGCCAAAGCGATCCGTGAAGGTCTCCTCCGGCAGGGGAGGACGTTTCCACTGCGGGCTCATGCCGGCAGCTCCAGGGCGATGCTGCCGAGGGCGGATTTGCGGAAATCATCCAGCAGCCGCTGGGCCATGCGCGCTGTCTCACCGGAGGTGTGGCGGGCTGCTGCGGCATCCAGCCAAAAGGCGGGGTCCGCCGTTTCACCGCTCAGGGGAATGCCGTAACGCTCCTGCAGCAGCGGAATCGTCACACCAGCTGCGGCCTGGGATTCCACATCCAGCAGCAACTGCAGGAAGGCCTGGGCCACCAGCTCACCGTCGTAGGCGGCCTGGCCGATGTCGTCGCAAAGGGCCAGCCGCAGGGCCGCCTGCTGGTCATCGAGCCGAGGGGGCAGCACGCCAGGGGCATCGAGCAGATCCAGGTCTTGTCCCAGACGAACCCAACGCAGGGTTCGCGTCACCCCGGCTCGCCGGGCACTGGCCACTACCTTCTGCCGCACCAGACGATTGATCAACGCCGACTTGCCGACGTTGGGAAAACCCAGGGTGAGCGCCCGCACCGGCCTGGGCCGCATGCCCCGGTTGCGGCGGCGTTCGTTGAGCTGGTCGCCAGCACGGATCGCGGCCTGCTGCACCTGCTTCACACCCGTTCCAGCCTTGGCATCACACCAAACCGTCCGCTGCCCCTGGGCCTTGAACCAGGCCTCCCAGGCCTCCTTGGCGGCAGCGGTGACCATGTCGCGCCGGTTGATCACCAACAGATGCTGTTTGCCCTTCAACCAGCGATTGAGATGGGGATGCCCCGTGGCAAGAGGGATGCGGGCATCACGCACCTCGATCACCAGATCAACCTTGTCGAGATGGCGTTTGAGCTGCTGCTCCGCCTTGGCGATGTGGCCGGGGTACCACTGGATCGTTGGGGTGCTCACGAACGCAAACGCACAGAACAGACAGCCAGCCGGAACAGATTCACTTTGAACGCGCTGGCGCCATTGCCATTCACACGGGTTAATCTCACCCCGTTTTCTTACCGCACGACACAACCCTATGGCGAAGCGTTCCCTGGCCAGCCTCAACGCCGGCGACCTGAGCGGCAAACGCGTTCTCGTGCGGGTTGACTTCAACGTGCCCCTGAACGACGCCGGTGCCATCACCGACGACACCCGCATCCGCGCTGCCCTGCCCACGATCAACGACCTGATCGGCAAGGGCGCCAAGGTGATCCTTTCGGCTCACTTCGGCCGTCCAAAGGGCCAGGTGAATGACGCCATGCGTCTCACCCCCGTGGCGGCTCGCCTGAGCGAACTGCTGGGCAAGCCTGTCGCCAAGACCGACAGCTGCATCGGCCCCGACGCGGAAGCAAAGGTGGGCGCCATGGCCAACGGCGATGTAGTGCTGCTGGAGAACGTGCGTTTCTTCGCTGAAGAGGAGAAGAACGAAGCCGGTTTTGCTGAGAAACTCGCAGGCCTGGCTGAGGTGTACGTGAACGACGCCTTCGGCGCCGCCCACCGTGCCCATGCCTCCACTGAGGGCGTGACCAAGTTCCTCAAGCCCTCCGTCGCCGGCTTCCTGATGGAGAAGGAACTTCAGTACCTGCAGGGTGCCGTGGATGAGCCCAAGCGCCCCCTGGCTGCCATCGTCGGCGGCTCCAAGGTGAGCTCCAAAATCGGCGTGCTCGACACCCTGATCGACAAGTGCGACAAGGTGCTGATCGGCGGCGGCATGATCTTCACCTTCTACAAGGCCCGCGGCCTCTCGGTGGGCAAGAGCCTGGTGGAAGAGGACAAGCTGGAACTGGCCAAGGAGCTGGAAGCCAAGGCCAAGGCCAAGGGCGTGCAACTGCTGCTGCCCACCGACGTGGTGCTGGCCGACAACTTCGCCCCCGATGCCAACAGCCAGACCGCTGACATCAACGCCATCCCCGATGGCTGGATGGGCCTCGATATCGGCCCCGACTCGATCAAGGTGTTCCAGGACGCCCTGGCCGACTGTCAGACCGTGATCTGGAACGGCCCCATGGGCGTGTTCGAGTTCGACAAGTTCGCCGCTGGCACCAACGCCATCGCCACCACCCTGGCCGACCTGAGCGGCAAAGGCTGTTGCACGATCATCGGCGGCGGCGACTCCGTGGCAGCAGTCGAGAAGGCTGGCCTGGCCGAGAAGATGTCCCACATCTCCACCGGCGGTGGCGCCAGCCTCGAACTGCTGGAAGGCAAGGTTCTGCCTGGTGTGGCTGCCCTAGACGCAGCCTGATCAGCGGTTCAGGCCTCGAGCCTGCGGCCGTTGGCAACGGGTTTACCGGCGCGAGCCGGAAGCCCCAGCTGATTCCGCACCTTGTTCATGTATGCCCGGTAGTCCCGTTTAAGGGACTTCCGGGCTCTTTTCTTGTCCTTGCGGCACGCCTTGAACTCATCCAGGGATGAGGCCGCATCAACGCAGATCTGATGGCTCTGCAGCAGATCAAGTCGACGCTGGTAGTTGTCTTTGAACCAGGTCTTGCGGGCCTGGAACAGCACTTCGGCCTGCGCGGGAGACTCGTCACGACCGGCCGCATCCGATGGAGCGATCGTGATCACCGGGGCCGCCAACAGGGCAGCGAAAGCGAGGGAAGCCGTGGAGATGCGCATCGTTCAGACCATCGGGATGGATCCATTCTGGAGTGATCCGTCAATCAGGATCTGATTGCTTCGCCGTGAGTCATGACCAGATGTGACCTGAGCCTGGGCTTCGTGGGGTTGGGGGCTCTCGGCTTGCCCATGGCGATCAACCTGCACCGCGCAGGGTTTCCACTACGCGTGCACACCCGCAGCCGCAGCGCTGAAACCAGCCCGGAGCTCGAGGGTGCGATTCGGTGTTCCAGCCCAGCCGACACCAGCACTGGCGTGGATGTGCTGCTGCTCTGCGTCAGCGACGATGCAGCCGTTGAAGAGGTGTTGTTCGGCCCCAACGGTGCCGCATCACAACTGAGCGCCGGCAGTGTGGTGCTGGATTGCTCCACCATTGCTCCCGCCACAGCCGAACGCTATGGGGAACGCCTGGCCGACCAGAACGTCCATTACCTGGATGCCCCGGTCACCGGCGGAACGGAAGGCGCCAAACGCGGCAGCCTCACGGTGCTGGTGGGCGGAGCCAGCGAGCCACTGGAACGTGTTCGGGCCATCCTTGAGGTGATTGGCGGATCGATCCACCACTTCGGAGGCGTGGGACGAGGCCAGCAGGTGAAGGCAGTGAATCAGGTGCTGGTGGCCGGCAGTTATGCCGCCGTGGCTGAGGCGGTGGCCCTGGGCCAGCAGCTCGATCTGCCGATGCCACAGGTGATCGATGCCCTCAAAACCGGCGCCGCCGGGTCCTGGGCCCTCGAACATCGCAGCACCGCGATGCTGAACGGCAGCTACCCCCTTGGCTTCCGGCTCAGCCTGCATCGCAAGGATCTCGGCATTGCCCTTGATGCAGCCAAGGCCGTCCAACTGGATCTGCCCGTCACCACGCTGGTGGAACAGCTGGAACTCGATCTGATCAACCATGGCCATGGTGACGAGGACGTGTCCGCCCTGCACCGCTGGAACCAAACGAGGCAGGAGAGCTAGTTGCTGCTGACAACCCGCACCCGCTTGGTGGCCGTCACCACCCCATCGGGATGCACCAACATCACGGCCCAGGACTGCGAACCGGGTTGCTGCGGTGCCTGAACGCTCTTGAACAAGCCACCACCACCCTGGGGCGCCAGCGGCAGGGTGGGGCGCATCTGAGCCAACAGCTGCTCATCGGTGAGGTTGATCAACCCGCCGGCCACCAGGGCCTGGCCCAGCGGCTCTTCAACAATCAAGTCGACGTCGTAGCGACTGCCGGTGAGCACCACATCGGGGATGGCGACCTTGACGGCCAAGGGGCGTTCACCGCTGCGCAGCAACGACTGCTGGGCCAACAGTTCCTGTTCCACCAGCTGACCATTGTCCAAGCGAATCGCGATCTCTTCGCTGGCCTCCAGGGCATAGGTCAGCCCCTCAGATTCAGCGACACCCCGCACCCGCAGGGTCAAGGTCGGGCGGCCATCCGGAGTGGGCGCTGCGGGTTTCACTTGCCAGGTGACCTCGGGGAAATCCTGCTGGAATCGCGCAAGGCGCTGGGCCAGAACCGGCTGCAGGTCAACGCTGGCCAGCGTGTCGAGCGCTGAAGCACTGCCGCTGTTCAAAGCTGTTTGCAGTCGATCGCTGAAACGTTCCACGGCACTGCCCTGGCGAACGGGCTGCGCGACGGAATGAGCCGGCGACAACAGCATCGCCATGGCCGAGACGAGCGTGACTCCCAGGAAACGACGCACGGGCCGGAACGCGACAACCCAATTAAGTTAGGCCTGGTGAGCGGTGACGGCCGACGCAATGACCCGGCTTCTGATCGCCGCCAGCGGCACAGGCGGCCATCTCTTCCCCGCTCTGGCCGTTGCTGAAGCCGTTGAAGAGCGGTGGCTTGTGCGCTGGGTTGGCGTGCCCGATCGCCTCGAAACACAACTGGTGCCTGAACGCTTTGGTTTGGTGTGTGTGAACGCCGGTGGGCTACAGGGCCGCGGGCTCAAAAAGTTGCTGCAACTGCTGCGGCTGCTGCTCGCCAGCGTCAGCGTGCGGCGAATGATTCGCCGGGACGCGATCGACGCGGTATTCACCACGGGCGGTTACATCGCCGCACCAGCGATTCTGGCGGCGCGCTGGTGCGGCATTCCCGTGGTGCTGCATGAATCCAATGCCATCCCGGGGCGGGTCACCCGATTGCTGGGTCGCTTCTGCAGCGCCGTGGCCATCGGCCTCCCCGCGGCCGCCAAGCGCATTCCAGGCAGCCAGCCAGTGCTGACGGGAACGCCGGTGCGTTCAAGCTTTCTGGACCCGCAACCCCTGCCGAGCTGGGTCCCCCATGGCGCCGGGCCGCTCTTGGTGGTGATGGGCGGCAGTCAGGGCGCTGTTGGCCTCAACCGGATGGTGCGTGCAGCGGAGCCAGCCCTGTTGGAGCAGGGCTGCCGCGTGGTGCACCTCACCGGCGACAACGACCCCGACATCGAGCAGCTGCAGCACCCACAACTGGTGGAACGCCGCTTCAGCGATGAAATCCCAGGGTTGCTGCAACATGCCGACCTGGCCATCAGCCGCGCCGGGGCCGGCAGCCTCAGCGAACTGGCGGTTTGCGGTACCCCAGCCGTGCTGGTGCCATTCCCGCAGGCAGCAGACAAGCACCAGGAGGCCAATGCCGCCTGCGCCGCATCCCTTGGTGCAGCGGTGATCGTGCATCAACACGAGCCGGATCAGCCCACATTGCTGAACACCGTTCAACGGCTCCTGAGCGTGAGGTTGGGACAATCCGATTCAGCAGCGGATCCTCTCGCCCAGATGCGTGAAGGCATGCAGGCCCTGGCAGAACGGGATGCCGAACGGCAACTGGCTGCCTTGCTTCAGACGCTGGTGGAGTGAATCAAGCCAAAGGACTGCGCTGCAACTCCATACGCAACGCCCTGACGATGCGGCGGTTGTTGCGGCGCGACTGCAACCCGATCCGCAGCCAGGTCTCACCCAAGCCCTCAAAGGAGCGGCAATCACGCAGAAGAATGCGATGCCGTTGCTCCATTGCTTCCCGCAGCGGCACCAGAGAGCGGTTGGATCGAATCAGCAGGTAATTCACCGCCGACGGCATGGGGGTGATGCCCGGCAGAGCCGCCAGCTGTTGCTGCATCCAGGCTCCTTCTGTGGCCACCCAACGCTGCACTCGCTTGCACCAACGGTGGTAACGCCGCGGCGATGCCAACAACCGTTCGCCAACAGCCAGAGCGATGCCGTTCACGGGCCAAGGATCCCGCCACTTCACCCAACGCTGCAACCGCTGGGGCTGCGCAACGGCATAGCCCAATCGCAACCCGGCGATGCCATAGAGCTTGGTGAGGCTACGAATCACCACCAGGTTCGAATGCTCTTCAACCAAAGGAAGCAACGACTGCTGCTCGCCATTGGGCACCAAGGGCAGAAACGCTTCATCACAGATCACCAGCGCATACCGCTCAAGCAACGGCTCCAAGGAGGCACGACTCCAAAGATGACCGGTGGGGTTGTGGGGATTGCAGATCCACAGCACTGATCCCGTTCCCGGTTCGGGCAACGGTTGCGGAAACGCCCCATCCCAAACCAAAGGCAGTTGTTGCTGATGAGAGGTGGCTTGCCAGCAGCGCAGGGCGCGTCCGTAATCAGCAAAACCCGGCGCTGGCAGCACACTCGTGCCTTGCTCGGCGGCATCACGGGCCGCCCAGGTGAACAGTTCAGCAGCGCCGTTGCCCGGCAACACGAAGGAAGGTTCAACACCATGCAGCACACCGATGCGCTTACGGAGCAGCGCCTGACTGCGGTCGGGGTAGTCGCGCCAGGCACTTAGGCCAATTGGCTGCCAACGGGGAGACCAAGGCACCAGAGAGGCACTGGCATCGAGCAGCTGAGACAGCCGGCAGTTCAACCTTGCGGCGGCTGCTTGGAGATTGCCGCCATGGCGCAGGTCGACGCCCATACCGACTCCCGATACAACGCAGAGACATCACCAGCGTGGCCCACTGCCGATGCCATCCCGAGTGCTGCTGTTCACCACACCTCTGGTGGCCCGGGCAGACGATCTAATCGATTTGCTGCAGCAACGAAATTGCCCGGACTGACGCTTAGCAGATGTGGATCTGGTCCACGCGGACCTGCGGGATTCCGACTTACAGCGAGCCAAATTGCAACGGGCCAACCTCGGACAAGCGCGCCTTGATGGAGCAGCGATCAACTCACCAACGGCTTCCCGTTGCAGCGGCACACCATCACGGCACACGCCATCGGGCCAGGCCACAACGCGTTGCTGCCAACGGCCAGCCTGATTCCAACAACACGCCAAGCTCGAGTTATCTACCGCAATCAACACCGGCTTGACGTCAACCAGGCGTCGCCAAGCCAAGCTCAAAGCTGTGAGTTGAGGCAGCTCACCAAGAGCAGGCAGTGGCACACAACGCTTCCCACTGACTTCATGCTATCGACGATGACTCGCTTGAATCACTCCCTCTCAGAGACATTTAAGGGGGCAACATCGAGCAAGTGAGGTGGCTTTCAAGCAACAGGTTCAGTCCTGCCAGGGCAAGCCAGTTCCTGAAGCCTCAGCGATGTTGCGCAGGCCATGGCGGTCCAACTGCAGCAACAGACCATCCAGGATCCGCGGCACCAGATCCGGCCCCTGAAAGATCCAGCCGGTGTAGAGCTGCACCAGAGAAGCCCCTGCGGTGATGCGCTCCCAGGCGACTTGCGGAGAATCAATCCCGCCCACACCGATCAACGGCAGCGCTGGGCCAGCACTGGCCCGCAAGCGGCGGATCACCTCCTGGGCCCGCTGACGCAGGGGAGCACCGCTGAGGCCACCGGCTTCCTCCGCCAGAGTGCGTCCGGTCTGCGGCAGCCGCCGTTGCTCCAGGCCCAGCCGATTGAGACTGGTGTTGACAGCGATCACACCGGCCAGCCCCTCTTCGAAGGCCAAGCGGGCCACCGCATCAATCGATTCATCGTCCAAATCCGGCGCGATCTTCACCAGCAGAGGCGGGCAAGCCGGCAGCCGCCGCAAGCGCTCCACCAGACGCCGCAACTGGGCTGTGTCCTGCAGATCCCGCAATCCAGGGGTGTTGGGAGAACTGACGTTGATCACCGCATAGTCCGCCAAGGGCGACAACAACTCCAGGGACGCCGCGTAGTCGTCCGGTGCCTGCTCCAGGGCCGTGATCTTGGATTTGCCAACGTTGATCCCAAGCACCGCTGGCCGCCGGCCGGGCGGGTCCAGGCGTTGACGCTCCAGCGTTTTCAACAGTGCCTTGGCGCCGTCGTTGTTGAATCCCATCCGGTTCAACGCGGCCTGCTCCTCCGCCAAACGGAACAGACGTGGTTTGGGGTTGCCCGGCTGGCCATGCCAGGTGACCGTGCCCACTTCAGCGAAGCCAAAGCCGAAGCGATCCCAGATGCCAGCCGCCACTCCGTTCTTGTCGAATCCTGCTGCCAAACCCACCGGGTTGGGGAAGCGGCAGCCAAACAACACCTGCTCCAGGCGTAGATCACGCCGTTGCAGATCCGCCGCAACGCCATCCAGCACCGTGGACACCCCGGGCCAGCGCCGCCGCAGGCTGGCCTGACCCAAAGCCGTGAGGGCAGTGCGCGACAGCTGTTCCGCATCCAGGCCGTCGTCCCGTGCCAGGACCGGGCCAAGCCAACGCTGATAGAAGGCACCGCTGCTGAGCGGTCCAGCCGAAGAGGACGGCGACATGCGCTGGCTCAGGACTGTTCTGATCCTGCCTCGCGACGCTGCAGGGTCCAGCGCCCCTCCGCCTGGGGCTCAACGATCCAATCCCTCCAAATCCAGCTCTCAGCCTTGGTTTCCAGCTGTTTGAGCGGCTTTTCCACCAATTGCGCCAGCTCCAGCAGCGACAGGCTGTAACCACCCTGTGCCAAGCGATCGGCCAGCTCCAAGCGCGACAACAGCTGCAGCAGAGGCTTGGGGGCCACCTCAGATGGAGCATCTGGTGCGGCCTTGGAGGAGGGCAGCTCCGAGGATCCCTGCTTCAGAGCCAAGGGCGGCTGAGCGTTATGAGAGAACGCCACAGCGATGCGATCCACCCGTTCGTTGTCGGGGTCACCGCTGTGGCCTTTGACGTAGCTGAGGGGGACGTCATCCAGACGAGCGGCATCCAGGGCCTTCCAGAGGTCCTGGTTGAGCACGGGCTTACCAGCAGCCGTTTTCCAACCTTTGCGCTTCCAGCCTTTGATCCAGGAGCCCAGGCCATCAATCAGATATTTGCTGTCGGTGCGCAGGGTGAGATCCGGATGACGGGGCAGCTGCTCCAGCCGTTGCAGCACTTCCAAGGCCGCCTGCAGTTCCATGCGGTTGTTGGTGGTGTCGGGCGCATGGCCACCGAATTCCTCAACGCTGCCATCTTCGAAACGCAACAACGCTCCCCAACCCCCCGGACCTGGATTGCCGCTGCAGGCACCATCCGTCGCTGCAGCCACGACCCGTCCCCGTCCTTCCGCCATTGATCGTTCCCAACACTGTTCGGTACAACACGGTTTCTGGCGTCACCGTGGATGAGCCGAACCTACCTGCGGGCTGCCGGACTGACTGCCGTGGGGCTCCTGGCCACAGGCTTGTCGCAGGAGAGCACAGCACGGGCCTTGTTTGACAGCGCTGCTGTGCCAGAGAAGCACTTTGCTGTGCTGGCACAGCCCATCGGCAGGGCCCAGTGGAAACTGCTGGTGCTGGAACAAGTCAAGGCCCAACCGCGCTGCTGGAGGGCACGCCAGGACGGACTGGTGGAGCCCAGCCTGAATCGCTTCAACTTCAGCGGCATCTGCAAGCGCTACCTGGACAGCAATGGCTACTCGCTGCGCAGCGGCGGGCAAGACCTTGGAACCCGATTCCGCTTCCGGCTCAAGCGATCCGGCACATCGCTGAAGCTTGAGGCGCTTGACCCACAGCAACGAGCACCACTGCTGGTCGGTCAGGCCAAGATCTCCAAACGCGATCCAAATGGGTTCGTGGCTCTGCAGCTGGAACCGGGCTGGGCTTTGGAACGCCGGGTTTACCAGGGACGCCCATTGAACCACCTGTATTTCGCCCACCAGGAACCGGTGAACCGACTGCTCGCGCTGGCCAGCAGACGCGGCCACCGCTCAGGCTTCAGCCGACTGGGAGCCCCGATGGCGCCGATCACACCACCGCCGTTGCCCGCTGCAACAGCATCACGCCGACGAACCGCACGCCTCGCCAGCACTGCTCCGATCCGGCTGCAGGTGATTCCTTTCCGCCGCTGAGAACAAACCGTCACAGTGCCAGTTGGGAGAGCGAACAGACAGGGGCTGACAATGGAATCTTCGCTCTTAGGTTGATCTAGTGTGAGGAGTGCTGAACGCCTCTTCAGGGTCGAAACAAGGACAGACTCCTGAACGTGTTCCTCTCGACAAAAGCTCCGCCTTTGGCGGAGCTTTTTTGTTGGCCAGAGAAAATCACAAAAAAACCGACCCTCGAAAGGGCCGGTGAGTAAACGAGAACAGGGGGGAGAGGGACAAGCCCTCTCCCAAGGCGATCACTTGAGGGTGACCTTGCCGCCTGCTTCTTCGATGGCCTTCTTGGCAGCCTCGGCGTCTTCCTTGGAGACACCTTCCTTGACGGCCTTGGGAGCAGCCTCGACCAGAGCCTTGGCGTCGCCCAGACCCAGACCGGTGGCCTCACGGACGGCCTTCAGGACCTTGATCTTGGCGGAGGCGTCGAAGCCTTCGAGGATCACGTCGAATTCGGTCTTCTCTTCAGCGGCATCGCCACCACCACCAGCAGCGCCGGGGGCAGCCATCACAACACCAGCAGATGCTGCGGCGGACACACCGAAGGCCTCTTCGATCTGCTTGACCAGCTCGGAAGCTTCAAGCAGGGAGAGGGATTTCAGCGATTCGAGAATTTCGTCGGTTTTTGCAGACATGGTTTTGAAAGGGGAAGCAACAGATCAATGAACAGTGGTCTCGGCAGGGCCGAATCAGCCTTCGCCGCCTTCGGCGTGCTGCTTGAGTGCCCTGGCCATACCAGAGGGAACCTCGTTGATGCCCACAGCGACCTTCGTGGCCACGGCGTTGATGGCACCGGCGATCTGAGCCATGAGCTGCTCCTTGGAGGGGAGATCAGCAATGGCTTTGATCTCGTCCTGAGACAGGAGCTTGCCTTCGAAAAGGCCGCCCTTGGTCTCGGACTTCTTGAGTTCCTTCTGGAAGGTCTGAACGGCCTTCACACCGGCACCAACATCGCCCTTCACCAGGACGAAGGCGTTGGTTCCGGTCAGCAGGGAATCGAGGCTGGCCCAGTTGCTGTCACCATCAATGGCACGGCGCATCAAGGTGTTTTTGGTCACCTTGCAAACGCTGTCGCTGGCCCGCAGACGATCCCGCAGGTCAGACATTTCCTTGATGGACAGGCCCTTGAAATCAAGGACAAGTGCCAGTTCGGCGTCGGCGAGGAGCTCTTTGAGCTCTCCGACGATCTGCTGCTTGTTCTCCAGCGTGCGGCCCATAGGGATTGGATCGGATCAAAGGAACAAGCTGGGCACACGGCCGATCGAGTCTTCGAAAGGAAGACGAGGCCGCGTGCCGATCCAATCCCGAATGGGAAAAACCGTGTCGCGTCTGCCTCGGCAGGGATTAAATCAACGGGAATGACTGATGTCATTCCCAAGGACATCCTGCTGTCTCTGGCCGGGCGCGTGCCCGATTTGGCTTTCGCCAATCGTTAAGTGTAGAGGAGAGCCGGATCAGCTCCCTTGCTCGATGTCCTGCAGAGCAGAGAAATCGACTTCAACGGAAGGGCCCATGGTGGAGGTCACATACAGGGACTTCCAGTAGCGGCCTTTGGCACCGCTGGGCTTGTTGCGGTCGATGGTTTCCTGCAGGGTCTTGAGGTTCTGCAGCAGGGCATCGGCACTGAAGCTGGCCTTACCGAAGCGAACGTGGACGATGCCGGTGCGGTCGGCACGGAATTCCAGTTTGCCGGCTTTGAATTCCTTGATCGCGGCCTCGAGATCCGTGGTAACGGTGCCTGCCTTGGGGTTGGGCATCAAGCCACGGGGGCCGAGAACCCGACCCAACTTGGCCACCTTTGGCATCATGTCGGGAGTGGCGATCAACAGGTCGAAATCCATTTCGCCCTTGCTGATGCTTTCCACCAGGTCTTCTTCACCGGCGAGTTCGGCACCGGCGACTTTGGCTTCAGCCACCTTCTCACCGCGGGTCACTACAGCGATGCGCACGGTCTGACCGGTGCCGTTGGGCAGAGCCACGGTGGTGCGCAGCTGCTGGTCGGTGTACTTCGGATCGATGCCGAGGCGCACATGGGCCTCCATCGTCTCGTCGAATTTCGCATTGGCGTTGTCCTTGACCAGGGCAATCGCCTCGAGGGGTGCGTAGGCACGGTCCTCGATCTTGCCGGCCAGGCTGGCCAGGCGCTTGGAGATTTTGGGCATGTTCAGAGTTGGGGTTCAGACGACATCAGGGATGCCTCCCCCGTATGGGTTGGAGAAGCGATGCAGCGACGTCAGTCGCTGATGGAAACGCCCATGTTGCGGGCGGTGCCTTCGATGATCCGCATGGCGGACTCAACGCTGGTGCAGTTGAGATCGGGGAGCTTGGTCTTGGCGATCTCCTCGAGCTGAGCCCGACTGATCGATCCAACACTGCCCTTGGCGGACTCACCGGATCCTTTTTGGATCTTTGCGGCCTTGGTGATCAGCACCGACGCCGGAGGCGTCTTGGTGATGAAGGTGAAGCTGCGGTCTTCGAAGACCGAGATCTCCACCGGAATCACATAACCGGCTTTGTCCTGCGTCCGAGCGTTGTACTCCTTGCAGAACATCATGATGTTCACACCGTGCTGACCGAGGGCAGGGCCCACCGGCGGCGCGGGGTTGGCTTTGCCGGCATCTAGGGCCAGCTTGATCACAGCTACGACTTTCTTGGCCATCGGCTGGGGGGTTTGGACAGCTGCGGATCACCAGACCCTCGGGTCGGGTGCGGCGGAATGGTTGCCCACTCCCAAGGCCGCCCTCCGCAGGGAGACGGCCGCCGCCAGGTCAGTTCTGTTTGCTGATCTGAGAGAACTCCAGTTCAACCGGGGTCTCGCGACCGAAGATGGAGAGCAGGGCCTTGAGCTTGCTGCGCTCGCCGGACACCTCGATCACCTCGCCCTGGAAGTCCTTGAACGGTCCAGCGGTCACCAGGATCTGATCGCCCTCGGTGAGATCCACCTTGACGACGGTCTTCTTCTCGGCAGCGCGCTTGAAGATGCGATCCACCTCAGAGCGGCTAAGGGGTCGAGGCTTGATGTGACCTCGGGCCTTACCGGTGGCGCGCCGGTCTTCTGCACCGACGAAATTGATCACGTTCGGGGTGCTCCGCACCGCCATCATCGTGTCCTCATCCAGCACCATCCGAACCAGCACATAACCGGGGAAGACCTTCTCCTCGGTGGACTGACGGGTGCCGTCCTTCTTCAGCTTGACGGCAGGAGTCTGGGGAATCTCGATTTCGAGGATGCGGTTGCTCACCCCGAGGGTGACGGCCCGCTGCTCCAGGGTGGCCTTGACCTTCTTCTCGCAGCTGGAAGCCACCTGAACGGCATACCAACGGGCGATGGCCGTGTTGGCGACAGCCGCCGCAGGCAAGGTGCCGTCTTCCCCCTCGTTCGGGGCCGGCAGATCAAGCACCTCAGGGGCGTCCGGTGTGGTCAGGTCTTCGGGCACGGCGAGAAAGGTGATATCGAGTCAGCGGAACACCTGGGACGAAGCCCACCCAAAAAAGCGACTGACAGCCGCGATGGTGGCGGCCGAAAGGCTGACCATCAGGATCACAGCGATGGATTCGCTGAACAGTTGCTGGCGGCTGGGCCAGACCACGAGTTTCAGCTCATCAACCGTGTCCGCCAAAAAACCACCGGATTTGGTGGAATCGGCAGCGGCCTTGGAGCCGTCAGTTGTGGTGGTGTCCTCAGAGATGGGGCTGGTCACGGGGATGGGACCGGAGGTGACAACGGTGCCGGTAGGCACTTCGCCAAACAGACACCCTACCGGATGCCCTCAAACCCCCACTGGATCGAACACCAGGGCATTCGTGCCAGCCTCCCCCAGACGCACCGTCACGCCACTGGCTCCGACAAAGCGCTCCTCAAGCAGCAGGGTGGAGAGCGGATTTTCCAATTGGCGCCGCAACACCCGACGCAGCGGTCGCGCCCCGTACTCCGGTTCGTGGCCCTGACGGGCCATGGCCTCGGCAACAGCATCGTCCACCTGAAGGGCAAGACCCTGCTCGGCCAACAGGGCAGCGAGATCCTTGAGCTGCAACTGAACAATCCGCACCAGATCGGAGACCTCCAGCGGACGGAAACGAATCACCTCATCGATGCGGTTGAGGAATTCAGGCCGGAACTGGCTGGAGAGCGCTGCATCCACCTGCTGTTGCAGGGCTGAGTCATCAGTGGATCCCGAGCGGGCATGTTCAAGGATCGCCGGGCTGGCCAGATTGCTGGTCATCACAACCACGGTGTGGCGGAAATCGACGGTGCGGCCCTGGGAATCGGTGAGCCGGCCGTCATCCAGCACCTGCAGCAGCAGGTTAAAAACATCGGGATGGGCCTTCTCCACTTCATCAAGGAGAAGCACCGCGTAGGGACGACGGCGCACGGCCTCCGTGAGTTGCCCCCCTTCCTCGTAGCCGACGTAGCCGGGGGGAGCACCGATGAGCCGAGCCACGGCATTCCGCTCCATGAACTCACTCATGTCGAGGCGAACCAGTGCCTCCTCTTCATCGAAAAGCGACCCCGCCAACGCCTTCGCCAGCTCGGTCTTGCCGACGCCGGTCGGCCCCAGGAACAGGAACGATCCCACCGGACGACGGGGATCCTTCATCCCGGCCCGAGCCCGGCGGATGGCAGCGGCAACGGCCGTCACCGCCTCGCCCTGACCAATCACCCGTTCCGCGAGATGGGCGTCGAGATCCAGAAGTTTGCGCCGCTCGCCCGCCAACAGACGCTGCACGGGGATCCCGGTCCAACGGGCCACCAGATCCGCGATATCACCAGCCTCCACCTGCTCACGCAACAGAGCCGTTCCGGCCGACTGTGCCTCCGCCTGGGACGCTTCCAGTTCATCCCGGCGCTGCTGCACCCGGTGTAGCTGGTCGTACTGCAGGCGGGCCGCTTCCTCAAGGTCACCATCCCGCTCGGCCTCAGCGATGGCATGGCGCAGGTCTTCATCCTGCTGGAGCAGCTGGCCGAGCTCCTCGAGCTGACCGCGCTCCTCCTGCCAGCGCCGCCGCAGATCATCCAGTCGCGTGGACACTTCAAGCCGGGTGCGTTGGAGCTGAATCCGCTCCGCTTCAGGGGCCTGCTCAGCGGCGAGCAAGGCCAGTTCAACGCGGCGCAGATCCGCCTCGGCCTCCTCCACCACCTGGGGCTTGGAGGTGACCTCCATCTTCAGTTGCGCCGCCGCCTCATCGATCAGATCAATGGCTTTGTCCGGCAGGCAGCGATCGCTGATGTAACGGTCGGCGAGACGGTTGGCGGTCTGAATGGCCTCATCGGTGATGCTGACGCCGTGGTGTAGCTCGTAGCGCTCCTTCAGGCCACGCAGAATTTCGAGGCTCAGCTCCAGATCCGGCTCCCGAATCACAACCTGCTGGAAGCGGCGGTTGAGGGCCGGATCCTTTTCCACCGTGAGCCGGTAATCCTCGGGCGTGGTGGCACCGATGCAGCGCAGATCGCCACGGGCGAGGGCTGGTTTCAACAGGCTGCCGGCATCGGTGCTGCTGCGATCACTGCCGACAACGGTGTGCAGCTCATCGATGAACAACACCACCCCGGAATCGGAACCACTTACCTCCTCGAGCACCGAGCGCAAGCGTTCCTCGAACTGACCTCGGAACTTGGCACCGGCGATCAAAGCCCCGAGATCCAGCGCCACCAGCCGCAGACCCTGCAGCGACTCCGGCACTTCACCCGCCACGATCCGCTGCGCCAGCAGCTCCGCAATCGCTGTTTTGCCAACACCGGGTTCACCGATGAGCACCGGATTGTTCTTGCTCCGGCGCGAGAGCACCTTGATCAGGTTGCGAATTTCAGAATCGCGACCGATCACCGGATCGAGGCTGCCTGCTTCCGCCTCTTCGGTGAGATCCCGCCCATAGGACTCCAAGGCGGTGGGGGGCTCCGGCAAAGGGGCCTCAGGGACAGGCGACTGGGGAGCGACAGGCTCTGGCCCGCGCACCGCACGGGAGGAGGACGGAACGCGCGCCACCCGTTCACGACGGGGCGCTTCCTGCTGCACCTCTGGCTGAGACCGCGGCATCGACCGCTCCTGGGGCGGAACGGTCACGCCAGGAACCCGGTCATCCATACCCAGTTGGATCAACTGCTCCAGGGCATCGGCCGACAAACCAAAGCCGGCGAACAGATCAGCGCCGATGCGCGGATCGGCACCAATGGCCATCAACACTTCCGGCAGATCGATGACGTCACTATTCCAGCGCCGTCGGATGGCATCAGCCGAATCGAGCAGCTGTTCCAGGTCATCACCGATGAAGAGCTCAGCGCCTCGCCCCGAGGGCTGATCGGCCAGCTCATCCTCCAAGCGGTCCAAAAGCGCATCGATGGGGAGGGGCAAACGCTCCACCAGACGACGGCAGGCGGGATCGGTGAACAGCACCTGGATCAGATGCTCCACATCCAACTGCTCATGGCGCCAGCGACGAGCGACGTCCTGACCACTCAGCAGCAGATCCCAGGCCGCGTCGCTGAAGCGATCCGGCTCATGGGTGAGGCTGCCGTTCAACGCTGGCGATGAAGTCATCCGGTTCTTCAGGCGTGGGCTTTGGAGGACATCTCGATCAATTCCACCTTGTAGCCATCCGGATCTTCAACAAAGGCGATGACCGTGGTGCCGTGCATCATCGGACCAGGCTCCCGAACCACACGACCGCCCTTGTCGGCAATGCCGGCGCAGGTGCTGTGAATGTCCTCCACCCCCAGCGCGATGTGGCCATAGGCATCACCCAAGGTGTAGCTGTCGGTGTCCCAGTTGTGGGTGAGTTCCAGGACCGTGTGGTCTTTCTCCGACCCGTAACCGACAAACGCCAGGGTGAAGCGGCCGCTGGGGTAATCCTTTCGACGCAAAAGCTGCATGCCCAGGACCTCGGTGTAGAAGCCCAGAGACCGCTCCAGATCAGCGACCCGGAGCATGGTGTGAAGCATCCGCATGGGTGAACGTCTGGAGCATGAACCTGCCGTCATTCTGGCCAGGTATGACCCGTCACAACACGAGAGAGAGGGGCGACCCATAAGATCCCCGGGTTAAGCGTCCGTCCCAACGTGATCGATTCCCTCGACCTCGTCATCGACACCATCGTGGCCCGAGAGGTGCTCGATTCCCGCGGCAACCCCACGGTTGAAGCCGAGGTGCTGCTCGAAGGAGGTGCCATGGGACGGGCCATCGTTCCCAGTGGTGCCAGCACCGGCGCCCACGAAGCCCACGAACTGCGTGACGGCGGCGACCGCTACATGGGCAAGGGTGTGGGCCAGGCCGTGAACCACATCGAAGAGCGGATCGCACCGGCCCTCTGCGGCCTTTCCGCCCTTGATCAGGCGGCTGTGGACGCCGCCATGCTGGAGCTGGACGGAAGCGACAACAAATCCAACCTGGGAGCCAACGCGATCCTGGCGGTGAGCATGGCCACCGCCCGCGCTGCTGCCAACGGGCTGGGCATCCCCCTCTACCGCTACCTCGGTGGCCCAATGGCCAACCTGCTGCCGGTGCCGTTGATGAACGTGATCAACGGTGGCGCCCATGCCGCCAACAGCCTGGACTTCCAGGAATTCATGCTGGTGCCCCACGGGGCTCCGAGCTTCCGCGAAGCCCTACGGATGGGCACCGAGGTGTTCCACACGCTCAAGAAACTGCTCAGCGACAAGGGCATGAGCACCGCCGTGGGCGATGAAGGCGGCTTTGCACCGGATCTGGGCAACGTGGAAGCCGGCGAAATCCTGGTGGAAGCGATCAGCAAGGCGGGCTACAAGCCTGGCGCGCAGATCTCCCTGGCCCTGGACGTGGCCAGTACCGAATTCTTCGAGAACGGCCGCTATGCCTTCGATGGCGGCAGCTACACCAGCGCCGAGATGGTGGGCCAACTCGAGCAACTGGTGGAGAAATTCCCGATCGTTTCGATCGAGGACGGTCTGGCTGAAGACGACTGGGATGGCTGGAAGCTGCTGACCGAACGCCTCGGCGGCAAGGTGCAGCTGGTGGGTGACGACCTGTTCGTGACCAACACCAAGCGTCTTCAACAGGGCATCGACAGCGCCACGGCCAACTCGATCCTGATCAAGGTGAACCAGATCGGTTCGCTCACCGAAACCCTCCAGGCCATCGACCTGGCAGGCCGCTCCGGCTACACCAGCGTGATCAGCCACCGCAGTGGCGAAACCGAAGACACCACGATCGCCGACCTCTCCGTCGCCACCCGCGCCGGACAGATCAAGACCGGTTCCCTCAGCCGCAGCGAGCGGGTCGCCAAGTACAACCAGCTGCTTCGCATCGAAGACGAGCTGGGCAGCCAGGCCGTGTACGCCGGTGCTGTTGGCCAGGGCCCCCGCGGTAAGGCCTGATCTCAGGCCCCCGACGAATGTTCAACGGTTGGAGCCGGGCAACTGCTCCAACCGCTGATCACGACGGATCTTGACCTGCATTCGGAACCAGCCCAAGCCCACCGGCAAGGCAGCAGCCGCCGGAACAATGGACCAGAGCGGGCGGGCACTGGCACCCACAATCGCGGTGGCCAAAGCCAGGCATCCGAGCAACACCGATTGGCCGATGGATTGCTGGGCCAGGGCCATCCGGCGGAACTGACGATCCGATTCGCCCAACCGCACTTGGAGCTGAAGATCTCCCTGCTCCAGGCGTTCCAGGCTTTCGTCCAGGCGTCGGGGGAAGGCCGCAGCACGGCTGCTGAGGGCCCCGACCTGACGGCCGAGTTCGTTGAACAGATCGTTGCTGCCGGAGCCGCTGGAGGTCATGAGTGGAAGGAGATAAGGCTTGGCGATCGCCACCAAGCTAAAAGCGGGATCAAGGCTGCGACCAACACCCTCAAACGTGGACAAGGCCCGCATCACAAAGATCAGCTCAACCGGCAGACGAAAGG
Source organism: Synechococcus sp. A15-62 (assembly GCF_014280075.1). Classification (NCBI taxonomy): domain Bacteria; kingdom Bacillati; phylum Cyanobacteriota; class Cyanophyceae; order Synechococcales; family Synechococcaceae; genus Synechococcus; species Synechococcus sp. A15-62. The sequence goes on from NZ_CP047950.1 coordinate 2,116,647, forward strand.
GCTGGCCATAGACCAGGTCGTAGAGATCGCCGGAGAGTTTGTCGATCACGTTGGCCGTGAAGGGTGGGGTGAGGGCCTCCTGCAGCATCAGCCGCACGAGACGGCGCACCGGACCCACATCAATGCCGCCGGAGATCACACCGGCCGCCTGCATTTCCTCCACCAACGCCGCTGAATCCCTTGCAGCAGCGGCGCGGACCATGGCTCCCAGACGTCGACGCAAGCCATCTGACAACAGCCCCATCATCCCGAAGTCGTAGTAAATGAGCGCTCCATCACTTGCCACGGCGAGGTTGCCGGGATGGGGGTCGGCATGGAAGAAGCCAAACCGCACCAGCTGCTTGAGATAACTGGCTGCACCCACTTCAGCCACCGCGGCCGGATCAACACCGGCTTCGATCAACGCCTGACGGTCGTTGACCTTGATGCCGGGCAGGTAGTCGAGGCACAGCACACGGCGCGTGCTCAACTCCCAAATCACACCAGGAATCCTGATGCGTTCGTCATCCAGAAATTGCTGACGAAAACGAGCGGCGTATTGCGCCTCAACGCGGAAATCGAGCTCACGCAGCAGCACACGGCGACATTCCCGTGCCATCGCCGGCCAATCACGACCACGCCCCCAACTGGGATTGCGTTGCAGCACAGCTGCCACCTGCTGCATCACCTCCAGATCAAGGCGAAACAGGCGATCGAGCCCAGGACGCTGCACCTTGAGCACCACCTGCCGGCCACTGCGCAGGCTGGCGCGATGCACCTGGGCCAGCGAGGCAGCACCCAAAGGCTCGGGGTCGAGGTCGATCACCTCGGCACAGCGCGGACCCAGCTCTCGCTCAAGCACAGTCTGCACCTGATCAAAACTGAAGGCCGGAACGCTGTCCTGCAGCGCTGCCAGTTCGGCTACCCAGCCCGCGGGGAGGATGTCTGGGCGGGCGGAGAGCAGTTGCCCCAGCTTGATGAAGGCGGAGCCCAGAGACAGCAGCTCAGCCGTCAACCAACGGGCTCGCTGTTGCTGACGGCGGACACGACGCTCGGCGGTGACACCACCCCGGTAGGTCCAGGACTGGCCATCCCACCACAGCAGCAGCAGCAGCGTCAGGACAGCGCGCCAGATGCGGAGCGCTCGCAGCAGTCCGAGCATCAGGGGCGTGCCTCGATCGCTTGGCTCAGATCAGCCACCTTTGCCCGCAGACGATCGATCACCGCCTGTGGGTTTTCCGACGGTTCCGACGACGACGCCACATCTGTATTAACCGTGGCCTGATCACCCCGTTCAATCCGTTCCGCTTCGGCGCGCACCTCGTCCTGAAACAGATCCCATTCCTGGCGCAGCCGTTGTGGGGCGTCTTGCGCCAGCACCGCCAACTCCGCTGCCGCGTCCGCAACGCCGTGACCAAGGCGCGCACTGATGCGGTTCACCGTGGCGCGAATCAAGGCCTCCGACGAGCCCATGGACCGATTGCAGACAGCTTCAACTGTGGCAGATCCAACCGGAGATCAGGGCTGGGGCGGGGTCACGGGCTCAATGACTTCGAAAAAGGCTTCCGCGCCAGGAGGCAGCACAACAGGTTCCGGCTCAGCCACCAAGACCGGTGACTCACCGTCTGGAACAACCACAGCAGGCATCACCTCGATGGACTCCTCAGGAAGGACCAGGGAATCGAAGTTGCTGTCATCGAGCTCGAGTGCAGGCTCCTCGGCGGATGACGGGGCAGGTCCGTCGTCTTCCTCAAGTTCGGGGGCAATGGTTTGGGGGTCCGACCAGGCGGGGGCTGTCCACACGGGGGGTTCGGGGGTCTGCAGCGCCAGATCGGGTTTCGGCGTCTCCTTGACCGGTCGGCTTGCAGCTTCGACGGCCTCTAGGGCTGTGACATCCGCTTGAAGGGATGAGTCGTCGTCACTGAACCGGGCCCGAATCTCCTGCAAGGAATCACCTGGAAACGCGAGCGGTGTGAAGTCCTCAGGGGCAGGGTCCTGAGCGTTGGTCTGCAGTGTCAACACCCGCTCGGCGATGCCGTAACCGAGGGCGAAACAGCAACCAGCTACAAGGGGGGCCACCCAGAAACGGGACTTGGTTTCTGAAGGGGCGTCAGGAGAGCTGGTCTTGTCCACGCATGGTTCTAACAGAGACTCGATTGTGACAGGGATCTAAGGACAAGGAAATCTGTGCAATCGCATCCGTCTTACAGACCCTGACCCTATTCGCATGGCCATGCATCAACGACCCAACCGCCGATGCAATAGGGCAGCTCTAACTCAACAAAGCCTCTCGCTAACTAAATTCGTCAAAGGGAAGAGGTGACAAAAAATTTACGGCGCTTACTCGGCAGCAGGAGCCTCAAAGACGGGCAGAATGCGACATCAAAAAAATATCAACGGCAAAAATCAGCAGCAGTCATAACGAATATTTAGCAACAAACAACAGAAAGCAAGAGTACATTAAATAAGTGAAAGTATTATGCAAATTCTTGCTCAAAACTATACCTACACTTTGACATCTGCAGGTTCAGTAAATATAGAGTTTTACAATTTTCGCAATCATTTTTTGCCAGTACTCAGATCCCGCGTGCCACACAGTTCCCTCGGAATAGATCGAGCGTGTAGTTAATTTCAGGCCACACAAAAGCTCGTCAGATGGCAAAACCACATCACATACATTCCGTGAATCTGTTTGATAGCGACTACACAAAAAACGAATAGACTCAACATTCTGAAAATGAACGTCTTTTAAAACACTGTCACTATTTAAAATCTCTCGCAAGGGTTCAAAATATTCCGGCTCTAAATGCTCCAACGGCAAAGGAGCGCCAATAAAAACTACCTTATCAGGACAACTCCGAGTGAGTTGTCGAACAACAGGAGAGACTCGAAATTGCCAGGCATTAATAGACTCGAATTGTCTATCGATCTGCCATGAATCTAAACACGACTCGATAACAGATGGAGAGAGCAAAAAAGGAGGGCTATTCTTTGGGTAATAAAATGGCGCAAAATATTTACACGGAGAAGCCACGATAAAAATTTTCTGGTAATCATGAATACAAGGCACTTTCACTTTGCGCTTGTTACCACAAGAATCCTTTATACGCCATACATCTTGGAGATTACATTCATATCGGTTATTAACTTTCGGCACAAGATCGGGAGCACGGATAAAACCGTCTGACTCTAAATTCAAGTATCCAAAACCTGTTTCCCACAAAGCCGCAAAGTCAAAAGTTTCAGCCAACTTCTTGTCGAAGAGACGAAATCCCTTGAGAAAACCAGCTAGTTGCGAAGATCCTATAGCAAGAAAATTGCTCACCGCCCAAATACCTCCAACAATTCCTCCTCACACTCAACACCATCATCTTGAGCTTTATCAAGATTCATTGTTTCAAAAAATGACTTTTTTGAGGATTTAATAATTGAATGGCTGGCAAAGAAATGCCTCATAACCACTTCAACAGTTTCACTCCTCACTGATCTCAAATTATCGGAGAATCCAGTTGAGTGGTTTCTTGGATTTGTCACTATCTCATAGGAAGGGAAGTAGTCAACAAAATCTTTTTCTGCCCAATACCCCGCTATCGCTCTTAAAACCGATTTCGAATAGACAGTAGATGAGAGCACATGATTACCACTCGCGGTAGCAGTCAACGGCACGGGAGAAACTGTCAAAATCATCTTAAAATCTTTGTTTTTTCTAATACGCATCATGACTTTCACGAACTCACGCATATCACGATTAATCGATCGAAAATTGGGATTTTGAAACTCAAAACTATCTTCATCGAATTGACCAGCAACAACCCCAGGAGCTGTTGGGTATACAGTCCCATACTTTTTATCCACCCACATCTCAGTGAGGCCAAGAGTAAAGATCAACACATCCAATTTTTTAAAAAGCTCTTTGACTCTTGAGATATGAAAGTGACGATGATACTGAACGTCATTTAAAGACCTAAGACCCTGAGGCTCCACAGCGGGTCGCAGTGCATCGAAAAATCTGCCATCCTTTTCCCATATATAGTTCTGTGGAGACCATTCACCTGCAACCTCTTGCGCAAGCTGCATTAATTGGCGGACTGTATAAATATTACCGTACCTCGCAGAATACATTGAGTATCCAAACTTTTGACGCAAATCCTTTGGAAGACTTGGTGGGGGAGGCTCAACATCTAAAACGTTATATCCATTCTTCTTTAGGTGACGCGAAATATGCTGAGCAAAACAGGAACCCGCAGTTGCGATCTTCGCCTTAGGAGATATGTCGAACTTTTTTTTGTAAATACCTTCGATAGCATTAGGATTTTCCTGAGCTACCCCAGTTTTCCAAAATGCACTTTGAGGCAAATCAATATAAGGATTTTTCGCCAAAAATAACAATTAATTAATATTCTCCAATACTAACACGTTTCTTTTTCAACTCCGCGGAAGAGTACTAAGGCCTGTTGCACATCTTGGAGATAGTTGCTGTAACTTGAGTGACTTTCAACAGAACCTGGCTCTCAAGGCTTTGCAAGATGCTCTCATCGACCAATCAAGCAACGCATTTACTTTAATCTCGTTGGTCGAGAAAATAGCAGAATTTGAGATTCAATGGCAGACAAAATCTCAATGCATTTAAGTAATACACTAGCATGCTTTTTTAGATGAGTACTATCTAGCTTACTGAAGCCAACTGAAGATAGAAATACATTACGAACCAAAGACTCTTACGAATTGAAATCGCAAACCGATAAAACAACTTCTCGAGACAAGAGATGAATCAAAGGCATTCACTCCAGCAATCAAAAAAACTAAATCAGGAATATCTCAGCGCAGCAATAGAAGGGATTGCAATGCTACTGAAATGGCAAGCCAGACGCGCCAATCTCCTTATCGTCGAGAAGGAGATCTACCGAACATCCGATTATCGTCAAATCAAATAAAACAAACAGAATTTACAAGTTTAACACTTAAATAATCCTAATCAGCACGAACATAAAACATAACCCAAGTTTTACCAAAGGAACTTAAAAAATCAAGCAGATCCAGGGAAGATTCTCTCAAATTCATGACGATCCATGAGGTTCATAGGTTATGTCGTGTAGTCGGCGTTTACACACACCTTTCAACGCTTTACTACACACCTTTTCTAAAGTCCTTCTTCTGACTGCCATTTGGCGAGCAAAAATCGCCCAGTCATTGTCACAGGGTTATCACAGCACGGTTTCGGAGTTATCACAGTCGTCAGCAGAGAAGGACTGGAGTTCACCAAACGCCCTGCAATTACTGGGATATGGCACGTGTGTATCAATGCACCCGTCACAAAGTTGTTTCATCCATGCAGAGGTGGGTATCCAGCAGCAAGACCATAGGTGCATCGAATCTTTTGACTTCAGATCCAGCACCACCACCAACGGCACCACTGGCATCTGCCTGTATCAAAACTGTGGATCAAAAAGCAGCGCCTCTGTGGAGGTGTCCCAATGACCATCTATGGATATTGGAGGTGCAGCACGAACGAACAAGACCAGCAACGGCAGGTGCTCTCCCTGAAGCAAGCAGGTTGCGACCAGATCCTTGGGGACAAAATCACTGGCACCAGTGACTGGAGCAGCAGACCCCAACTGCTGAAGTGCCTCAACCTCATAGAGGCAGGGGACACCTTGGTCATCTCTGAACTGTCACGGTTATCCCGCTCCTTCATGGGAATGGTCAACCAGGTGTCAGACCTCCTAGAAAGAGGGATCCACATCAAAACTCTGGATGGGAGGTTGGATACCACTGCAATGCCAGCAGAGATAACGATGCTGATTGTTTCAATCCTGGGATACGCAGCGTCTCAAGAACTCGATCAAATCAAGACCAGAACCGCAGAGGGAAGAGTGGTTGCAAAAGCAAGAGGCGTCAAATTCGGAAGGAAGAGAACTTACACGTCATATCAAGCAGACGAAGTTGTGAGAAAGCACAATGATGGGAATGGAATGGGCACCATCGCTAAATCAGTGGGAATGAGCAGATCAATGGTTCAAAGGATTCTCCGAGAACACAAGCAAAATCAATTACTCACTGCCTGAACGCCTCTGTTCATGCATTATTCATGCAAAACCAACCCTTGACCATGCTCTCTTTTGCACTTCCGCTGCTACTAGCAGCAACCACGTCTGCAGCGCCCAGAATAGACAATTCTCCAGTTGTGACGCGACCTCCCAAGGAGGCATACATGACAAATTGCATGGCATATGGACTTTCACTTCAACCAGAGGACCCACGATTTGGGAAACAATGGGGATCTGGTGCAGACAAAGTTTTTCACAGATCATTATGCCTATGCTGGTACTCTCATATAGGGAACAAAGACACTTATACTCATAACGAGTTCAGATCTTCCCAGAAGAAATGCGCCGATGAATACGAAGAGGATCACATCAGGGCAATGATCAAATACCTCAAGATTAAAGAGCTGAGAGAGAAACTAGATTCAGGAAAGGACATCTGAAATTCGACACATTTAAATGGTGTATTAAATCACCTTAAGAGGACAATGCTCACCATAAGTCACCCTAGATTGCACACACTCAAGACCGCAATCACTTATTGACAAATGGTGCAACTTCTGGTATAATAAATAGGATGAATTTGAAGTCGATTTCATATTCAGAACGAGACAATACTTGCTCTAAGTGCTGGCACCACTTGGATAGTTAAAAAAGGAATGGACTACTAAAAAACAGTATCTAGAAGATCGCACCTTCCATATCGGTTGAAACTGCCTAGTCAGTGACTTAAACGATATAGCAACATTTCTTGGGTTAGAACATAGAGCACTTACACAATTGAATACATCTCTGAAAATCTAGGTGAAATACTAGTTAGGAGGAGGTGTATCCAGAAATAATCACTAATTAATCAAACAATGAAAAACAGATTACAGGACGAATTAATCAAATGGTGCTTCAAGCAGATTAATGATGGGTTTGATCCTTTCTATCTAGTAACAATACATCTTGAGAACCCTAATGACTGGATACGAACCAAAAGAGAAACGTACAACAACCCACTGGGTTACCAGGATAGGTATGGACTGAACACCAAAGTAGATGGCATACATTTTAGCGCTATAAACTTCATTGAAAGAATGTCATTGAAGTATTGGAGTTTCAGACGTGGTAACGACAACCTAGTTAGCAAGGATCTTCAAAAAGCAATCAACGTCATCCTCTACAGATACTATGGAATCAAGAGGTTAGACAAATACGGGGACTCCATCAACAGGTTGGCATTCCTTGAACTCGGAAAGCAAAGGTCGGAGAAGCAACTCCATGCCCACATACTGCTACCAAAACGTCTGGAAGGGGATTCTCCAGAAGAATTGGACCTTGTGCTTGCTCAGTTGAGCAATAAGGTCAAATCGGTGTCAAAGGTACGCACTCCGCACATGAAGATGATAGACACACTGATCGTTGATGATAAATACAAGATGTACAACACTGCCCAAAAACGGGTTTGTGCATACTGCTGTAAACAAACCAATGACGATCACATCTCATTGGACATCTGGAACTCAAAACCAATTATGATGCGAATATAACATCAAACACAAAACCATATCAACAGTTTTGCAAAATAGTAAACATGAATTATCTAGGCAGGTTGGACACAAGAAAATGCAAACACAAATAACGCTTCAAGCAGGAAAATTACACATGAATTTAGGGGTGATGACGAATTACGCATAAGCATAAATTTGTTCAATTGTTGGTATAAATGAAATGAGTATAAATTTGTCTTTGGCAACAAATTTATTTCAGCGGACACTCAATTTATTTTCAAATACAAATGTTATTAGGTCGTCACTCACAAACTCCTTGACGGCGTGCACGGACAGATGACCAGAATTATCTCTATACAATCTAATTCCATTGATATGACTCGGACACCTCAATTCACCGCACAGGATGTCTTCAATATGATAAACATGAAAATAAGGATTGCTATTCTCGATCTTACTTAGTTGATCAAGGGCATATTGGGCATTATTCATGTATTCTACACGGTCAATCGTGGAAAATCGAGAACAATTAAAATTCATTTGGAACCATTGGGGTTGATAACATGCATCATTAATTGCACTATCCAATCGCTGCCATGTCGGTATTGGCGAAAAATAGACGACATTCATCTTTTTGGTACGACCAATTTCGGCAATTGCATTTACTGAACTTTCATCAATCTTATTGCCCGTCACACCCACAAACAAGATGTCACCATCTTTCCCTTCTTTGATGAGATGTTTTGCTCTGACAATATTGCTTTCCTTGCATGTCCCTTGAGGATTTGTCTTTTTGAATAAAGGGTCAAAATCACAACCCGTAACGACTGACATCACAATTCCCATCCCAAATTCTTTGTGGAGTTTTTCAAACGAGGGCGAAAGGTGGTGAATATAACTACTGCCTATTACAAAAATAGTCGGTGAACTATTTGATTTTGGCAGTATTTTGCACTCTTCAATTACCGACTCGCTAATTACCCCCTTATATAGAAAGCACTTATCTCTTTGAATGGGACTATTTGTGATAAAAGGAGTAGTAGCAGCGTGCGGGGAGTCAACTCCCGTACATGTGTTGTACTGGAAAGGTTTGCAATTAATGTTTCCAAGATAGAGGTTTTTGTTTAAGAGTTTGCCAAGAGAGATAATTCCTCCAGAAACCGTTATAAGAACTCCGCCGCCAACAACTAGGGTTTTCCAACGTTTCCCAAACCAGTTGCCCTTACGTAGTGGTGTTTCGATCCATTTATAAGAAGCAACCGCTAGACCAAGCATCAGGGCAACCTGGAAGGGCACTGACCACCAGTGGATGCCAATAGTCCAACGACTGATCGATAGCACCCCCCAGTGCCATAGATAGAGCGAATACGAGATCAAACCGATATAGACCACTCTGGGGTGAGTGAAAATATTGAATACTGCCGTCTGTTTCTTCAATGATGCAATCAGGATGGATGACAATGCAACAACTGCAATTGTGGATGCTGCTGCTAGTGACATCGGCAGATACATCACCCCAACAATTAATGCCAGGACTAGTAGAGGTGGCACTCTCTCTAGGTATTGTTCAATTGATGCTCGCTTCTGAAAACCAATAAAGATCAGACAACCTGCTGCCATTTCCCAAAACCTGGATGGCATTAAGAAATATGCTGCTGGTTGGTTCGTTGGGTAGAGATGTAAAAACCCTACTAACGATGCGATCGTCAGCATTCCAACGATCAGGAATAAATTACGAGCACCATGCTTAGTTTGTCGTCCAAATCCAGAAAACCAAATCAGAAATGGGAATAAAATGTAGAACTGCTCTTCAACCCCAAGAGACCATGTGTGAGTGAAGACGTTGAGTTCTGTAGATTGTGCAAAGTAATCTGTTGATTGCTTGAGAAGGTAAAGATTGGAAAGTCCAAACAGTGATGTCAGACCAGTCCGCAACGACAAATCTGGGGATGGATTGAACAGACAGATCGCGATACTCGTGATCAGCACAAAAACTGATAGTGCGGGGACTAGTCGCTTGATCCTGCGTTCATAAAACCCACTGATGAAGTCCTTAAAATCTTTGCTGGGTCTCCCGAACAAAGATGACGTGATGACATATCCAGATATCACGAAGAAAATATCAACACCAAGATATCCTCCTGGCAGGATATCTTTGTTGAAATGATTGATGATGACCGCAACCACTGCAAATGCTCTCAGACCATCAATCTCTGGTCTGTATCGACTTGTCTTTGATGCATTATTTGCATTAACGCTTCCTTGACTTGCTATCTCCCTTGTTGGCATCAATCTTAAGGGGGGGATTACATTTTACCATGAACATAAATTAGCAATAGTTGCTTTGACCGTTTTGAGATCTGTCTTGGTTTCTTCAAATGCACTGGTTGTTACTAAAGTGTCCTATTTTTTGTATTGCTGCTCTTCTACTGAGAGGCACATCTATAAACATGGAGATGTGACCAGCAGGTGCCTGGTCTGCTTCGTCAATAAGTGGGTTATTTTCTGAGTCCGTCACTGCTATCTCTGTCATCCAATGATTTTGCTCTGCCTTGAGTCATTGCGCTTCCACTAAATGAGTGAGAAGAAAAGACACTCAAAAAATCAAAAGGTGACAAAGTAGAGGAAACCTCATTGCATAACTACATACACACTGATCGTTGATGATAAATACAAGATGTACAACACTGCCCAAAAACGAGTTTGTGCATATTGCTGCAAAGAAACAAACAAAGACCATATCTCGTTAGACATTTGGAATTCAAAACCGATTAGGAAATCACTATGCCATCAAAAACAAAACCACATCACACCATCTCTTATGGAAAGGATGACATGAACCTCTTTAATGAATTGAATAGGGAGTCGCAACTAGGGTTAATTCCAATTGCGACTCTAGTCAAGGACTATGTACGCAAAGGAATCAAAGCAAGTAATCCAGCATCCAATAAAGTGATTAAGGTCAGAGCATGAACCTGAGAATCGAACCAACAAGAGAAGCAAAGGAATTACTATGGAAACTAGAACGCAAAAAAGCATTTAAAGACCAGTTTGAAAGTGCTGCTGCATTCATCGAATTTTCATTAGAAGCAGCATGGGATTTTTACGACAAGCACCCATTCAAGGAAATCAAGAAATATGATTAGTTTCAACGAATACTGCCGTCGATTAGACGAAAAGAAGGATACCGAGAAACGAATGGAAGATGCATATAAGAAAAAACAAAGAGAGCGTAAGATACGAAAATTACTAGCGTTCGATTCTCATTGGAAGAATCTCTCTTAGGTTCTACATTTCTTTAACATCCATATACAGATCTAAACTATAAAGTGTTACCCAAGTTAGTGTTCCAATGATTCTGTATATAAAAAATTCACGCCAGAAGTACTGCTACCACTAGGTTTGACCTAATTCTCCGCATCCTGTGCATCCCCTGTGCCCAGAGACGGCGCAGGGGATTTTTATGTCAATTCATCGGAAGACAACTCTTCAGAGACATCTTATTCAATCTCCCATTCATATAATTCATGTGGAGGAAAGAGTTCTTCAATTGGGATCGACAATAATGACCTTCCTGCTTCGATCTTGTCTCTAAAACTTCTGTTCTGGTTAAGTACTTTCCATGTTTGCTTTCTTTCTGCTTCATGGTGATAGTAAACGTTTTCAATATACTTGACTCCAGTGCCAGCGTTACGTGACAGTTGAAGCATGGGTACTCCACGTACTACAGCAGATGAGATTCCTGTATGGCGAAAACTGTACCAAGTAATGTTCTTAGAATTCCAGTACTCACAACAAAGTTCTTTAATCTCTTTCCAACATCTGTCCCAAGTTCCTTGACCCAATGGTTGATCTGGATGTTTGTACTTACTGAAAACTGGATAATGCAAATATTCATCTGGTACACATGGAAATCTTGAACGTGCTGGTTTAGAAGGCAAATTAGAAATCTGTCTTACCTCTTCAAATCTTTGTGCAGTAGGTGATTGAACTGTACGTTTAGTCCCTGTTTTTGTATTTTCTTTACGTATACGAATCAAATGATCCGTTAACTGATCTGAGGCAGAAAGATTTTCATTAGGTTCAATATCTCTCCACTGCAAACCACGGAGTTCACCAATACGTAGGCAACTATTAGTCATCACCAATATTGCAAGGTGAAGCATTTTTCTGTTATGTGCCTGAGATGGGGTACATGAATGTGAGGATGCCCACAACTGCACAGCATTAATCGTTTTACGATACTGTGGAATGTTCAAGTAATCCCTTCTATTCTCTCTTGAACTTTCACTTGTCAACTTGTGGAATGTTGGCAACCTGCTGATGTACCCATCCCTTTCAAGGTACGAGAAGTAACTTTTGATGGTCGACAATTCACTTAAGATAGTGTGAGTTGTTTTCGGTGGAGAGATTCCAAGAACATCATCTTTTGTTTTTTGCCTCCATAACGGGTAATTATGCAGTTTTGGGTAGTCAAGATCCTCTAATTTGGTATTACGGTTGCCGTAGAATTTCTTGAGCAGGTTGAGATGGTGGGACTTAACCCGAAATGTTTCTTTTGTAATATTCCCCTTAATGTTGTGGTCAGCGATTCTTTTGCTCTCCTCTGCAAGAAAGTCATCAATGAAATCAAATAATTTTTTAACTCTTCTTGCTTTAAGTCCCTGCTGCTGACGTACCTGCACCTCTAGGTAACGCTGCCAGGCGACTTTCTTGGCATCCTCTAGATCTCTTTTTCCAGTGGACTTACGTTCAATACCCTCGCCATCAATAGAGAGGAAGTACTGGTAGATGCTGGAGTTGGGACGGAGATATACGTACAAACTCTCATCACCACTAGGCAAGACCAACTCTTTACCCGTTACCCACTTCCCTTCTGATGGACGTGCCACTGAGAGGCAGAAATCAACTCGTGTATCAATATCACACTATTATCACAGTCAGGCAACGTGTGTAGATGGCACAGGGTCAAACCGATTGCTATCATTGGTTTGTTGAGTTATCATATTCTTCATGTCGTGTAATCGGCGTTGATGCGCACGTACTGATCCGACAGGTCACATCCCCAGGCCTGACCACAGCCGGTTCCATCCCCCAGGCTGAGGCGAATCGGAACGTGCTCTTGCCTCAGAACGTTGCTGGCTGCAGCGCGATCAAAGGCCACGGGTTGACCAGCCGCCATCAGTTGATGCGGACCAATCCAAAGAGCAACCGCATCCGGATCGAAGGACACGCCCGAGCGGCCTGCTGCCGCCACGATCCGCCCCCAGTTCGGATCCCGGCCATGGACTGCGGTCTTCACCAGGGACGAACCACAGACCGTGCGCGCCACCTGCAACGCCGCGGCCTCGTCAACCGCACCCTCCACCTGCACCTCGATCAGACAGGTCGCCCCTTCGCCATCCCGGGCAATGGCCTGGGCGAGCTGTTGCATGGCCTGGGTGAGGCCCTGTTCCAGAACGGCATGGTGCTGTTGAGCCAGCGGTGGGCCTGCCGCGAAGGCCAGCACGGTGTCGTTGGTGCTGGTGTCTCCATCAACGGTGATGGCGTTGAAGGAACGCTGCACTGCACGCTGCACCATCCCCTGCCAAACGCCGGCATCGACGCCGGCATCACAACTGAAAAAGCCGAGCATCGTGGCCATGTCGGGGTGAATCATTCCCGAGCCTTTGGCCATCCCTCCAATACACACCCGGCGCCCGTCCAGTTCCAGTTCAAGCGCCACCTGCTTGTCCACCAGATCGGTGGTGAGGATGGCGTTGGCTGCAGCATCGCCACCCGCGTCATCCAAGGCCTCCACCAAAGGAGCCAACCCAGCCAGAAGGGTGGGCATCGGAATCGGCACACCGATCACGCCGGTGGAGCAAATCAACACCGTCTCCGCATCGACGCCGATCTGATCGGCAAGCACCTGGGTGGCGCGCTGGCTGTCGACCAAACCGCGATCTCCGGTGCAGGCATTGGCCTGACCGGAGTTGATCAACACGGCACGGGCCTGGCCGCCTTGGCTGACGAGGCGATCACGGCAGAGATCAACACAGGCCGCCCGCACTACGGACGTGGTGAAGGTGCCCGCACAAACGGCCTCCTGCGGGGCCAGAACCAGCGCCAGATCAGGCTTACCCGAGGGCTTCAGGCCGGCAACGATGCCAGCCGCCTGGAACCCATGCGGTGCCGTCACACCACCCGGGATCGGTTGCCAAGAAGAAGCGATCGCCACCGCTGATCCGCCGCGAGACACTGGGTGCATCCTGCTCCGACACCATGGCGCCTGGCGAGCCGTTCTCGCAACGACGCATCGGGCTCACGGGCGGGATTGCCAGCGGCAAGAGCAGCGTGGGCCATTGGTTGGCGCAGCAAGGGCTGCCGGTGCTGGATGCGGATCAATTCGCCCGCGAGGCCCTCACGCCCGGCCGCCCAGCCACGACCAGCGTGATGCAGCGGTACGGCGCCAAAGTCCAGGCTGAAGGGGGCGCAGCCGTCGACCGGGCGGCCCTTGGTCGCATCGTGTTCCACGACGCCGCTGAGCGGCGCTGGCTCGAGCAACTGATTCACCCGATCGTGCGGGAGCGCTTTGATCAAGCACTCAGCCTGCATGCCGATACGCCGGCCGTTGTGCTGATGATTCCGCTGTTGTTCGAAGCGGGTTTGGAGTCACTTTGCAGCGAAATCTGGCTGGTCGACTGCGATGAATCCCAGCAGCTCGAGCGCTTGATCGCGCGGGACGGCCTGAGCCCTGAAGCCGCTCAAGCCCGTATTGCCGCCCAATGGCCCCTGAGCCGCAAACGCGTCTTGGCGGATCACGTGATTGCCAATCGAGGCCAACCCGGCGCCTGGAAAACCCAGGCCATGGGTCTGCTCAACGCAACGGGGGCAGCAGATCCCTGTTAGCCGTTCCGCCCGAAGTCGGCACGGAACCACTTGGTGATCACCCATTTGTGGCCCGCCTCCACCGGCAAGGCCTCATGCAGCGTGAAGGGATTGGGGGTTCCATCGGCCTGAAGGTTGTTCCAGGCCAACGCCATACCAGGTACAGGGGTGAACGACCGCCCCAGGCGGCGGAACAGCGTCTCTCCACCCCGCTCCACAGCGTTGAGATAGACCATCACCGTCCAGGTGCGTTGGCCGCCCCTGTCGGTGTGGGTGACGTATTCCTGCGTCCCCGGCGAGAACCAATCCGTGTGTTCCTTGAAGTATTCGCCGGGGTCGTAGCGCTGCCCCTGAATCGGTTCCGAGAGGCGCGGATCCACGCCGAACAAGGCCGCAAAGCGCTTATCCAGGCTCGCCGCCAGCTGGGGATTGTTCTGGCGCAAGTGACAGGTGCGACTGGTGCGGTAATCGCTGCTGCCGCGGGTCACCGTTGACGGCTGCAGTGACCCGTTGATGGCGTCGATCACCTGCTCGCATTCCTCGTGGCTGAGCAGAGCCGGCAGCTCATAGACCTGGGCCAGAGAGGTATCCAGCCGCCAGGCGCGAGGCCGGTGCTCTGGCCGGGTGAGGGGTGCCTCGAACCAGGCGAGCCAATCGGGCGATGGTGAGTCCATGGTTGTGAGCCCTCGGAACGACGAATCGAGAACTGCCGCAATCGCCTCTCGCGCAAACCCCTCGTCAAGGGCCCGTCGCATTAACCCTTCAGGATCACAGCCGCGGTCCCGGTTCTGCAGCAGCCACTCCTTCCAGGCATAAGGAATAGCTGCCGCTCCGCTCATCAACCCTTGAGCTTCTTGCTCAGAATCTGATTGGCCAGCTTGGGATCCGCCTTGCCACCGGTCTTCTTCATCAACTGTCCGACGAAGAAGCCCTGCAGCTTGGTCTTGCCTCCGCGGAAGGCCTCCACCTCATCGGGATGGGCCCCCAGCAGCTCATCGACGATGGCTTCGATCGCCGCCGGATCGCTGATCATGCCGAGGCCGCGTTCATCGACAATGGCCTTAGGTGAGCCGCCTTTCTCGAGCAGCTCAGGAAGAATCTCCTTGGCGATCTTGCCGCTGATCTTGCCGCCATCGATCAGTTGCACCATCTCGGCCAACTGCTCAGGCCGGAAGGGCAGTTCGGCATAGCTGAGGCGGTTGCTGTTCACATGGGCAGCAATATCGCCGGTGATCCAGTTCGCCGCAAGCTTGGCGTCAGCGCCAGCTCCCACCACCGCCTCGAAATAGTCGGCCATCGGCCGCTCATCGGTGAGCACCCGCGCGTCGTACTGGGAGAGACCCAGCTCATCGGCGTAGCGATGCCG
Organism: Synechococcus sp. A15-62; assembly: GCF_014280075.1. Lineage (NCBI taxonomy): Bacteria > Bacillati > Cyanobacteriota > Cyanophyceae > Synechococcales > Synechococcaceae > Synechococcus > Synechococcus sp. A15-62. The sequence continues at coordinate 2,132,402 of NZ_CP047950.1, forward strand.
CTTGGCGGCCGGCAGCTCCGGCAATTCCGTGCGCCAGGACTCCCGCTGATCCGCACTCACCTCGATCGGGCCGAGGTCGGGATCCGGGAAATAGCGGTAATCGCTGGCCCCTTCCTTGCTGCGCATGCTCTTGGTGAGCTGCTTGCTCTCATCCCAGAGGCGGGTCTCCTGAACGATCGGCTCACCGGTCTCGTAGGCCTTGATCTGACGCTTGATCTCGTACTCGCAGGCCTTTTGGATGGCCGAGAACGAGTTCATGTTCTTGATTTCCACCTTCGTGCCGAAGGGCGCATCAGGCCCCCGACGCACGGAGATGTTGACGTCGCAACGCAGGGATCCCTCCTGCATGTTGCCGTCGCTCACCCCCAGATACCGCATGATCCGGCGGATCTCCGATGCGTATTCCGCCGCTTCACGGCCGGTGCGCAGGTCGGGCTTGCTGACGATCTCGGCCAGGGCCACACCGGCCCGGTTGTAATCCACGAGCGAATGGGTGGAACCCGCCAGGCGGTCGCTGCCGGCATGCACCAACTTGCCGGCGTCCTCCTCCATGTGCAGCCTCTCGATGCCGATGGTCTTCAGGTAGGTGTCCTTGCCTTTTTCAGCAACCTCCACCTCGATCCAGCCTTCCTCGGCGATCGGCTGGTCGTACTGGGAGATCTGATAGTTCTTCGGGAGATCGGGGTAGAAGTACTGCTTGCGGTCGAACTTGCTGTGTTCGGCGATGTTGAGGTTCAGGGCCATCGCAGCCTTCACCGCATACTCGAGCACTTTCTGGTTCAGCACCGGCAGGGTGCCGGGCAGACCGCACACCACCGGGTCGATGTGGGTGTTGGGGTCATCACCAAATGTGGTGGACGCCGCCGTGAAAATTTTGCTGTCGGTTCCCAGCTGCACGTGGGTCTCGAGACCGATCACGGCCTCCCAGGCCGGTTGGGTTGCTGCGTCGGCCATGCGCCCGTGATGTGAAGCAGATCCCGGGATCCTATGGAATCAGGCTGAAGCCCTCTCCTGACAGCATGAGAAGCAAGGGCCTTTCTCGCGCATGACTGCCGCCTCTGCCTCAGCCGTCTGTGTTTTGGGCGGGGGACTGATGGGCCTAGCCGTGGCCCATCAGCTGGCCCGTCGCGGAGAGAGCGTGACCGTGATCAGTCGCCGCCGCAGCGAAGCGGCAGGGTTTGTGGCTGCAGGGATGCTGGCGCCCCATGCCGAAGGCCTAAGCGGCGCGTTGTTGAAGCTGGGCCAAGCCAGCCTCGAGCGGATCCCTCGCTGGGTGGCGCAAATTGAAGGTGACAGCGGGCTGGGCTGCGGCCTGCGCACCAGCGGCATCGTGGTGCCGTTCCGAACGGCGACCGAGCGGGACGCTTACCCCACCGCCAGCCTCGGCCAAACCTTGGACCGCACCAGGCTGGAGCGGGAAATCCCAGGCTTGGGCCCGGAGTGGAGCACCGGGCTGCTGTTCGAGCAGGACGGCCAGATCGACAACCGCAGGCAATTGATGCGGGCCTTGGAGCGCGCCTGCGTGTCCCTGGGCGTGCAGTTCATGGAAGGGGCGGAGGTGCTTGATCTGGAGCAAGATTCCGCTCAACAGCTCAGCGGCATCCATCTGCGCAGCGCCGAAGGGGAACAGCAGCAACTGAGCTGCAAGCAGGCAGTGCTCTGCAGTGGCGCCTGGAGCCAACAACTGGTGCCGCAACTGCCCGTGTTCCCGGTGAAAGGCCAGATGCTGTCGCTGCAGGGTCCGCGGGAGGCGCTCAAGCGGGTGATCTTCGGCCCTGGCACCTATCTGGTGCCACGCGAGGACGGATTGATCGTGGTGGGGGCCACCAGCGAACGGGACGCCGGATTTGCTGAAGGCCTCACGCCAGATGGCCAGAAACAACTGCAGACGGGCATCGCCAGCCTGCTGCCAACAGCAGCCAACTGGCCTCCCATGGAGCGTTGGTGGGGGTTCCGCCCCTGCACGCCGGATGAAGGCCCCTTGCTCGGGCCTGGTCCTCTGCAAGGCCTGTGGCTGGCCTGCGGCCATCACCGCAATGGCGTTCTCCTTGCCGCCATCACGGCTGAGCTCACGGCCGGCGGAATCATGAAAAAAGCCCCCAACGCAGCCGAAGAGGCGTTGTTGGGGGCATTCCGATGGGATCGATTCGAAAACTGAGTGATCAGCCTTCGACGCGCCACTCCTGATCAGAAGGAGACCAGTCGTTCAGCTCCGAGGCTTCGAACCAGAGACCGATCTCGAAAGCAGCGGTTTCGGCAGCATCGGAACCGTGGATGACGTTGCGGCCGATGTTGACGGCCAGATCGCCACGGATGGTGCCGGGCTCAGCTTCGAGGGGCTTGGTGGCACCGATCAGTTTGCGGGCACTGGCAATGACGCCATCGCCTTCCCACACCATGGCCACCACAGGGCCGGAGGTGATGAAGTCGACCAGACCGGCAAAGAAGGGACGCTCCTTGTGGACGCCGTAGTGCTGCTCCGCCAGGGCGCGGCTGGGGGTGATCTGCTTCAGGCCCACCAGCTTGAATCCCTTGCGCTCAAAGCGGCCAAGGATCTCGCCCACCAGGCCGCGCTGGACGCCGTCGGGCTTGATGGCGATGAACGTGCGTTCGGCCATGGATTGGTGTGAATAAAAAGCGCCGCCATCGTCAATGCTGGCCACCCCGCTTGGCAAGCAAAGGCCTTGGGCAGCGCTGGGAATGTCCCTAGATTCCGGCCATCCACTTCATGCAGACGCAGGTGTCAGACAGCGAACACTGGTCGATTCAGGACAGTGCTGCGCTGTACGGCCTCGACCGCTGGGGCGATCCGTATTTCTCCATCAATGGGCGCGGACACATCAGCGTTCAACCCCAGGGGGATCGCGGTGGAAGCCTGGACCTGGTGGATCTGGTGTCGGAGCTGAAAAGCCGAAACCTGGCGCTGCCGCTGCTGATTCGCTTCGACGACATCCTCGAAGACCGCTTGGAGCGGCTCCACGCCGCCTTTGAGCGCGCCATCGCGCAATACAGCTACCCCGGCCGGTACCAAGGCGTTTTCCCGGTGAAGTGCAACCAACAACGCCACGTTGTGGAGGAGTTGGTGAGCTGCGGCAAGCGCTGGAACTTCGGGCTGGAAGCAGGAAGCAAAGCGGAACTGCTGATCGCTCTCTCGCTGCTGGACGACCCCGAAGCCCTGCTGATCTGCAACGGCTACAAGGATCGGCTTTACATCGAAACCGCAATCCTGGCGCGACGTCTGGGACGGCAGCCGGTGGTGGTGATCGAACAGCCGGACGAAGTTGATCGGATCATTGAAGCCAGCAAGAGCCTGGGGGCAGCGCCCTACATCGGTGTGCGGGCCAAGCTCTCCAGCCGCAGCACAGGGCGTTGGGGCAGTTCCGTTGGCGACAAGGCCAAATTCGGACTCTCGATTCCCGAGTTGCTGGCCACAGTGGAGCGGCTGCGGGAGAACAACCTGCTCCCCGATCTGCGCCTACTGCACTTCCACATTGGCAGCCAGATCAACGACATTGCCGTGCTCAAGGACGCTCTCCAGGAGGCGGGGCAGATCTATGTGGAGCTGACCCGACTCGGGGCCCCGATGGGGTTTCTGGATGTGGGCGGTGGCCTCGGCATCGACTACGACGGCAGCCGCACCGCGTCAGCAGCATCCACGAACTACTCACTGCAGAACTACGCCAACGACGTCGTCGCGACGGTGCGGGAATGCTGCGAACCCAATGGTGTGGCCGTGCCCACGCTGGTGAGTGAAAGCGGCCGCGCCATTGCCAGCCATTTCTCCCTGCTGGTGTTCGACGTGCTGGGCAGCAGCGCACTGCCCGCATCGATTCCCAACGCCAGCGGAGACGAACCACTCACCGTTCGCAACCTGCGAGACACCCTGGCCACGATTCAGGAGTTGTCGGCGACGGCGGATGCGCAGTTGGTGCGACTGCAGGAAGCCTGGAACGATGCCCTGAAGTTCAAACAGGATGCGCTGGCCGCATTCCGGCTGGGCTACATGGGACTGCCCGACCGCGCCACAGCGGAACAACTGACGTGGGCCTGCGCTGATGCCATCGCCCGACGGCTTCCCAAGGACCAAGCCATCCCGGAGGAGCTCGCAGCCCTCAACAAGGCTCTGGCGGGAACGTATTACGCCAACTTGTCGATCTTTCGCTCAGCTCCCGACACCTGGGCCATCGACCAGCTCTTTCCGGTGGTGCCCATCCAACAGCTGGATCAACGGCCAACCCGACTGGCCAACCTCGCCGACCTAACCTGTGATTCCGATGGACGCCTGGATCGCTTCATCGGAGATGGACAACCCAAACAGCTGCTGGAGCTGCATGAGCTCAACAGCGACAACCCCTATCTGATCGGCCTGTTCCTGAGCGGTGCATATCAGGAGGTGATGGGCAATCTGCACAACCTGTTCGGCACGACCAACGCCGTGCACATTCGCCTCAGCCCCGGCGGTAGCTATCGCATTGACCACGTCGTGCGGGGTGACACCAATGCCGATGTGCTGGAAGCCATGGAGCATGAACCCAGGGCCCTGCTGGAGCGGTTGCGGGTGGCGGCGGAAGCGGCCATCAACAACGGCCAGCTCCGCATCGACGAATCACGCCGGCTGCTGGATCACCTCGAAAGCAGCCTGCGCCAAACCACTTACTTACAAGACTGAGAACAACTTCTGAGCCTTGCCAACGGCAAAGCCGAATGGCGAAAAGGCCCTTAGGTTCAGGAAAACATCGCTTGACATATGAATCGCAAGGCACTGATCGAAATTCTTCAACAGGAAGGAAACCTGAAGCATTCCTTCAGCCACGATGAGATCGAAAGCCTCGCTGGGCATCTATCCATCGAGACGGTCCAAGCAGAAACCGTCTTGATGAAAAAAGGGGAGCCCTCCTGCAGCATGGTATTCATCCTGGATGGACTTGTTCAAATCGTTGATGGCGAACGACAACTCGCCATTGAAAAACCAGGCTCAATCATTGGAGAGAGCCTTTTTTCAGACGAGGCCACACGAATTGCAGATGTTCGAACCATCGAACCGACAACTGTTGGGCGATTTTCAGTTCACAACTTTGAAGACTTCCTCAGCGAGAACCAACCACTTGCCCTGAAATACAGAGAGTACTTCCGGGCCATCAGACGCGCTCGAGAAGAGCAATTCGCCACAGAAAATTATATCGACAAACGCAAATATCTGGCATTAATTGCTCACAACAACATGAAAGAAAGCCTGATGGAGTTTTGCGCAATCCACAGCACCAAACTTGAAAATTTCCACTCATCGCCACGGGCACAACCGGAAGCATGCTTTACAAAAAGACAGGTCTTGTCTTAAGCAAAAAGGTGGCTTCGGGGCCTCTCGGTGGCGACCAAGCCGTTGGAACACTCATTTCAACGCAAAACATTTGCGGGGTGATTTTCTTCAGAGACCCGCTCTCCGCACACCCCCACCATGCCGACATTGAAGCCTTGGGGCGCCTCTGCGACGTTTATCAGATTCCGTTTGCCACCAACCCGCAAAGCGGCGAAGCCATTCTCGACTATCTCCTCTCAGGAAAGTCTGAGCAGGAATTAATCCCCAACCATGTTCTTCAGACCTATGTTCAGGGTCAGAAAAAAGTGGTTGAAGCAGGGTAAATCGACCCTCAGTTCAATCAGCTTTCATAAGCCCGAAGCGCAATCAGGCCATAGACGGGGATGGGGTCCGGCCAACCTTTCACGGCATGGTTCCCAGATCCTCCACCAGAACATCCTCGGATCGACAAGCTCAACTGGCCAAGCTCACCATCAAATCAGTCGCACCGAACAGCCAAGACATGGTGGGCCGGATGAAAAAACTGTTCCAAACCCTGCTCTCCTAACAGCGAAGCCTGTGGTCAGACGGCAGCGAGAGCTGCCGCCAGCTCAGCTTGAGCTGCATCAAGAGCACCAGGCAGGGCAGCACCATCACGACCGCCGGCCTGGGCCAGGTTCGGGCGTCCACCACCGCCACCACCGCACTGTTTGGCGATGCCGCCGATGAACTTGCCGGCCTGCAGCTTGGCGGCGATCACCTGCTTGCCGAAGGCGGCCACCAGGATCACCTTGCCCATGTCGCCGGGATCCGGCAGACCGCCGATCACCACGGCCGCACCATCCCCCAGCTGATCCGCCAGGCTCTGAGCTGCGACCTGCAAACCGGCGCCATCCACGCCGTCGAGGCGTTCCACCAGCAGTTGGAAGTCGCCCACGGCCTCAGCCTTGGCTGCCAGAGCACCGGCCTTAACCACCGCGAGTTCCGCCTGAGCCGCGGCCAGCGCCTTGCCGCTTGCCTTGAGCTCCTCCTGAAGGGCCGCCACACGGTCAACAAGCTCGGCCGGCTGGGCCTTGAAGCGATCCCCCAGCTGCTTCACCACCGCATCGCGCTCGTTCAGATAGGCGAGCACGGCAGGACCAGCGACGGCTTCAATCCGACGGATGCCGGCCGCCACACCACTTTCCGCCACGATCTTGAACAGGCCAATCTCAGCGGTGTTGGCCACGTGGGTGCCACCGCAGAGCTCCATCGACACACCGGGCACGTCGACCACCCGCACCACATCGGCGTATTTCTCACCGAACATCGCCACGGCACCGGCCGCCTTGGCCTGGTCGATCGCCATCTCCTGCACCTGCAGCGCATGGGCTTCGTTGATCCAACCGTTAATCAGGGTTTCAACCTGCTGCAACTGATCCGCCGTCACCGCCGTGGGGCAATGGAAGTCGAAGCGCAGGCGATCGAAATCCACCAGTGATCCGGCCTGGCCGATGCCTGGATCCACCACCTGCTTGAGCGCTGCCTGCAGCAGGTGGGTGGCCGTGTGATTGGCCTGGGCCCGACGCCGGCAAGCGCGGTCCACCTGAGCTTTCACGGTGTCGCCCAGGGAGAGCTCACCCCGTTCCACCCGCCCGGCATGGACGAAGACGTCGCGGCTGCGGCTCACCGACTCAATCCGAACAATCAAATCACTGCCCGCCAGCACCCCGCGATCGCCCACCTGACCGCCGCCTTCTCCATAGAACGGCGTGGTGTCGAGCACCACCTGAACCGCATCGCCCGCCTTGGCGGTGGTGGCTGGTTCACCGTTCACCACCAATGCCTGCATGCAGGAGGCGTGATCGAGGGCTTCATAGCCCTCGAAACAGGTGGCCGCCTGATCCGCCACCACCTGGTCGATCGCATCCTGCAGGGTGAGATCGATGCTCACCGCGGCCGCCTTGGCGCGCTGACGCTGCTTCTCCATTGCCGCCTCGAAGCCATCGAGGTCGACGGCCAGGCCCTGCTCCTCGGCGATTTCCTGGGTGAGCTCAAGCGGGAAGCCATAGGTGTCATACAGCTCAAAGGCCTGGGCGCCGGTGATCTGGGTGGGCTTGGAGGCCAGCACCTCCGCCAGCAACTTCTCGCCGCGCTCGAGGGTCTCAAGGAAGCGGGCTTCCTCCCGCTGGAGCTCGGCCAGGATCACTTCCTGGCGCTCAACCACGCTGGGGTGGGCCCCCTTGAGCAGGGCAATCGCCGCCTCGCCCATGGTGACGAGGAAGGGTTTGTCGATGCCCAGCAGGCGGCCATGGCGCACCACCCGGCGCAGCAGGCGCCGCAGGATGTAGCCGCGGCCGAGGTTGCTGGCGGTGACGCCATCGCAGATCAACTGCGTCACCGCACGGCTGTGGTCGCCGATCACCTTCAACGACGTCTTGCCCTTGTCGTTGAGTTGGTGGTAATCGACCCCCGCCAGATCGGCAGCCGCTTGGATCAGCGGAAAGATCAGATCGGTTTCGTAGTTGTTGGGAACCTTCTGCAGGATCTGGGCCATCCGCTCAAGGCCCATGCCGGTGTCGATGTTGCGGTTGGCCAGCGGCGTGAGGGTGCCCTCCGCGTCGCGGTTGTACTGCATGAACACCAAGTTGTAGAACTCGATGAACCGGTCGTCGTCCTCGAGATCAATGCCCTCATCCCCAAGCTCGGGTTTGAAGTCGTAATAGATCTCCGAGCAGGGGCCACAGGGGCCGGTGGGGCCCGACGCCCAGAAGTTGTCGGCCTCATCCATGCGGATGATCCGCTTGGGGTTCACCCCAACCACATCACGCCAGATCTGCTCGGCTTCGTCGTCTTCCCGAAAGACGCTCACCACCAGGTGCTTGGGATCGATGCCATAGACGCCGGTGCTGAGCTCCCAGGCCCACTCAATCGCCTGCTGCTTGAAGTAATCCCCGAACGAGAAGTTGCCGAGCATCTCGAAGAAGGTGTGATGCCGGGCCGTGCGCCCCACGTTCTCGATGTCGTTGGTGCGGATGCACTTTTGCGAGCTGGTGGCCCGAGGCGCAGGTCGCTCTTGCTGGCCGAGAAACACCGGCTTGAACGGCAGCATTCCCGCAATGGTGAGCAGCACCGTTGGGTCTTCGGGAATCAAGGAAGCGCTGGCCATCCGCTTATGGCCGCGCTCGGCGTAGAAGTTGAGGAAGGCCTCACGGATCTCCTCCCCACTGCGCGGTGCAGACGCTGCAGAAGACGACGATGCGGCGGCAACCATGACAAGGAAGGGGGATCCTGCCGTCATGATCGCCTTTGAACCGCCGGCGCCTGTGGCCGTTCCACCCAGTGATCCCGAGATTCGCCAGCGACTGCGGCTGCAGTCGATCGGCTGGGCGCTGGCTGCTGGGATCAGTGCTGGGCTGCTGAGCCTGCCCTGGAGCCTGGAAGCTGCGGTGCGTTCCGGCGGTTGCGGTCTCTTTTACGGCCTGCTGGCCTTCCACCTGCAACGGGTGGACCCTGATGACGGGCATCTGCAGGCGGGTCTGGTGGGGGCGGTCTGCGGGTTGCGCAGCCTCGGCATGCCCCTACCCCTTGACAACTGGCAGGTCGATGGCCTGGCATCATTATTACTGGAGCTACTTAAGGCCTGGCTGCCGTTGATCGGCAGTGCTCTCCTGCTCCACGGCACCCTCCGCTTCCTGCCCGCGTCGCGGCCATGAGCCTGCTGCACGCCACCTGGCTTCCCGCCATCCGCACCTCCAGCAGTTCCGGTCAACCGGCACTGCTCGTTTGGGCTGACACCTGGCGTGTGGCCACACCGGAAGGCCCGGGCCTCACCCCCGCGCTGCACCCCTTCACCCTCAGCCATGACGACCTCAGGGCCTGGCTGAGCGAACGCGACCTCTTGCCCGGCGGCTGCATCGATGCCACGGCGTGCCTCACCCTTCCGAGCCGGACGGTGAAGCCGCGCAAAAGCCGCAGCAAAAAAGAGGAACCAACGCCGGAACCACCGGGCTGGACCGGGCTGCCAATGCAGGCCGGCGAACCGATCCCCAAGCAAACCGAATGGTGGCCCTGGCAGGTGCAGGGGCTCGCTGTGGAACCATCGGCGGCCACGGAGTGGCTGTCCCGATTGCCGCTCTCCGGCACCAATCCAGACCTGGCTGACGAACTGCGCTGGTGGAGCCATCTGCAGCGCTGGGCCTTGAGCCTGGTGGCCCGGGGCCGCTGGATTCCCCAGATGGAGCTCAGCAAAGGGGAGGGCTATCCCCATCGGGCCCGTTGGGTGCCGCTGCTCAACCGGGAAGAAGACCGGCGCCGGCTGGAGGATCTGGCGGCCAGCCTGCCGCTGGTGGCCACCTGCGCCTTGCCCTGGCGGGAACCCCTGGGGCGCCGCAGCAACCGCACCACCCGGTTGCGACCGGAGGCGATGCGAGCCGCCAACCCTGTGGCCAGCTGCCGGCCCCGCAGCGGACGCCTGCGGGTGGCGACGCTGCTGGAAGACCTGGTGGACGCGCAGCTGCGCAAGGACTTTGAACCCTCCACCGATGGGCTTGATCCCCTGCTGACCCTCTGGCAGGAAGCCCTGGGGTCGGAGACCGGGGTGATCGAGATCGGCGATGAAGAGGCCGAACGCCTGGCCACCGCCAGCCATCACTGGAGGGAGGGGATCGCCGGCGGTTTTGCTGCAGCCCGCACCTGCCTTGAACTGCACACCCCACCGGATGGGGAGGATCTCTGGGAGCTGCGCTTCGGACTGCAGGCGGAAGCTGACCCCAGTCTGAAGCTCCCGGCCACCGCAGCCTGGGCCTCCGGTGCCGAGATGCTGCAACTAGGGGAGATCCAGGTGGATCAACCGGGCGAAGTGCTGCTGGAGGGCCTCGGACGAGCTCTGACGGTGTTCCCACCGATCGAACGGGGCCTGGAGAGCGCCACGCCGGACACGATGCAGCTGACCCCGGCCGAAGCCTTCGTGCTGGTGCGCACGGCTGCCCGTCAGCTGAGGGATGCCGGGGTGGGGGTGGAGCTGCCGCCCAGCCTCTCCGGTGGCCTGGCCAGCCGACTGGGCCTGTCGATAAAGGCGGAACTTCCGGAGCGCTCCCGCGGCTTCACCTTGGGCGAATGTCTGGACTGGGAGTGGGATCTGATGATCGGCGGGGTGACGCTCACCCTGCGGGAACTGGAGCGCCTGAGCGGCAAGCGCAGCCCCCTGGTGCGTCACAAGGGGGCCTGGATCGAACTGCGGCCCAACGACCTCAAGAACGCCGAACGCTTCTGTGGCGCGAAACCGGAACTGAGCCTCGATGACGCGCTGCGGCTGACGGGAACGGAAGGGGAACTGTTGATGCGGATGCCGGTGCACCGTTTCGACGCCGGCCCACGGCTGCAATCGGTGCTGGAGCAATACCACCAGCAGAAGGCCCCCGACCCCTTGCCAGCTCCCGAGGGATTCAGCGGTCAGCTGCGGCCCTATCAGGAGCGAGGTCTCGGCTGGCTCGCCTTCCTGCACCGCTTCGACCAGGGAGCTTGCCTGGCTGACGACATGGGCCTGGGAAAAACCATTCAGTTGCTGGCGTTTCTGCAGCACCTCAAAGCGGAGCAGGAACTGAAACGCCCGGTGCTGCTGGTGGCCCCCACATCGGTGCTCACCAACTGGCGACGGGAGGCGGAATCGTTCACCCCAGAGTTGAAGGTCACCGAGCATTACGGCCCGCGCCGGCCCTCCACACCCGCCGAACTCAAGAAAGCGTTGAAGGAAGTGGATCTGGTGCTCACCAGCTACGGGTTGCTGCAGCGGGACAGCGAACTGCTGGAAACCCAGGACTGGCAGGGGGTGGTGATTGACGAAGCCCAGGCAATCAAGAACCCCGGCGCCAAACAGAGCCAGGCCGCCCGGGATCTGGCCCGCCCTGGCCGCAGCAAGAGCAACCGCTTCCGCATCGCCCTCACCGGCACCCCGGTGGAGAACCGGGTGAGCGAACTGTGGGCCTTGATGGACTTCCTCAACCCCAAGGTGCTCGGGGAAGAGGACTTCTTCCGTCAGCGTTACCGGATGCCAATCGAGCGGTACGGCGACATGTCGTCCCTGCGGGACCTGAAAGGCCGCGTGGGTCCATTCATCCTGCGCCGGCTGAAAACCGACAAAACGATCATTTCCGACCTGCCGGAAAAGGTGGAACTGAGCGAATGGGTGGGGTTGAGCAAGGAGCAGAAATCCCTGTACAGCAAGACCGTGGAAGACACCCTCGATGCCATTGCACGGGCGCCGCGCGGGCAGCGCCACGGGCAGGTGCTGGCCCTGCTCACCAGGTTGAAACAGATCTGCAACCATCCCGCCCTGGCCCTGAGCGAAGGGGCCGTGGACGATGGCTTCCTGGGCCGTTCGGCCAAGCTGCAGCGGCTGGAGGAAATCCTCGATGAAGTGATCGAGGCGGGCGATCGGGCCCTGCTGTTCACCCAGTTCGCCGAATGGGGGCATCTGCTGCAGGCCTGGATGCAGCAACGCTGGAAATCAGAGGTGCCCTTCCTGCACGGCGGCACCCGCAAGAGCGAGCGCCAGGCGATGGTGGATCGCTTCCAGGAGGATCCCCGCGGTCCGCAACTGTTCCTGCTCTCGTTGAAAGCAGGTGGTGTGGGCCTTAACCTCACGCGGGCCAGCCACGTGTTCCACATCGACCGTTGGTGGAACCCGGCCGTGGAAAACCAGGCCACCGACCGGGCCTACCGGATCGGCCAGACCAACCGGGTGATGGTGCACAAATTCATCACCAGCGGCTCGGTGGAGGAAAAGATCGATCGCATGATCCGCGAAAAATCACGCCTGGCTGAGGATGTGATCGGCTCCGGCGAGGATTGGCTGGGAAGCCTCGGTGGAGATCAACTGCGCGATCTCGTCGCCTTGGAGGACACCTGACCATGACCCTCAGCAACGGCAACAACAACGGCATCACCGCCATCGGCGACGACGGCCTGGGCCAACAGCCCTGGTGGGTCGAGCAGTGGATGGAGCTGATCAACGGCTACCGCTTCAAGAAACGGCTGGAGCGGGCCTGGGGCTACGCCCGCGAAGGCCATGTGACCTCGATCCGCTTCGAAGGCCGCCGCGTGCATGCCCGCGTCCAGGGCACCGATGAAGCGCCCTACAAGGTGAAGCTGTGGCTGGACGTGCTCAACGATGAGGACTGGGGCTATGTGCTGGAAGCGCTGACCCAGAAAGCCCGCTGGTCGGCCCAGCTGCTAGCCGGGATCATGCCCTCCGACATCGAACGGGCCTTCGCCGCCAGCGGCAAGCGCCTGTTCCCGTTCAAGTTGCAGGAGGTGCGCAGCGAGTGCAGCTGCCCGGACAAGGCCAACCCCTGCAAACACATCAGCGCGGTGTATTTCCTGATGGGGGATCGCTTCAGTGAAGACCCCTTCGTGCTGTTCCAACTGCGGGGACGCAACCGGGCCCGGCTGCTGGAAGATCTGGCGGAACACCGTCGCAAGGCCCTGGCCGAGCGGGCGGCGGCGGCCAAGGAAGAGAACAAAGTCAGCAGATCTGAAGAGGCAACACCACTGCCGCCCCATGCGGCGGTGCAGGACCCGGCCCTGTGGTGGCGCTACAACCGCAGCCTCGATGGCGACCTGGTGGTGATCACCCCAGCCATGGAGGGCGACACGGGCCTCGATGCCGCCGGAGAGCTGCCGCTGGCGGAGGACCCCCGCTTCGCCGATGCGCGCAGCACCTTCCTCAGCAATCTCAAGGCCCACGGCCAGGCCAGTGCCCAGAAGGCGATGCTGCAGGCCATGGCAGCCGGCGGCTGACGCGGAGGGGGCCATGGCCAGCGAAGCCGCCTGGCTCACCACCGACAAACAAGAACTTACCGGAGTGCTGCTGGAATCGCATCAACGGGCCTTCAGCAGGCCGCTGATCGCCACCCACCAACCGGGTCACTCAAAGCGGCTGATCTGCCAGAACCTTTTCGCCTGCGGCTTTCCGGTGCTGGCCCATGGCACGGAGCAGGATCCCGAGCTCAGTTACGCCAACGCTGCGGCCCTGCAGCTGTGGGAAACCCGCTGGGATGAGCTGATCGGCATGCCCTCACGGCTCACCGCACCGGAGACCGAACGGGCGGAACGCAGCAGCGCCCTGGGCCAGGCCAAACGCCTCGATGCAGTGCAGAACTATCGCGGCATTCGCATCAGCCGCAAAGGACGGCGATTCATGATCAACAAGGCCCGGATCTGGACCCTCTGGGATGCAGAAGAACAGGTCTGCGGCCAGGCGGCCTGCTTCAGCGACTGGTGGTGGCTTTAAGGAGATTCGGTTTCAACACCATCCCTGTGGTGCCAGCCGAACCTGGTGGTAGAGACCGAATCCAAACGGACGGTTCTCATCCTTCTGGTTCTCATCCAACCGGCGCAGATTGTGATGGCGGGCGATCAACCCAGTCCGCAGATGTTCATTCTTCGGAGCCATCATCATGCTGACCCTTCGCCAATCCCCCTTCGATCTGTTCGAGCGACTCGAGCAGCAATTGGCCACCGCTGAGCGCGTTCCCAACGCCGAAATCCGCGAGACCGAAACCGGCTACACCGTGCGGCTGGAACTGCCCGGGGTGGACCGCGACTCGATCGACGTCAAGGCCACCGATCGCAACCTGGTGATCAGCGCCGAACGCCCAGCAACAGAAAGCGATGACACCAACGCACTCCTGCTGAGCGAATTCCGCAGCGGCACCTGGAGCCGCAGCTTCCGTTTCCCCCACAGCCTCGATCGCGACCAGCTCAAGGCCAGCTATCGGGACGGCGTTCTTGAAATCAACGCCGGCAAAGCTGTGGAGCACACCAGTGTTTCCGTGAAAATCGACAGCTGATCAGCCTTCAGTTGAACAAGCCCAACACAACAAGAAGAGAAGAACGGAAGCCCAATCCCTGCCCATGGCAGGGGTTTTTTGTTGCAGCCGAGGGCTGGGAGTCAGCCGCCAAGGCCCAGAAAGAAGCGACCGATGAACAGCAGGCTGAAACCACTGAGAAACACCAGGCCAAACCAGCAGAAGGCCTGGGTGAGCCGCCCGTAACGATGCTCCACCGGGACCAAGGAGCTGTTGATCGTATCCATCGCCATCCAGGCGAATAGAGGAGCGGTGAGGAAACTGCCGGTCATCGCCCCGAAGACGAAATCCTTCACACCGATCCCACCGGTCTTGGCCACCACCAGCGCCAGGACAGCGGCCAGGAAATGCACGATCACCCAGATGTCGAAGCGACGCTGCATCGGCCCCGGGGCTGAATCACCCGTGTCGTGATGACGCAGCAGACCCTGAATCGCCGCAATGCTGCGGGGATAGGCATCGAGGCAGGTGAGGGTGGTGCTGAACATGGCGGAAAAAGCCGCCGGGATGATCACCCAGGCCGCCCAACCACCCATGGCGGCGGTGTAGAGCTTGATCAGCTTCTGGGCGAAGGAGACGCCACTGCCGGCCAGCATTCCGTCACCACTGCCGTACATCGTGTAAGCGCCCAGGATCACAAAGAACATGGCCGTCACGACGGTGACGCCATAGCCGAGGTTGAAATCAAATTCGGCCTCCTTCGGCGTTGCGGTGTGCTCGGTGTCACGTGCACGGGAGAACATCCACAACGACGGCCACACGCACATCTCCACCGGTCCGGGCATCCAGCCCATCAGGGGAATCAGGAAGGCCAGGTTGGCCCAAGTCCAGGGACTGGGATCGGTGCTGACCCAGCTCGCCGCCACATCCCCGACAGGGCCCCGGATCAGCAGCGATGCGGCTGCGATCCCCGTGAGCAGGGTGAGCAGCACCACCAACAGCTTGGAGAGACGGTCGAGTGCTCGGTAGTGCCCCAGCAGCAGCACCAGGCCACTCACCACCAGCACGGCGATGGACAGTCCATAGGTGTCCAGTCCCGCCAGCAAGGGAACGTTGGTGAGCAGCAGTCCCGCCACAAAACTCACCGCCGCGATGGTGAAGGTGCCCGTCACCAGGCTCACCACCAGATACAGCGGTAGGTAAAGGGGATTACGTTTCTGGAAACCCTCCAGCAGTGACAGTCCGGTGGCTGCTGTGAAGCGGGTGCCCACGCGCAGGAACGGGTACTTGATCAGGTTGGTGAGCAGGATCAGACCCACCAGTGCAAAGCCGAATCGGGCTCCCGCCGTGGTGGACGACATCAAGTAGGATCCACCGATGCAGGCACCGGCCAAGAGGATTCCGGGTCCAATGCTGCGTCGCAGCGTCGATGACGCCATCACAAGGTTGCGGTTGATACCAGTCTCCGCCGCCTCGGCCCGCTGAATCTCCGTAAAGTCGACATCCGTCACGGTCGGTTTCATGGTCGTTGCTCCCGCTGCTCCGAAGCTGTCGCTGCAGTGCGAGGCCATCGCCGCCGACACCACCACGATTCGCTCCCTCGACTGGGACCGCAGCCGCTTCGACATCGAATTCGGCCTGCGCAACGGCACCACCTACAACGCCTTCCTGGTTCGGGGAGAACGCACCGCCCTGATCGACACCAGCCACGCCAAGTTCCGCGACACCTGGATCCCCCTGCTCAAGGAGCAGATCGATCCAACCGCGATCGATGTGTTGATCGTGAGCCACACCGAACCCGACCACTCCGGCTTGATCGGTGACCTGATCGATCTCAATCCCGAGATCGAAATCGTGGGCTCGAAGGTGGCGCTGCAGTTCCTCAAGGACCAGGTGCACCGACCGTTCAAATCCCGTGCGGTGAAGTCCGGCGAGGAGTTGGATCTCGGCACCAATCCCGAGAGCGGCATCCAGCACCGCTTCGAATTCCTCAGTGCTCCAAACCTGCACTGGCCGGACACGATCTTTTCCTTCGATCACGGCACGGGGATCCTCTACACCTGCGATGCCTTCGGCCTGCACTACTGCTCTGACGACGTCTTCGACGCCGACCCCGGTGCCATCGCCCCTGATTTCCGCTTCTATTACGACTGTCTGATGGGCCCCAATGCCCGCAGCGTGCTGCAGGCCCTGAAGCGCATGGATGGCCTGCCGAAGATCAACACCATCGCGGTGGGACACGGGCCGCTGTTGCGGCATCACCTCAGCCACTGGATCAGCGACTACCGCGAGTGGAGCGGCCAGCGCAGCAAGGGCGAAAGCTATGCCGCTGTTTGCTATCTGAGCCAGTACGGCTTCTCCGATCGGATCAGCCAGGCCATTGCCCATGGCATCGGCAAGGCGGATGCCCAGGTGCAGCTGGTGGACCTGCGGGCCACCGACCCCCAGGAACTCACCGCCCTGATCGGCGATGCCAAAGCTGTTGTGGTGCCGACCTGGCCCGCGGAACCTGAGCCAGATCTGCAGACCTCCATCGGAACCCTGCTGGCGGCCCTGCATCCCAAGCAGCTGGTGGGGGTGTACGACGCCTTCGGTGGCAATGACGAACCGATCGACGCCGTCGCCGACCAACTGCGCAGCCAGGGACAGAAGCAAGCCTTCAGCC
Source organism: Synechococcus sp. A15-62 (assembly GCF_014280075.1). Lineage (NCBI taxonomy): Bacteria > Bacillati > Cyanobacteriota > Cyanophyceae > Synechococcales > Synechococcaceae > Synechococcus > Synechococcus sp. A15-62. The sequence goes on from NZ_CP047950.1 coordinate 2,149,152, forward strand.
CGCTGCGCATCAAACAGCTGCCCCAGGGCAGCGATTACCAACGCTGTGAGGAGTCCGGCACCGACCTCGGCCAGCTCCTGACCAAGGAAAAGACGATCGCAGCAATGAAGAGCCTCGATGGCGACCTCGACAAAGCCCTGGGTCGCATCAGCGGAGGCCTCTACGTGGTGACCGCCAGCCAGGGGGAGGGCGAGTCGCAACGCCGCAGCGCCATGGTGGCCAGCTGGGTGAGCCAAGCCAGCTTCACCCCCCCGGGCCTCACCATTGCCGTCGCCAAAGATCGCGCGATCGAAACCTTGATGCAGGTGGGTGACCGCTTCGTGCTGAACGTTCTACGGCAAGACAACCATCAGCAACTGATGCGCCATTTCCTCAAGCGGTTCCCCCCCGGTGCCGATCGTTTTGCTGGTGTGAACGTGCTGGAGGGAACCGCCGATGGCGGCCCGGTTCTTGCTGATGCGTTGGCATTTCTGGGCTGCCGGGTGGAGCAACGGATGGAGGGCTCCGACCACTGGATCATCTATGCCGTGGTGGAGCAGGGCAACGTGGCCGATGCCGAGGCCAGCACTGCGGTGCATCACCGCAAAGTGGGCAACCACTACTGAGCCTGCAGCTGATCCAGTGCATCCAGCAGGTTGCTCAGCATGGCGCGCACATGCTGACTCCTCCGCCATTCACGGCGGTTGAGCCACGGATCTGAGCAGCGCCGCCACCAACTCTGATCCGCTGGCTGGCAGTGGCCAACCCTTCGGTGATGGGGCGCGAGAAACACCGCTGCCGCCAAAAGATTGGTGCCGAATCCCAGCACATGCCAAGGTTCACTCCCTGCATCAGACCATCCACGCAACAACCGCACCTCCAGAGGTTCATTGGCGGGGAGCAGCTCCCAGGATCTGCCAGGCCGCAGCGAAGCCAACAGCCGTTCGATCAAGGCGTGGTGTGTTTCGTTCTTGGGGTGGGCTTGCACCCGCATTGGCACATCAGCGGGCAACGGTCGTAATGCAGCACAGACGGCGCGCCTGAAATAGGCCCGGTTCTCGATCCCTGGCGTCCAGCGCCAGCCAAACGATCGACCCAAAAGCCGCAAGCGGACGCGCCATTTGGGCACTCTCAAATAGGGCAGGCAGAGCAGCACACCCTTGGACTGCTGCCCACGGATCGCTTCGCTGTCGACAAACGCCTTCTGAAAACTGGCGCAGATGTTGAGCATCTCCTGGAGCCGCAACGGCTCCACCGGACGACCCAACGGCACCAGCGGATCCAAACGGACCAAAGCCATCGCTTGTGAACGACGCACCAACCCGAGCGACTGGATCCGGGTTTGCTGGGCCTTCTCTGAATACAAGCGTGTTTCAACCCCAATCGATTCCCCCAGCTCCACCACCTCTGACGCCTGATAGGTGCGCAGCATCTGCTGACCTTCGCGATCGTCCAGACGCGGCAGCACCAACAGACTGCACTTCAATTGATCAGGCCCGATCAACACGTTGTCCCCAGCTCTAAGACAGAGCTCTCCAAACTGGTCGGGTGGGATCTGAATGAACCGGCAGTGATGCCCATCCTGGGCCGCAAGACCCTGCAGCAAGGGCTGGAAGGCCTTGGCCGAATGACTGAGGTCGTCGCGATAGAGCGAGACGACCTCCAGTCGGGTGCCCCGGAGACCTCTCCAGCGCAGATAGGCCAGAGCCGAAAGGGTGGTGATCAGCTGGGAGGAGAGAACAACAACGCGCTGCGCCACCGGCCTGCTGCTCCCATCAACAACACGCCTACATTCAACTGGCTTCGAAGATGAGCGTGACCAGCACCGCAACCACGCGTCGCACGATCCAGCTGCCGATCGACGATGGGGTCATTGGTCTGCGCGGTCTGAGCCCCCAGCGGCACCGCTTCGAACTGGAATACGCCCTGGAGCGGGGCAGCACCGCCAACAGTGTGTTGTTTGAGGCCGGTGATGGCGCCCCGGCCGTGCTGGTCCACCCTCCAGGCATGGCCTACAGCGCGGCCTTTCTGCCGGTGCTTGCCGACGCCCTGCCCAGCAGCGACGCGCCGCTGCTGGTGGTGGTGGGCCACGTCAACCCCAACCGCGTTGCCCTGCTGAGGGAACTGGCGGAGACCTATGCCGGTCTGGAACTGATCGTCTCCAACCCGGGCGCCAAGTTGATCGAGGAGCTTTGGAGCCAACGCAAGCCGGCCCCTCCCGGTGAGACGAGCGAGCAACCACCACTGCCAGACCTGCCCCCGCTGCGGGTCATCCGCCACGAGCAACCACTTCCCCTCAGCCATCAGCGCAGCTTGATGCTGCTGCCAGCCCCAACCCCCCGCTGGCCGGGCGGGTTGCTGGCGTTCGAGGAAAGCCTGGGCCTGCTGATGAGCGACAAGTTCTTCAGTGCCCACCTCTGCACAGACAGCTGGGCCGAACGCAACCGCAGCAGCACAGAAGAAGAGCGCCGTCACTTCTATGACTGCCTGATGGCCCCCATGGCCCGTCAGGTGGATGCCCTGGTGGAACGGCTCGAAGAGCTCGACATCCGCACCATCGCACCGGGCCATGGCCCAGCGATTGAAGCCAGTTGGCGCAGCCTCCTGAATGACTACCGCCGCTGGGGCGAAGGCCAGCAGACCGCCAGCCTGACGGTGGCCCTGCTGTTTGCCAGCGCCTACGGCAACACCGCAGCCATTGCTGATGCCCTGGCCCGCGGGGTCAGCCGCACCGGCATCCGGGTGAGCAGCTTGAACTGCGAATTCACCCCCGCCGATGAACTGGTGAGCACGATCCAGCAGGCCGATGCCGTGTTGATCGGCTCACCAACCCTGGGGGGCCATGCCCCTACACCGATCGTCTCGGCCCTGGGAACCCTCTTGGCGGAAGGGGATCGCAGCAAACCCGTGGGAGTGTTCGGCAGCTTCGGCTGGAGCGGCGAGGCGGTGGATCTGCTGGAAACGAAGCTGCGGGATGGCGGCTTCAGCTTTGGCTTCGAGCCGATCCGGGTGAAGTTCAGTCCGGATGCTGCCCGGGCGAAGGAGCTAGAGGAAACCGGCACCCGTTTCGCCCGCCAGCTGCTGCAGAGTCAGAAACGGGCGCAACGGCGCAGTGCGGGGGGCTTGAGCGAAAGCCGCAGCGATCCAGCGGTGCTGGCGTTGGGCCGTGTGATCGGCTCCCTCTGCGTGCTCACCACCCGCAAAGCCGATCTGAGCGGCGCCATGGTGGCCAGCTGGGTGAGTCAGGCCAGCTTCAATCCCCCCGGCATCACCGTGGCCGTGGCCAAGGACCGTGCCGTGGAAGCGCTGCTGCACAAGGGCGATCGCTTCGCCTTGAACGTGCTGGCCGAAGGGCGCGAAACCGCCCTGATGAAGCAGTTCCTGCAACCGTTCGAACCCGGTGCCGATCGCTTTGCAGGCCTTGAGCTGGACACCAGCCCCGCCGAGCAGCCGTTGCTGCCGGATGCCCTGGCCTGGCTAGACGGCAAGGTAAGCCAGCGAATGGAATGCGGCGACCACTGGCTGATCTACGCCGAAGTGGATCACGGCGGGGTAATGGATGCTGAGGGCAGCACCGCGGTGCACCAACGCCGCAGCGGCGCCAACTACTGAGCTGGCAGCCCGATCCGGCAACCCGAACCACTCTCTAACTCATAGCGACTATGAGTTAGCCATAAGCTGGCGACGTAACCACTGCCTCGCAAGACCGTGGACCTCTCCAAGCCCTCCACCCACGCCAACCTCGAAGCCGCCTTTGGCGGCGAGAGCATGGCCAACCGCAAATACCTGTTCTTCTCAGAGGTGGCTAAACAACTGGGCCACAAAGACCTAGCCAAACTGTTTCGGGACACCGCAGCGCAGGAAACAGAACACGCCTTTGCCCACTTCCGCCTGCTGCACCCTGAGTTGGTGGTGAGCGATCCCGAGCAGCTCAGCAACGATGAAAAGCAGGCCATCCTGAGCCGCTGCCTGGAGCTGGCGATTGAAGGCGAAACCTACGAGTACACAACGATGTATCCGGAGTTCACCGCCCAGGCCCGGCAGGACCGGGACAGCGGAGCCGAAGCGGAATTCGCCGAGCAAAGCAGCGAATCCAAAGAACATGCCGGCCAATTCCGCACCGCCGCCAAGAACTTCGGCCTGCTGACCCCAATCGAACAGCATCACGCCGAAACCTATGGCGTTGCCCTCGAGGCCCTGCAAGGCAAGGGCACCGCAGGCCAAGCCGATCAACCGATCCCGGGCAAGTGGATCTGCAAGGTGTGCTCAGTGATCTACGACCCCGCTGAGGGGGATCCGGATTCCGGCATCGCCGCAGGCACCCCCTTCGAGGCAATTCCCGACGATTGGCAGTGCCCGATCTGCGGCGCCCGCAAAGCCAGCTTCGTCCCCTACCGCGAAGCCGAGTTGAAAGCGGCCTGACGCCCCGGCAGTTGAAGGGTCTCGTTGTGAAAACAGACGAGACCTTGCACGATTCCCTCAAGAGCCATCGTCTCCATGCCCCCTGATCTCATTGTTCTGACAGCGAGCAATGGCGAGAACCTCAAGCTGGCGGAACGCTTCGTGCAGGCCGCTGCGGCTCAAAACGCCAGCGCCGAACTGATCGACCTCACGCAGCTCGACCTGCCTTTGTTCACGCCGCGCGTGAAGGCAGCAGGACCAGGTCCTGACCTGGCGGGCGTTCACGACCAGCTGCACCGAGCACCACGCTGGGTGATCTACGCCCCGGAATACAACGGCTCGATTCCGCCGTCGCTCACCAATGCCATTGCCTGGCTCTCGGTGACGGACGACGACTTCCGATCCCTGTTCAACGGGCGGCCGATTGCCATGGCCACCTTCTCCGGCGGTGGAGGCATGGAACTGCTGGTGTCGCTGCGCATCCAGCTCACCCACCTCGGGGCTCAGGTGGTGGGACGGCAACTGCTGAGCAATCACGCCAAACCCGCTCAGGACGACAGCATCAGCGACCTGGTGCAGCGACTTCTGCAGATGTCACCGCTCGAGCTCTGACCCTGGCGTAAAGCAAACCGGAAAAGATCTGGTGCAAGCGCGAGACACCAGATCTTGTGCCCTGAAATGACGGAGTCACTTACAAACAATCCCTAGAGCGATGGGATTCATGAACGGCCAAGAGGCCTCGGTTCGGTACCGCGGCTTTCTTTTGATGCCTCAAACTAACCGGAGCTGGCTGGTGAGGCCGGAACGTAGCCCGATGCGGTTGCTGCCATTCCGTACACCAACTTGCTCACTCGCTGACGTCAAAGCCTTGCTGGACTGGCGTCTCGGCCAGGAAGAATCTGAAATTGGCGTGGCCTGAACTCAGGCCGCTGCTGGTGGTGGGGTGGGATCGCCAACCGGTTGAAAAGGAATCACCAAGGTGGCCCAGTGATCGGGCCGCTCCGGGCGGCTGCGACGGGAACGGCGGGTACCGAAGGGAACCCGAATCACATTGGTTCCTTCAATTGACAAGGTGTGGCCGCGATTGAAGGCCGATTCCAGACCATCCGGAAGTTGAGGAAGGGCAGGCCCTTCAATGCTGCTGAGTGCAGATTTCTTGTTGTTGTCCCGATCCATGGTGTCCCCCGACAGACGAATCAGTTGTCGAACAGTTTGACCGAACTCGCAAGGGCGATGAACGGAATCAAACCAATTTTTCCGTTTTCAGTGAAAATTTACACGGTCTGAACCCCTTACACCAGGGCTTCAAGCCGCCACTGCCACCGCCTCCACCGAAGGACAGGTGCACACCAGGTTGCGATCACCAAAGGCGTTGTCAATCCGAGCCACAGAGGGCCAGATCTTGCTCTCCTGCTGTCCCTCCATCGGGAAGGCGGCCTGCTGACGGCTGTAGGGACGGTCCCATTGATCCGCTGTGACGGCAGCCAGGGTGTGCGGAGCACGCTTGAGCGGGTTGTCCTGAGGATCGCTGGAGCCGGTTTCAATGGCGCGAATCTCCTCGCGGATCGCCACCAGGGCATCGGCAAAACGATCCAGCTCCGCCAGACTTTCGCTTTCGGTGGGCTCCACCATCACCGTTCCCGCCACCGGCCAGCTGACGGTGGGCGCATGGAAGCCGTAGTCCATCAAACGCTTGGCGATGTCATCCACATCGATCCCCGCATCCCGTTTGAGCGGGCGCAGGTCGAGGATGCATTCATGAGCCACACACCCGGTACTGCCTCGAAACAGCACGGGGTACGAAGCGTCGAGCCGATGGGCGAGGTAGTTGGCCGACAACAGCGCCACGGCACTGGCCTGCCGCAGGGCCTCCGCCCCCATCATCCGCAGGTACATCCAGCTGATCGGCAGGATGCTGGCACTGCCGAGCGCTGCTGCGGACACAGGGCCGATGGCCGATGCGGCACCTGCCTGCAAGGGATGCCCCGGCAGAAAGGGCTCCAGATGCGCCGCCACACCAATCGGCCCCACTCCAGGACCACCACCCCCATGGGGAATGCAGAAGGTCTTGTGCAGGTTGAGGTGGCAGACATCGGCACCGAAGGCACCGGGACGGCACAGCCCCACCTGGGCATTGAGGTTGGCCCCATCGAGGTACACCTGACCGCCGTGCTGATGCACCACCGAGCAGATCTCACGGATGCCGGTCTCGAACACGCCGTGGGTGGAGGGATAGGTGACCATCAGCGCTGCCAACCTGTCGGCGTGCTGGGCAGCCTTGGCCGCAAGATCCTGCTGATCGATGTTGCCCTCGTCATCGCAGGCCACGGCGACCACCTTGAGGCCGGCCATCACGGCACTGGCGGGATTGGTGCCATGGGCGCTGGTGGGGATCAAACAGATGTCGCGATCGGCCTCACCGCGGGAGCGATGCCAGGCGCGAATCACCAGCAGCCCTGCGTATTCCCCCTGGGAACCGGCATTGGGCTGCAACGACACGGCGGCAAATCCCGTCAGGGCAGCCAGCCATTGCTCCAGATCATTAGCCAGACGGCGATAGCCCTGGGCCTGATCAGCTGGGGCAAAGGGATGCAACGCCGCGAACGCAGGCCAGCTCACAGGCTGCAGCTCAGCGGCGGCATTGAGCTTCATGGTGCAGCTGCCCAACGGAATCATCCCGTGCACAAGCGACAGATCACGGCTCACCAACCGCTGGATGTAGCGCATCAGCTCTGATTCGCTGCGGTACTGGTGAAAGACCGGCTGGCTCAGCCAGGGTTGGCTGCGCGACGGCAGGGAGAGGGAAGGGGGCTGCTCAGCCTCAAGCTCCGGCAGCTCCTGGCCGCAGGCCTCAGCCAACAGTGCGAGGAGGGCTTGCAGCTCCCGTTGATCCGAGAGCTCATCCAGGCTGATGCCGAATCCGGTGGCGTCCGCCGTCGCTGCGCCATCGGGCAGGACCCGCAGATTGAAACCTGCCGCTGCGGCAGCGCGGTGCACAGCCGGTGCCGACGCACAGCGCACGGTGACGGTGTCGAAGCGATCGGCGACCTCCAGCGGATAGCCAAGGGCTCGCAGGCCCTGCTCCAGCTGGCAGCGCAGGCCAACAATGCGCTGGGCGATGGCCTGCAAACCATCGGGCCCATGATGCACCGCATAAAACGAGGCCATCACAGCTAGCAGCACCTGGGCCGTGCAGATGTTGCTGGTGGCCTTGTCGCGACGGATGTGCTGCTCACGGGTTTGCAGCGCCAAGCGCAGGGCCGAGCGACCTTCTGCATCTTTGGATTGCCCCACCAAACGGCCGGGGATCTGGCGCTTGTAGGCCTCAACCGTGGCGAAGAAGGCGGCATGGGGGCCACCGAATCCCATCGGCACCCCCAGGCGTTGGGCGCTGCCCACGGCAATGTCGGCCCCCAGGGATCCCACGGGCGCCATCAGGGTCTGCGCCAGGGGATCGATGGCCACAGTGGCCAAGGCACCGGCGGCATGGGCCGCGTCGATCACGGCTGATGGATCCCAGAGGCATCCATCGGCGCCGGGCAACTGCAACAGCACTCCGAACACGGACGCGTCGATCGACGCTGTGGCCGGGTCGATCCGCTCAAGGCTGATGCCAAGGGGTTCGGCGCGGGTCTGCAGCACCGCCCAGGTTTGTGGCAGCACATTCGCGTCCACCAAAAACCGGGTCGCCTCAGGGCGACGGCACACCCCAAAGCTGAGGCTCATGGCCTCCGCAGCTGCGGTGGCTTCATCCAGCAGCGACGCGTTGGCGATCGGCAAGCCCGTGAGCTCACTGATCAGGGTTTGAAAGTTGAGCAGGGCCTCCAAGCGACCCTGGGCGATTTCCGCCTGGTAGGGGGTGTATGCGGTGTACCAGGCCGGATTCTCAAAAACGTGGCGCTGGATCAGGGCCGGGGTTGCTGTGCCGTAGTAACCCAGCCCGATCAAAGAACGGCGCAGCGTGTTGGTCTCGCTCAACTGCTTCAGCTGCCGCAGGGCCTCCGCCTCGCCACATCCCTCGGGCAAAGCTTCGACCGGCGGTGCTGGGTCGAGGATGTCGGCGGGCACGACATCAGCGATGAACTCCTGCAGATCGCTGTAGCCCAGGGCATTGAGCATGCGGAGCTGTTCCGTCTCACTCGGGCCGATGTGCCGCTGCGCAAAAGGAGAAGTCAACGTCGAATGCAGCAGTCCGTCGGGCGATCGTAAGAGCGAAGCCCCGGCGCTGATGTCGGTCAGCGTTGATGTCAGCCAGCGTTGACCTTGGCGCCGTAGGCCTCGGCGGTCATCAGGCTGTCGAGCTCGGAGGGATCCGACGGACGCAGCACCAGCAGCCAGCCCTCACCGTGGGGGTCGTTCTGCAGTTCCTCCGGACTGGCCAGCACCGCTTCATTGCGCTGCACCACCTCACCGGCAATCGGTGCATACATGTCTTCCACAGCCTTCACCGACTCCACCGAGCCAAAGCTGGTGCCCTTCGCCAGGCTGGCGCCCACATCCGGCAGATCCACAAAAACGATGTCGCCTAGCTGATCCACGGCGAAAGAACTGATGCCCACCCGCACCAGCTCACCATCGGCATTGGCGTACTCGTGGCTGTCAGCGAAGCGAAAAGAGTCGGGGAACGCGAACGCCATCGACGCAGTTTCAGGTGGTCCCAGTCTGCGGGAGATTGATCAGTCCTGCCGCATTGAGGTCACACAACGCACGGGACAGGGCCAAGCGGATGTGGGCGCGATGGGTGCCGCCCTGCACATAGAGGTTGAACGGTTCCCGCAGCGGCGCATCGGCCGAAAATTCACTGGTGGAGCCGTCGATGAAGGTTCCACCAGCCATCACCAGATCAGAGGCATAGCCAGGCATCGAGGCAGGCACTGGATCGAGGTAGGCCCCGATCGGCGACATCGCCTGGAAGGCACGGCACACGACTTTGAGAGCGTCCGGACTGCCCAGCCGCACCGCCTGGATCAAATCGCTGCGCACCGCACCTGGCAGCGGGTTCACGGGGAAGCCCAGCCGCTCAAACACCCCCGCCACCAGATCGGCGCCAATCAAGGCCTCCGAAACCATCTGCGGCGCGAGGAACAGCCCCTGCAGCACCAGCCGCTGCAGGTCAAATCCCGTTCCGCCCTCACTGCCGATCCCCGGCGCCGTTAGCCGGCAGCAGGACTGCTCCACCAGATCGGCCCGTCCTGCGATGTAGCCGCCAGTGGGGGCAATGGTGCCGCCGAGGTTCTTGATCAACGATCCAGCGATCAGATCCGCCCCAACCGCCGTCGGCTCCTGCTCCTGCACCAATTCGCCATAGCAGTTGTCGACAAAGACAACGCAGTCGGGCTGGCGGGCATGGATGCGCTCACACAGCCCGGCAATCTGCTCAACCGTGACCGACGGACGCCAGCTGTAGCCACAGCTGCGCTGGATCAACACCAACCGGCAGGGGTGCTCCAGGGCTTGGCTCAACGCCGCCTCATCGACCGCCCCATCGGGCTGCAGATCGATTTCGTCGTAGGCAACCCCGAATTCCGCCAGGGAACCCTGGCCCTTGCCGCGCAGACCGATCACCTCCTCAAGGGTGTCGTAGGGACGGCCCGTGATTGAAAGCAAACGATCACCGGGCCGCAACACCCCGAACAGCGCAGCGGCGATGGCATGGGTGCCGCTGACGAATTGCAGGCGCACCGCGGCGGCTTCAGCCCCCAGCACCCGGGCAAAGACCCGATCCACCACCTCACGGCCCTGATCCCCGTGGCCATAACCGGTGAGCGACGCGAAATGCTGGGTTCCAACGCGCTCGGCCGCCAAGGCCTCCAACACGCGCTGCAAGCGTTGCCCCACCGCCGCCGTCCTCGCTGCAGCCAGGTCGGCCTGATCCCGCGCCACCGCGTCGATCAGTTCCTCTGCAAACGCACTGATCACCACTTGCCTGACGGATGTCATGCCTTCCTAAACCCTGACCAAAGCCAGGATTCACAACCCGACCGAACCTCTGCTGTTTGCCAACTCCTTTAGATTTCTGTCACTAACGGCACCATCCGCTCCCTGGTTTTCCTGTCTGAGCGGCTTTGTCAATCCAAGGAGAATCCGCTTGGTTTCCTCGCAAACAGCTGACACCCGCGAGCTTCGGCAACGGGCCGCGGTGATGGCACCGCGCGACCCCCTGCCGGCGCGTCAGCGCAAATTCAAGACGGGAACCACCAGCTTCATGGTGGTGATGCACGTGCTTGCAACCGTGGCTCTGCTCCCGCGCTTCTGGAGCTGGCAGGGCGTTGTGGCCTTCGGCGTTCTCTATTGGATGACGGTTCTGGGCGTCACCCTGGGCCTGCACCGTCTGGTGGCACACCGCAGCATGGTGGTCCCGGTGTGGGTTGAGCGCATCCTGGTGCTGATGGGCACCCTCGCCTGCCAGAGCGGCCCGATCGAATGGGTGGGTCTGCATCGCCATCACCACCGTTTTTCAGATCAGCCCACGGATCACCATGACGCTGGCCGTGGCCTGTGGTGGGCCCACAGCGAATGGATGCTGCATGACATCCCTGCCCTGAAGGAACTCGACCGCTACGCCGGCGACCTTCAGTGCGACCCCTTCTATCGCTGGCTCGACCGCTGGTTCCTGTTGCTGCAAATCCCCCTGGGCCTGGGGCTCTACTGGTTCGGTGAAGCCGCCCAGGTGCATGGCGGTGGCATTGGCCTGGTGCTTTGGGCCATTCCTCTGCGCCTCGTGGTCGTGTACCACGTGACCTGGCTGGTGAACTCCGCCACCCACGCCTTCGGCTACCGCAATTTCGATTGCCCCGACCTGTCCCGCAATTGCTGGTGGGTGGCGCTGCTCTCCTTCGGTGAGGGCTGGCACAACAACCACCACGCTCATCCGGCCAGTGCTCGCCACGGTTTGCGCTGGTTTGAGTTTGATCTCACCTGGCAACATGTGCGCCTGCTCAAGCGGCTTGGACTGGCCAGCCGGATCCGCACAGCTCGTTATGTGCCCTGAGCCTCCTGAGGCTCAAAACCATCTTCAACAACAGGCCACGTCGTAACGTGGTCGATCGCACCCGTCTCCATCCTTCCTACCGGTCCCATGCCTAAGCGTGTACAAGTCGTTCTGAATGAGGACGTCCTCAGCCTCGGCAAGGACGGAGACCTGGTGGAAGTGGCTCCCGGTTACGCCCGTAACTTCCTGCTGCCCTTCGGCAAAGCTGTGCCCCTCACCCCTGCGGTGATGAAGCAGGTGGAGCACCGCCGGGCCAAGGAAGCTGAGCGTCAGGCCGCCCTGAAGCAAGAAGCCGTCGACTTCAAGACTGCCCTCTCCACCATTGGGCGCTTCACCGTGAAGAAGCAAACCGGTGAAGACAACGTGCTGTTTGGCACCGTCACCAACGGTGACGTGGCAGAAGCCATCGAAACCGCCACCAAGAAGGAGATCGACCGCCGCGACATCGTGGTGCCTGAGATCCACCGCACCGGCAAGTTCACCGTGACGGTGAAGCTGCACAGCGAAGTCACCGCTGAGATCAACCTGGAAGTGGTCGGCTACTGATCGCTGTCAATTGACACTCAAACGGCTCATTCGAGCCAGAGTGTGATCCCTTCGCTTCACGCCCTGCCGCCATGGTGAGCGTCCCCCTGCCAGAGAACAACGATGGGGGACGCCGTGGTTTTGGCCAGGGCCGACGCGACGATGAGCCCAATTTCGAGGCTCTGCCAGATTCGCTTCCGCCCCAGAACCTGGAGGCGGAGGAAGCGGTGCTGGGCGGCATCCTGCTGGATCCCGATGCAATCGGGCGTGTGGCCGATGTGCTGCAGCCGGAAGCGTTTTATCTGAACGCCCACCGGGAGATCTTCCGCACCGCCCTAATGCTTCACGGCCAGGGCAAGCCGACGGATCTCACCGCCATGAGCGCCTGGCTGGCCGACACCGGCGCCCTCGAGAAGGTGGGCGGCAACAACCGACTGGTGGAGCTGGTGGAGCGGGTGCCGTCCACCGCCTCGATCGAGCAGGTGGCCCGGCTGGTGATGGACAAGTTCCTGCGCCGCCAGCTGATCCGCTCCGGCAATGAAGTGATCCAGCTGGGCTTTGATCAGAGCCTGCCGATGGAGCAGGTGCTGGATCAGGCGGAGCAGAAGATCTTTGCCATCAGCCAGGAGAAACCCTCCAAAGGGCTCACCCCCACCGCCGAAATCCTCACCCAGACCTTTGAGGAGATCGAAAGCCGCTCGCTGGGCACCTCGGTGGCCGGCATCCCGGTGAATTTCTACGACCTGGATGCGATGACCCAGGGCCTGCAGCGCAGCGACCTGATCATCGTGGCGGGCCGGCCGGCCATGGGCAAAACCTCGATCGCGCTGAACCTGGCCAAGAACGTGGCCCAGCTGCACGACATGCCGGTGTGCCTGTTCTCCCTAGAGATGAGCAAGGAGCAGCTCACCTACCGCCTGCTCTCGATGGAGGTGGGCATCGAAGCGGGCCGGCTGCGCACCGGCCGGCTGCAGCAGGAGGAATGGCCGCTGCTGGGCCAGGGCATCAACAGCCTGGGGCAACTGCCGATCTTCATCGACGACAAACCCAACTCCGGCGTGCTGGAGATGCGCTCGCTCTGCCGGCGGCTGATGGCGGAACAGGGCAAGGAGCTGGGGCTGGTGATGATCGACTACCTGCAGCTGATGGAAGGCTCGGGCTCCGACAACCGGGTGCAGGAGCTGTCGCGCATCACCCGGGGCCTGAAACAGATGGCGCGGGAACTGAACGTGCCGGTGATTGCCCTCTCCCAGCTGAGCCGGGGTGTGGAGGCACGCACCAACAAGCGACCGATGCTGAGCGACCTGCGGGAATCGGGCTCAATCGAGCAGGACGCCGACCTGGTGCTGATGATCTACCGCGACGAGTATTACAACCCGGAAACCCCCGACCGCGGCATCACCGAAGTGATCGTGACCAAGCACCGCAACGGTCCGGTGGGCACAGTGAAGCTGCTGTTCGAGCCGCAGTTCACCCGCTTCCGCAACCTGGCGGCCTGATTCTTTCGGGACGCTTGAAACACCAGGGCATGGAACGCAACATCAGACCCGACAACACGCGGCAGGGATCAACCCATCGGCCCCGGTGAAGCTCCTCGATGCAAGCTTCGAGAGTTGCGCAGACCTGCAGGAGCTGTTCCAACCGCTCTCTCCAGACCTGGTTGCCCTGCAACTGAGCTCCGGCCTGCTCAAGGGACGGGTGCAGGCCTGGGGGTTTGACGGCTTTCGGTTAAACCTGCTGAGCACCAATCAAAACCTGTTCCTCAGCGGCGCGCGGCGCCGCGAACCCTGCACCCTGGCCATTCCCCTGGATCCATCAAAGTGCGACGGGGCCTACCAAGCCCAGGGCATCTCTATGCCGTGGGCGGGCCTGATGGGATACAACCGCGGCTTGATCGATTTCGATCTCAAAGTTCCCGCTGGAGCAAGGTTGGCAACAGTGGTGATCAACAAGGCGGCCTGGCTCGACCGCCATGGGCCAACGGGCGGTCCACTCCTGATGAAACGCTGGGAGACAACCAATCAACTCGAAGTTCAACCTCCTCTGCTTGAGCAGCTTCAACGCCACCTGATGGCTCTGATGCATGGCCAAGCCGATGCTGCACAGACAGAGACATCGGATCAGCTGATACCAACCCTGATCCGTTGCTTTGAAGATCCAACAGCAGAAACGCTCCCCATCGCCAAACGGGAAACGCAGCACCAGGCGGCCATCGACGTGCTGCACTGGTGCGACAAGAACCCCAAAACACCACTAAAGATTGAGGAGATCAGCAGCGAGATTTTTCAATCACGAACATCGCTGTTCCAAGGGGCCAAAGAACACTTCCAACTCACACCCCTCGAACTGCAACGCTCGATCCGCTTGGATCGGGTGCGGCAGTTGCTGATCAACCCCAAGCAGCGCCAGCACCAAGACCTCAATGGTGGGAAGGTCTCGTGTCTCACCGGTCGCGAGCCGATTGGCGATGCGCTTCAGCTGGTCGGTCGCTTGGCCTGGCTTCAGCCGCAGTGCATCAACGCCTGCTGAGAAGAGGCGCCCATCCGCGGCCCAGGTCTACAACTGGAGCAGCCAACTTTGGTAAAGCTCCTCGTTCAGCTCCACCTTCTCAGGAAATTCTCAGATCCTTTCGCGCATTATGAGCTGTCCATCCATCACCTGAGGGGCCGAAAAGTACGCAGTTGCTGCGCTTAAAGCTTTGGGCAGGCTCGATCCCAAAACTTTAAAAAATATTGGCGTCGTGCTCACGAAGCGGCCCAGCAGTGCCGTAAGGGTTGAGGTCAGTCTTTCCGAAAATCCAAACCTAAAAGTCTTGAATCCAACAATGACCTTTACACCTGAGAACTGGAACACACCTCAGGAAACAAAGCTAAAAGGGTGCACATCTCCAGATGCTTCATTAACTTTCAGAGCCAAAGCCAACGCTCAAGGCGGCTTCAAGGGAACCGAACAAGACGAAGTAACCGTGCTCTTCAAGCAACAGAGAATTTGCAGTTTTGAGCCCAAAGACTCCTTATCAAGGCCGAAACACGAGCCAAGTCAGAGCAATTCATTCAGCGAATCAAGCCTGATCAAATTCCAATCACCATTTTTTATGATTCTAAGGGCATTCCTTCATCCTTTTTTCTTCGCTCTTGGCATGGCGAAGGCACTCCACAACACCATTTCACCTCAACATCAAAGCAAAGAGGCCGGCATACAAACAGCGCAAATCGATAACGCTGAAAATAAATTCGCGACAAACACTTTTATCCATGCCGATCCTTTGAAAACCATTTCCATGCCAATCATTGAACAAGAAACATCAGTAAATAAAGGGATCAACGAGACCATTCTCTTGGGCACTGCCCTGGCGACTGATTACTGAGAGACAACGTCTTTGAAACCGTGGATGCCGAGCCAACGAGCCTTAAAAACTCTCGGGTGCCGATAATGAAGCCATGAGCTTCAGCGCCGCCCCCACCGAATCCTTCGACGTGATCGTGGTTGGCGGCGGCCATGCCGGTTGTGAAGCAGCGATCACCGCCGCCCGGCTGGGCCTGAACACCGCCCTGTTCAGCCTCAATCTTGATCGCATCGCTTGGCAGCCCTGCAACCCGGCCGTCGGCGGCCCCGCCAAAAGCCAGCTCGTCCATGAAGTGGATGCCCTCGGTGGCGTGATCGGGCGGCTGGCTGATGCCACCGCCATCCAGAAGCGCATCCTCAACGCCAGCCGCGGCCCGGCGGTGTGGGCCCTGCGCGCCCAAACCGACAAACGCCTTTATTCCCGCCAGATGCTGCAGCTGCTGCAGCACACCCCAAACCTCGCCCTACGCGAAGCAATGGTGACCGGCCTGGAAACCAGCGGTGAAGGCGGCCAGCAACGCATCAGCGGCATCCGCACCTATTTCGGCAGCGTCTATGGCGCTGACGCGGTGATCCTCACCGCCGGCACTTTCCTGGGGGGCCGTATCTGGGTGGGGCATCAATCAATGGCCGCTGGCCGCGCCGGAGAGCAGGCCGCCGAAGGGCTCACCGAAGCGCTGCAGCAGCTCGGCTTCCAGACCGACCGGCTCAAAACCGGCACCCCCGCCCGGGTGGACCGGCGCAGCATCGCCCTCGATCAGCTGGAAGAGCAGCCCAGCGATGCAGCCGATCGTTTCTTCTCCTTTGACCCAGCCGCCTGGGTGAGCGGTGAGCAGATGAGCTGCCACATCACCCGCACCACCGCAGAAACCCATCAGCTGATCCGCGACAACCTGCACCTCACTGCCATCTACGGCGGGGTGATCGACAGCAAGGGCCCGCGCTACTGCCCCTCCATCGAAGACAAGATCGTTCGCTTCGCGGACAAGGACAGCCACCAGATCTTCCTCGAGCCGGAGGGGCGCGACACCCCGGAGATCTATGTACAGGGCTTCTCCACCGGCCTACCGGAACCGATCCAGCTGCAACTGCTGCGCAGCCTGCCGGGCCTGGAGCAAGCCGTGATGCTGCGGCCGGCATATTCCGTGGATTACGACTATCTGCCCGCCACCCAACTCAAACCCTCCCTGGAAACCAAGCGGGTGCGCGGCCTGTTCAGCGCCGGCCAGCTCAATGGCACCACGGGCTATGAGGAAGCCGCGGCCCAGGGCCTGGTGGCCGGCGTCAACGCCGCCCGGCTGATCGGCGGCCAGGAGCCGGTGCACTTCCCGCGTGAGGGCAGCTACATCGGCACGATGATCGACGATCTGGTGAGCAAAGACCTGCGCGAGCCCTACCGGGTGCTCACCAGCCGCAGCGAATACCGCCTGATCCTCCGCGGTGACAACGCCGACCGCCGCCTCACACCATTGGGCCGTGAGCTGGGCCTGATCGACGACCGCCGCTGGCAGCTGTTCGAAGACAAGCTCCAGGCGATGGAGGGTGAAAAGCAGCGGCTGGAAAGCGTGCGGCTCAAGGTGAGCGATCCGGTGGCCCCAACGGTGGAAGAGGAAACCGGTGCAGCAATCAAAGGCTCGATCACCCTGGCCGACCTGCTGCGCCGGCCCGGTATGCACGCCGCCGATCTTGTCCGCCATGGCCTGGCCGATGCCGATCTGCCGCTGCCCGTGCGCGAAGGCGCTGAAATCGACATCAAATACAACGGCTACCTGCAACGGCAGCAGCAACAGATCGATCAGGTGAAGCGCCAGAGCCAGCGCAAGCTGCCAGCCGATCTCAACTACGCCGGCATCGGCACGCTTTCCAATGAAGCCC
Source organism: Synechococcus sp. A15-62 (assembly GCF_014280075.1). Lineage (NCBI taxonomy): Bacteria > Bacillati > Cyanobacteriota > Cyanophyceae > Synechococcales > Synechococcaceae > Synechococcus > Synechococcus sp. A15-62. The sequence continues at coordinate 2,166,268 of NZ_CP047950.1, forward strand.
GCGAAAAGCTCACGGCCATTCAACCCAGCACCCTTGGGCAAGCCAGCCGCATCCCCGGCGTCAGCAAAGCCGACATCACCGCCCTGTTGATGTGGCTGGAACTGCAGCAAAGGGAACGCCAACCCCTCGCCCCCAGCGCAGAAGCTCGATAGCGTTGGACTTCTGAAATCTCTGCAGTGCCAGCCCGGGTTCCCACCTCACGTGCCTACTGGAACCTGCGGACTGAGCAGGTGATGGACAACGTGTTCGACCGTGGGACGGTCACCACCCCAACCCAGCCGAACGTTGTGCCGGTGGATGTGGATGTGCACGAACCAACAACCCAACCAACCGAACCAACCAAGCGCCGCTCCCCCTCCACCTGGCTGCTGCCGCTGATCAGTGGTGTCGCCGTTGCCGGCGTGATCTGCAGCGCCTGGCTGGTGAGCAGCCTTCAGCGCTCCCGCCTGGAGCTGGAACGGAAGCAAAACGCCGCCCTAATCGAGCAGTTGCGCGAGCAAGTGGCTGCACAAGAGAGCCGCGCAGAAGAGACGGCAACGCCCGAAGACGCTTCCCTGGCGATCCAAAGCCTCGAACCGCTGACCGTGCCGATCCAACAACCCTTGACGGTTGAGCCCCTGGGCAGCGATCAGGCGTTGGCGCCGATGCCACCCGTCCCCCAACTCACTGGTGTGGTGAAGGGCCCCGGTGGCTCCAGTTCCGCGATTTTTCAACTTGGGCAGGGATCGGTGTCCGCCGGCATCGGTGAAGCGATCGGCAGCAGCGGCTGGGTGCTCACGGACGTCACCGACAGCGGTGTCGTGATCAGCCGCAACGGCCAACGCCAAACCCTCTCGGTGGGAGGACTGTTCTGAACCCCGCCCCCCGCCTTCACCCCTCACCGCACCAGCTCTGGCAAGCCCCCACCGATGCCGTGCTCTCAGCGGAGGGGCCCCGGCAACTGCCCGGCCCCTGGCGGCTGATGCTGCTGGGTGATGGCAGCCCGACCCGCCACCTGCGCCTGCTCACCGGTTCGCCCGTTGCCGTGGATCTGATCGCCATGGAGGCGGACCAGACGGACCATCCCGGTGCACCGGAGGAGGTGAAGGAGTTGATGGCACCGCTGCTGCGCCGCCAGGTGTGGCTCACCTGCGGCGGAACCCCGCTGGCTTGGGCAGAAAGCTGGTGGAACCAAGCCGAAGCGGATTGGCACCTGCGGGACCGCAACCAGCCGATCTGGAAAAGCCTCACCGAAGGGCGTTCCGAGCTGTTCCGTGAGGTGGATGGCTTGGCACTGGTGGAGGGAGACTGGCTCGATCAGACCTTTGGCCATCGCGGCCCCTACTGGAGCCGCCATTACCGCTTCTTCCGCCAGGGCAAGGCCCTCACCGTGATTCGCGAAGTGTTCAGCCCGCAACTCGAAACCTGGCTCGGGCCCACGCTGCGCCAGGAGTTTCAACAAAATTCATGAACAAACCTGCGAGTTTGTTGGGATTTGCTCTTGACAACTTGCCATTGGTTGTGCTCTCAGGAAGATGTGGGCACTTCGGTTCACCGTGTCATGGCTGCCACCACCTCCTGGCTCAGCCTCACCGACCTCGGTCGGATCTACGGCATTTCGGCGATTCACTGCGGCAAGACCCTCGAACATCAAGGCTGGCGTGACAGGAGGGGGCGCCCCACCCAGAGCGCCCTCAACGCCAATGCCGCCATGCAGACCGGCCCCCACGGCCAGGGTCGCACCGTTCTCTGGAACCGCAAGGTCTGCAGCCAGCTGCTGGAACAGAAGGGCTATGAGCCAATGAGCCGCAGCCTGCAGGTGGAGCAGTGGACCCAACTGCTGGAAGCGCTGCAGGTGGGATCCCCATCGATCACCGCCACAGCTGACCAGATGGCGGAAGAGATGCCCGGAGAGCTGCTCGACGATGTGAACCACCAGCTCGCTGCACGGGGATGCCGCTACCGGGTCAGCCCACGCTCACTGCACCCCAGCCGTTAGTCGGTCCGGCGGCGGCTGGAGCGCGGCAAAGCCCGGCGGGAACCCGCTGGATTGGGGGCGGCTTCGGGCTCCGGACGGGCTGCCGGCTGGGCCGAGCGTGACCAGCGCTGCACCCGGAAGCTGTCGTCCTCCGGCCACTCCCCAGGATCAGCGTTGAACTCCTGAGCCACAGGCGGCGTTGATGAGGGCGCTGGAGCCTGCGCTGCTGTTCCGCGGCGGCCACGGCGGGAGATGGCCTCGAGGGGGCGACGGGCGGAACGCATCGAACGCGCAGGCTCTGGCCGGCCACGGCCAGCCTCTTGCCAGGGCTCCTGCCAGTCGTCTTCCTCTTCCAGCAGCCACTCAACTTTTTCGCCGACCCAGCGGCCCACCGAATCGAGATCCAAACCGGAGCGCCGCCCTCCGGGCCGTTGTCCTGGTCGCCGACCGGACACCCCATCAACAAGCTGACGGCCGGTTTCCAAAAACTGGTCGAGACGGCGATCCCGCTGATCACGGAAACGGTCCAACCGATCGAAGCGCTCCTCCATTCCCTGACGTTACCGACGGCGTCGACGCAACCACTGTTCCCGCCGCAATCCCAGCAACACAATCACCACACCGCCGCACTCCAGAGACAGCCAGAACACCTCCATCTAGCCCTCCGCCTCCACATAACTGAGCACGCAGCTTGCATCCCAGCGGCCATGGAAATGCTCGACGCAACAGGCCCGGCAGGCGGCATTGCGTGTGCGCCTTCGGCAGGGGGTGCGACGGCCGCAACGGGGACAGACCGCCAGCCAGCGGGGCGGCCGGGGCGGCACCGGATAGCTGTGGCGGATGCTCACCTGAAACCTGCTCTGGGTTGCATTAATGGCGGCCATCCGGTCCCGGAACAGCGGACCATGGCTTTCGCGGCGACGCTGCACCAGATCCACCCAAGCGTGGATCATCTCGTGGCAAAGCGTGCTTTCCGTGGCGATCTGGGGCAACGGCTCGAGCACCGGCCGCGACAACACAATTTCGCTGCCGCGGCCCTCACCAACCCCGGGGCCACGGCGGTAGAACCCCGCCGTGCGGCTCATCCGCCCATCGCTCCAGCGCACCGCCGTCAGCGGCTGGCCCCCATCCACCAGCGCACCGCCGAAATGCTCCCGGTTGAGGCGGTGAAACAACGGCAGCAGCGGCTGCAAAGGCACAGAACGGGGGGAGGAGATCCGAATCAGCGCCATCTTGCCGTGGTCAGTCAGACTCGGCCCTGCTTTGAGAGCTGGAGATGGAACTGGGACTGGTGCGTGAGATCGGCAGCAAAGCTCTGCTGGCCGGGGGTCTCACCCTGCTGGGGTACTGGATCTACAACGCCGTGAAGTTGGTGCTCGACGCCCGCGGCATCAACCCCCTGATCAAGCAGTTCTTCACCCAGGTGGCTGCCGGCCGCATTGATGGTGCCTACCTGCTCACCACTAAGGCCTACCGCCAGCACGTGAGCCGCCAGCAGTTCATCCGCTTCCTGGCGGGCCTCAAGCTGAACAAGTTCCGCAACCTCAAGTCCGGCCGCCCCCGCGTGCAGGAAGGCAACTTGATCCTCACCGTGAAGTTGAAGTCCGAAGGAGACGAAGAACTGCCCCTCGACTTCACCTTCACCAAGGTGGACGACAACTGGCGCATTGCCCGCATCAACCAGGTCAATGGCTGATCCGCACGAGCGGGCCGCGGAACTGCGGCACCTGCTCAACCGTGCCGGCCACGCTTATTACGTTCTCGATGCACCCGTAATGGAGGACGCGGTCTACGACCGCCTCTATCGCGAGCTGCTCGAGCTGGAACAGAACGATCCGGGCCTACAACGGCCCGACAGCCCCACCCAGCGGGTGGGCGGAGCTCCGGCGGAAGGATTCACCAGCGTTGAGCACCGCGTTGGCATGCTCAGCCTCGACAACGCCTTCAACCGCGACGACCTGCAGGCCTGGCACGAGCGGCTGCTCAAGGTGCTGGACCGTCCCAATGACACCCGCCTGCCTCTGGTGGGGGAATTGAAAATTGACGGCAACGCCTTGGCTCTGAGCTACCGCAACGGGGTATTGGAGCGGGCCGCCACCCGGGGCGATGGCAGCCGTGGTGAAGAAATCACCGCCAACGTGCGCACGATCAGCTCGATTCCGCTGCGGCTGCAGATCGAGAACCCACCGGAATGGGTGGAAGTGCGAGGCGAAGCCTTCATCCCCGATGCCACCTTCGCGGCGATCAATGCCGAACGGGAGCAACGGGGCGAAGCGCTGTTCGCCAACCCCCGCAACGCCTGCGCCGGCACCCTGCGCCAACTGGATCCGAAGGTGGTGGCCGCCCGCCGGCTCGACTTCTTCGCCTACACCCTGCACCTGCCGGGTGACGCCCAACCCCCCGGCCAATGGGCAGCTCTTGAGTGGCTGAACTCGGCCGGTTTCCGCGTGAACCCGAACCGGGAGCTCTGCGGAGACCTGGCCGCCATCCAGCGCTTCTGCGACCACTGGGAGCAAGGTCGCCATGACCTCCCCTATGCCACCGACGGCGTGGTAGTGAAGCTGGACGATCTGCAGCTGCAGGACGAAGCCGGCTTCACCCAGAAGGCCCCGCGCTGGGCCATCGCCCTCAAATACCCCGCCGAAGAAGCCCCCACCCGTCTGCTCCGCGTTGGTGCTCAGGTGGGCCGCACCGGTGCCATCACCCCCGTGGCCGAATTCGAAGCGGTGGCCCTGGCCGGCACGAGCGTCAGCCGCGCCACCCTCCACAACGCCGATCGGATCGCAGAACTGGATCTGCACCTGGGCGACACCATCGTGGTGCGCAAAGCCGGCGAGATCATTCCCGAAGTGGTGCGGGTGCTGCCGGAGCTCAGGCCCAGCGACGCCACTCCGGTGCAACTGCCGCAGCAGTGCCCCGAATGCGGCTCCAACCTGGTGCGGGAGGGCGATGAAGCCGCCACCCGTTGTGTGAACAGCAGCTGCCCGGCAATCCTGAGAGGTGGTCTTCGGCACTGGGTGAGCAAGGGCGCCCTGGATGTGGATGGGCTCGGCAGCAAGTTGATCGAACAGCTGGTAGACCGCGGCCTGGTGGGTTCGCTGGCGGATCTCTACCGCCTGGATGCGGCCCTGCTCGCCAGCCTGGATCGGATGGGCGACAAGTCGGCAACCAACCTGGTGGAGGCCCTGGAGGCCTCCAAACAACAGCCGTGGCACCGCCAGCTCTACGGCCTCGGCATCCGCCACATCGGCGAGGTCAACGCCAAAGCGCTCGCGGCCGCTTTCTTCAGCATGAGCAGCCTGGTGGCAGCAGCGCTGGAGGCCCCGGAGCAGATCGCCGAACTGCATGGCATCGGCCCGGAGATCAGCGCCAGCCTTGGCCAATGGCTGCGCACCCCCGCCAACCAACAGCTGCTGCAGGACTTGCGCAGCATCGGCCTCTCCCTGGAGGCGAGTGACTCCGAGCAGGAGGCCGCCAGCCAAGCCGGAGCTGATGGCGACGGCGTGCTGCAGGGCAAAACCCTGGTACTCACGGGCACACTCCCCAACCTCAGCCGCAGCGAGGCCAAAGCGCTGATCGAAGCGGCGGGCGGCAAGGTGACCGGCAGCGTCAGCAAGAAGACCGACTACCTGGTGGCGGGCGAAGCCGCCGGCAGCAAACTGACCAAAGCCGAAAGCCTCGGGGTAACGGTGCTCAGTGAAGACGATCTCACCGCCCTGCTGCAGCCATGAGTCGATCCACCCCTGCCCTGCACCGCTGGATCAAAACCGACTGCGGCCGGGCCAAGTTGGCTGAGCTGCAGCAGCGCAAAAGCCCAATTGCTCGCGCACGCCTGGCCTGGTTCATCCTGATCGCTGCCCTGCGGGACTGGCATCTGCCCAATCCCGATCAGAGCGACGTCTCCACATCCTGAAGCGCCCGCCGGGCCGCCCGGCTCACCAGCCAGACCACGGCCAATGTGGCGAGCACTCCCACCAGCCGCAGCGCCCAGGTTCCGGCATCGGCCTCACCCCCCAGCACCTCACCGAACCGGGCCACATCGCCGGCCAAGGCCCCCAAGCCGCAGAACAGCACCGTGCCGGGGAGGATGCCGATCAAGCCGATGCTGTAGTCCCGCAGGCGCACCTCACTGAGGCCGTAGGCCAGGTTGAGCAGCGAAAAGGGGAAGGCGGGCGAGAGGCGCGTCAACAACACCAACTTCAGGCCCTCCTTGCTCACGGCCCGCTCCACCGCCTGCAGCTTGGGGAACTGCTCCAACCGGCGCCGGGCCCAGTCGCGCAGCACCGAACGCCCCAGCAGAAACACCACCAACGCCCCGAGGCAGGCCCCAACAAACACCAGGCCACTGCCAAGCCAAGTGCCATAGAGCACCCCGGCCAGCATCGACGCCCAAACCCCCGGCAGCAACAGCGTCACCCAGAGGGCATAAAGCGGTATGAACAGCAGCGCCCCAGCGGGGGAGCGCAGCAGCTCCAACACATCCGGCAGCCAGTGCTGAACCAAGGAGATCAAGCGGACTCACCCACGCATGGCCTGGAGCATTGCACTAACTTGATGCTGAGGTGTAGAAGCGCAGGGCAAAGAGCCAGAAGGCCCGTGCCGCGGCAAAAAACAAAGCCGCCAGAGCCAAGCCCGCCAGCAGCATTGGTGCGGTGGCCTCACCCAACAGCACCTGAGCCGGAACCGTGGTGAGAAACGCCACCGGCAGCACCAGGGTGAACAACAGGCGCAAAGCAGGCGGATAGGCGTTGAGGGGATAACGGCCGGAGGCCAGCAGAGCCCGCAACACCTCAGTGGCATTCCAGGTTTTGACGAACCAGATGCTTGTGGCAGCAATCAGGAACCAGAGCGAATAAAGAATCAAGCCACCAGCCAGCAGCATCACCAACACGGTGACAAGAGAAGACAGGCTGAACACCACACCGGCCTGATGGCTGCCCCAGGCCAGAAGCCCAAGCCCCAGAGCGATCTCCGGCAGCCCCGCCGGCGACAGCGTGCGCAACGACAACCAGAACTGGCTGTCGATCGGTTTGAGCAGCACGAAATCCAAGGTGCCCTCACGCACATGGGTGACGATCGCGCCGAGGTTCGGACGCAACCAGGTGGTGGCCATGCCATCGAACACCGTGTAAAGCCCCTGCACCATCAGAGCCTGGGCCCAGCTCCAGCCCCCCAACGTCTGATCCGGGCCATAGAACAACGAAAGCAGGAACAGGCTGCCGCTAAGGCTCATCGCCACCGCCAACAGCTCGATCAACACGTTGGCCTGATACTCCAGCTGCACGGCCACGGCCGTGCCCCAGAAGCGACGCAAGGTTCGCCAGTAGCGCCCCATCAGGCCCCCATGGCGCTGTAGCGCCGCACGCCGGCCCGCCAGAGCAGCAGCACCAGCGGCAACAGCAGAGCGATCCAAGCCAGTTGCGCGCCAAAGCCCGCCAACAGATCCACCGGCTGACCCGCCAGCACCCTGGCCGGGAAGTCGATCAGATAAGGGAAAGGCGTCCACTGGGCCAAGGCCCGCACCAGCGGCGGAAAGGCCGTGAGCGGTGCCAGCAGACCGGACAGGAACAGGAAGGGAATGAACTGGAGCCGCTCCAGGGCACTGGCCTTCTCACTCCAGAAGCAGAGGGCCGCAATCAAACTCTGGAACAGGAAAGCAATGGCGAAGGCCAGCCAAGTGGCCAGCCAGGCCAGCAGGAAGCCCCCCAACGACGGCAACCAGAAGGCCTGGGGCCGCACCGCAAAAAACACCGCTGCAATCAGGGCCGCAAAGGGCAGACGGGTGAGCTGCTCGCCGAGGTGGGCCGCCACGTAACGCCAGAGAGGATGCAGCGGTTGCAGCAGGTAAGGAGAGAGCCGACCCAGCAGGGCGTCTTCCTCGAAGGCATAGACCACCCACACCACCGAAAACTGGCGCACCAAAAAGGCGCTGAGGAAATAGCGATCCAGGGCCACGCCATCCAGCCCCAGCCCCGAGCGCGCGTCACTGCCGCTCCAGACGCTGAGCATGATGAACGGCAACACACCGGACAAAGCCCAGAGGGCGATCTCGGCGCGGTACTCGAGCATGTGGGCGTACTGGGAGCCCAGCAGCACCCGAATAATCCGCCGGTTCAGCCCGAAGATCCGCATCAGACCCGCCCCTGCCGGAACAGCCCACCGATCAGCTCCTCGATCGGTGGATCGGTCACATCCAGATCGCGCACGGGGAAGCGATCCAGCAGTTGCGCCACCACGGCGGTGAGCTGGTCGCGGGGCACCAACAGCCGCACATCACAGCCCTCCAACTGCTCTAGACGCCCCAACCCCTCCAGGGCATCCGCATCAACGGGCGACTCCAACTCGAGCCGCACCTCCCGCTCCGGCGCCAATTGATCGGCCAGCAACTCGAGGGGCCCGTCGTGGAACAAGCGCCCTTGGTGGATCAGCAACACCCGGGGACACAACGCCGTGATGTCAGCCATGTAGTGGCTGGTGAGTAGCACCGTTGCCCCCGTGCGGCGGTTGTACTCCGCCAGAAACTGCCGCACCCGGGCCTGAGCATTCACATCCAGCCCCAGGGTCGGTTCATCGAGGAACAGCACCTCCGGCTCGTGCAGCAGCGCCGCCAGCAATTCGGCCTTCATCCGCTGGCCCAGGGAAAGCTTGCGCACCGGCCGGGTGAGCTCCTCCCCCAGCTCCAGCAGATCAGACAGCTCGTTGACTCGCCGCCGGGCCACAGCATCGGGGATGCCGTACACCGCCGCATTCACCCGCAGTGAATCCATCGGCGGCAGGTCCCAGAGCAACTGCTGCTTCTGCCCCATCACCAGGGTGATCCGGCGCAGGAACTCCGCCTGACGGCGCTGGGGTCGGTGCCCCGCCACCTGCACCTCCCCGGAACTGGGGTGGATCAGCCCGCAGAGCATCTTCAAAGTAGTGGTCTTGCCAGCCCCGTTAGCGCCGAGAAAGCCCACAATTTCTCCGGGTTCAATCCGGAAGGAAACGTCCTGCACTGCCATCACATCCCGGGTGCGGCGGCGAATGAAGTGGCGCAGGGTGCCGGCCAGCCCGGGTTGCTTCTCGGCAACCCGGTAAATCTTGCTCAGCCCCTCAACTGTGATCAACGCGAAGGGCCGTTGTGGCTGAAAACACCCTCCAAGGCTAAAAGCCCAGCGGCAGCAAAAAAGGGGCAGCATTGGATCGCCCATGCACTTTTCGCTTCCGATGCCCTCAAATTCGGATGCCTTGTTCAGCTATCAAGCTGTACTGCTGGGCACGGCAGGCTTGGTGGTCTTCTGGCTCGTTCTCAGCTTTATCGAGAAGCGGCGTAACCGGCTTGGATCGCTGATCTCCCGATCAGCCATCAAGCACCCCCTGATGCTGGGCCTTGCGTCAGCCCTCTACCTGGGCTGGATCACGCAACTCCTGGAGCAGCGTTTCAACCTGCCTTCACTTTCCAGTGAACGTTTATCAACCACACTGATCATCATTTCGGGTGGCTGGGCACTCGACCGCTTGGGCCACGCGTTTTTTCGCTCACGCACGTTCGAGAACTGGCTCGAGCTAGACGATCCAAAAGATGAGGCAATGCTCATCAGCCTGCTCGACAGGTTGTTCACCATTGCAGCGATTGTGGCAGTCGCCGCAGGGCTGATGGTGACCTTTGGTATTTCCACCACAGCCGTGGCAACTCTCCTTGGAGGCGCCGGCATTGGAATTGGCTTCAGCACGCAACAGATCTCCCAGAACTTCCTAACGGGATTCATGCTCTATTTCAATCGCCCCTTCAAAGAAGGCGATTGGATTAGTACCGATGGCCTGGAAGGAACCGTCGAAGAAATCGGCTGGTATCACACCAAAATTCGTACTTTTGAGCGTCGACCGCTTTACATCCCCAATTCGGTTTTCGCGACAAAACCGATTGAAAATCCCGGGCAAATGTACAACCGTCGCATCAAGGCAAGCATCAGCCTGCGCTACCAAGACATTCCTCTCATTGATGAGATCACCACATCAATTCGCGCGATGCTTGAACACCATCCCGCCATCGACCAGAACCAAATCATCCTGGTGAACTTCAACCAATGGGATTCATCATCCGTCAATTTGATGATCTATTGCTTCACGAAGACCACGGTCTGGAAGGACTGGCTTGATATTCAACAAGGCGTGTTTTTGCAAATCGCCGAAATTGTGCAAAGCGCCGGAGCCGATTTCGCCTTCCCGAGCACCACGCTTTATGCCGGATCAGGTGGCGATGCTCAAGATCCAATCCGGATGCTCAAGCCCTCCTGAGCAATCTATCGATCGCAAATCACCACCTGGCGGATCAATTGAGATCCGCCAGGCGCTTGCGGGCCAAATCCGCTTGGGCCTGCTTCTCATCCAGGTTGGCCTGGCATTCCGCCACCACCTCCGGCGGGGCCTTGTCAGCGAAGTTGGGATTTCCAAGCCGGCCCGCCAGGCCCTTGATTTCCTTCTCCGCCTTGGCGATGTCTTTCTCCAGGCGCCCCTTGAGCGCATCGAGATCCACAAGGCCTTCGATCGGCAGCAGCACCTGCAGCTCACCGCTCACCCCCGCCAGGGCCTTGGCCACCGGAGCCGCATCAGCTTCCTCCGGCGCCATCACGGCCACCGACTCGGCCCGCGTCAACGCTGTGATGTCGGCCGTGCCCTTGGTCAGTACAGCCGCCAGTTCGCCGCGGCCGGTGACGAAACGCACCGGCACCGATTGGGAGGGCTTGAGTCCCGCCACAGCACGCAGGTTGCGCACCACACGGATGGCGCCGATCAGCTCAGCAAAGGAGGCTTCAAGGTCATCGTTGAGGGCCGCTTCATCCACAGCCGGCCAAGGCTGCAGGGCCAGGAAGGTGGTCTCCGGCTCGCTGGTGACGCTGTGCCAGAGCTCCTCGGTGAGGTGGGGCATCAGCGGATGCAGCATCAGATGCATCTGGCTGATCACCTTGGCCAGCACCTGCTTGGCCACCCGCTGATCAGCCAGGGCCTCGGCTGAGGAGTTCTCACCGGGATTAAGCCTTCGCTTGCTCAGCTCCAGATACCAGTCGCAGACGTCGTTCCAGGCGAACTCATAGAGGCCCTTGGCCGCTTCACCGAGGCCATAGCTGCTGTAGCGCTCGGCCGTCTCCCGGTTCACCCGGGCCAGACGAGAGAGGATCCAGCGATCGGCCAGCTGCAGGGCTGCGGGATCGGGATCCCCGAGTTGGGCCGGCGTTTCGCCGCCCAGGTTCATCAAGGCGAAGCGGGTGGCGTTCCAGAGCTTGTTGGCGAAGTTGCGCGAGGCCTCCACCGTGGCGGAGATGTCCTTCTTGCGGTCGTAGTCCAGGCGGATGTCCTGACCCGCACCGGCCACCTCCCGCACCAGGGCGAAACGCAGGGCATCGGTGCCGTAGCGGTCGATCAGCAGCAGCGGATCGATGCCGTTTCCGGCACTTTTGCTCATCTTGCGGTTCTGCTCATCCCGCACCAGGCCGTGGATGTAGACGTCCTGGAAGGGCATCTCGCCGGTGAAGGCGCCGGCCATCATCGTCATCCGGGCCACCCAGAAAAAGATGATGTCGAAGCCCGTCACCAGGGTGCTGGTGGGGTACCAGCGCTGCAGGTCAGCGCTGTCTGCATCGGGCCAACCCAGGGTGGAGAAGGGCCAGAGGCCACTGGAGAACCAGGTGTCGAGCACGTCTTCGTCCTGCTCGATCTCCGCCGCCGCGCCGTACTCCGCCTTGGCCTTCGCCAGGGCTTCAGCTTCGTTGCGGGCCACCACGTAGGGCGTGGTGTCGGTGTACTTGCCACCGGTCTCGCTGATCACGAACCAGGCGGGGATCCGATGGCCCCACCAGAGCTGGCGGCTGATGCACCAGTCGCGGATGTCGGTGAGCCAGTCGCGGTAGACCTTCTCCCAACGCTCGGGGATGAAGCGGGGATCCTGCTTCTCGAGGGCCTCACGGCAGCGGGCCGCCAGGGGCTCGGTTTTGACAAACCACTGGGTGGAGAGCAGCGGCTCCACCGGCACCTTGCCGCGATCGGAATAGGGAACGCTGTGGCGGTAGTCCTCCACCTTCACCAGCAGTCCCAGCTCCTCCAGGCCAGCCACCACGGCCTTGCGGGCCTCGAAGCGATCAAGCCCCTCGAACTGGCCGGCCTCCTTGTTCATCGTGCCGTTCTTGCGCATCACCGTGATCTGGGGCAGACCGTGGCGCTGGCCGATGGCGAAATCGTTGGGGTCGTGGGCCGGCGTCACCTTGACGCAGCCGGTGCCGAAATCCTTCTCCACGTGATCGTCGGCCACGATCGGAATCTCCCGCCCCACGAACGGCAATGTGAGGGTCTGGCCCACCAGGTGGGCGTAGCGCTCGTCGGTGGGATTCACCGCAACCGCCGTGTCGCCCAACATCGTTTCGGGCCGGGTGGTGGCCACCTCCAGGTGGCCGTCGCCGCTGCTGAGTGGATAGCGGAAATGCCAGAGGTGGCCGTCCACCTCCTTCATCTCCACCTCCAGATCACTTACCGCCGAACCAGAGGCAGGGCACCAGTTCACCAGGTATTCACCGCGGTAGATCAGCCCCTGCTCATGAAGCCGCACGAAGGCCTCCTTCACCGCCTCACTCAGGCCCTCATCAAGGGTGAAGCGCTGGCGTTTCCAATCCACGGAATACCCCAGGCGGCGCAGCTGGCCGACGATGCGGCCACCGCTTTCGGCCTTCCACTGCCATGCCCGCTCCAGGAACGCCTCACGGCCGAGGTCGTGACGGGTCTTGCCCTCTTCCTTGAGCTGCTTCTCGAGGATCGTCTGCACCGCGATCGAGGCATGATCGGTGCCGGGCAGGCAGAGCACGTTTTTCCCCGCCAGGCGCTGGTAGCGCACGATTGTGTCGATCAGGGCCGTGTTGAAGGCATGGCCCATGTGCAGGCTGCCGGTGACATTCGGCGGCGGGATCACCACTGAAAACGGTTCACCGGGGGCCTTCGGGTCGGGATGGAAGGCTCCCTGGTCGTCCCAGGCCTGCTGCCAGCGGGCCTCCGTGCCAACCGGGTCGTAGGTCTTGGCCAGTTCGGGCACGGAAAGCTCAGCGGTTCAGCCGGCCATGCTCGCAAAGCCCTGTCCACTCCGGCCAATCTCACTAGCGTCAGCCCAATGAATTGACGGCATGGGTGCAATCCGGATCAAGCATCTGGCCCTTGGGATTGCGCTGACCGGCTTCTGCGCAGGCTGCAGCGCCTGGAGACCACCGGTGGTGGTGAAGGTGGTGCGCACGATCAACAACGCGGAAACCATCTCCAGCAGGGACTACGAACGGCTGCGGGAGGTGACCGAAGAAGCCATCGATCACATCAGAAGCGTGGATCCCCACATCCGCCCGCAACTGACCCTGTCTGCCCGGAAAAACTTCGTTGATGAAATCGCCGATCAGACCCGCAGCGGTTTTGGCCCGGATCTGCTGATCACCGACAGCGACACAGCACTTGAGCTGTACAGGCGCAACTTGGTGGATCCAATGGAGCTTTCACCCGAAGATCGCGCCGACACACCGAGCTATCTGTTCGACCTCGTCACTGCCAAAGACGGACAACTGGTGGGCCGCCCGGTGAACCAATTCGTGCAGCTGGCCTGCTTCAACAAGGAACGCTTGAGCTCCCCTCCTCAGACCCTGGAGGAGATGGCACAAGAAAGCGAAGGCAGCACCTTCGGCATGGCGCTGCAGTTGAAGGATCTGTTCTGGAGCGCTGAATCCTTTGACGCTGGCGAAGCGATGGAAGCCGCCCTCGCCCAGCTCCCGCCAGATGCCGAACGGCAAGCCAACGTGACCAGCTGGTTGCACTGGTTGAAAAACGCCAGCTATCAGCAGAACATCCGCTTCCTCAATGATCAGCGCAGCCTGCGCGACGCCTTGGTGGCTGGAGAGCTGGATTGGATCACCTGCTGGAGCAGCAGCCTGCGGGAGTTGAGAGAACAAATGGACGGGAAGCTTGCCCTCGCTCCGCTCCCCAAAGGACCGTCCACCAAGCTCAAAGCCGCCACCAAGCTTCAGGCTTGGTCCCTCGGTCGCAACTCCAGCCCAAAACAACGGGAGAAGGCCCTGGTGATGATTGATTTCATCACCAAACCCTGGGCACAAAAGACCTATGCCCTGGCCGGACGCAATTCACTGCCGGTGAATCGGAAAGCCGCAAAAATCGTGGCCGCAAAAATCCCAGGAGGAACTGAAGCCCTGGTGACGTACGCAGAGCAGTCGCTGAAGGAAAACGCCGCGAAGGGGCAATCGAAAGCGCGGGTGTTCCGCGATCCGGAGCGTTACGACACCATCTCGAACGCTCTGCTCGACACCATCTACGACGTCAGTTCCCCTGAAAAAGCCAGCCAAACCATCCTCAAGAGCTTGCGGGAGAGCGGCTCATGATCACGGAGATCACGTCTGAAGCCACCACCTGGCTGGGCTATCTGCAGCGCGGTTCCGTGCTCATCCAGGTGGGTTTGTTCGTTGCCGCCATCAGCAGCGAATCCCGGGTCAAGCGAAAACTCAGCAGCCCCCTGATTGCCAGCCTCACCCACCTGATCGTGCCGGCGGCGCTTTTCCTCAGCGCCAGCGTGTTGACCTTGGCCGGCATCACAGCGGGCTTTCTGCAGTACCTGGCGCTGCTCTGGGTGCTGTGGCGCTGCGTGGAACCCACCAAGCAGCTGATCCACGGACGCTTCCCCAAGGTGCCCGTGGAAGAAATCGATAAATCCTTCTTTCGGCCTGTGCTTCTGGTGGTGTCGATCCTCACCTTTTCCCAGATGCTGGGAAGCAGGGAATCGCTGTCGCTGATTTCCCTCGGTGACGTATTCGGGGTGACACTCACCATTGGCAAATTGTTCACCGCCCTGGTGATCGTTTATTTGGTGACTGCCCTGGCCAGCCGCCCAGCGGCCTTCGCGGCCTGGCTTGGGGGCAGCTTCTTCGGCATCAAACCCCAAGGCCGAAGAGCGCTGGAAGTGATTCTTCGCTACTCGGTGATCGGAATCGGCGTGATGGGGGTGGCGTTTTACATCGGCATCAACGGAACCGCCCTGGTGGCCGTGGCCGGGGGGCTCTCCGTGGGCATCGGCTTCGGAATCAAAGAAATCATCTCCAACTTCATCAGCAGCATTTGGCTTCTATTTGAGGGCTCCGTTCGCCCTGGCGAAATCCTGATGATCAACGGCGACCCCTGCACCGTGCGCAAGCTGGGGCTGCGCGCCACGCAGTTGCGCCGCGGCCGCGATGGGGCCGAACTTTTGATCCCCAACCAGAACTTCTTCACCCAGGAGGCGGAGTCGTACACCGCGGGAGAGACCTCCCGCCGGGATGTAGTTGCGGTGGGAGCGGCTTACCACCACGAACCCAGTCAGGTGATCGCAGTTCTGGAGGAGGTGGCCCGTCAACACGAAAAGGTGTTGCAGCACCCACCTCCGGCTGCCTTCACCGTGGATTTCGCCGATTCCTCGATCAACTACAAGCTGCTCTTCTGGGTGCGCAATCCCCTTGAAGCGTTTGGTGTGGGGAGCGATCTGCGTCAAGCCATCTGGACAGCTTTCGACGAGAACGGCATCGGCATTCCCTTCCCACAGCGCCAGGTGTATCCAATGGAATGGCCTCCCTCAAAGGAGCAAACCCACCGGCTCGGCAGCCCCAGCAATCAGCTTCAGGCCGAAGCAGACAGCGATCCAGCCAACGATTCAACTGGCGAGACGCCGTAGGTAGTCCTCCTGGCGTCCGGCGTTGATCCAACCAGTGGCGATCAACTTGCTGGAGCTTTCATTCACGCGTCCGCGGTGAATGTGGGACGGACCAGCCGGAAAGATCACCAACTTGCCCCGCTCCGCCGGTTCGTGGTGGTCCTGCCAGTGGAACTCGGTGCCGGCCTCATCAACGTCGTTGCAATAAAGAATCCAGGCCAGCACCCGGTGCACCGGTTCGGTGGCCTCATCGCTGATGGTCCAATCGCAGTGCCATCGCTTGAACCCTTCCCCCGGGGCGTAGTGCTGGAGGTTGAAGATCGGATTCACAAACAGGCTCTGTTGCGGGCAGCACTGCCGGAACAGAGGCCGCTCCTGCAGATAGCGCTCCAAGCCGGCGGTCACCCCGCGAAGGATCAGTTGCGAGAGGGCGAAGGATTCGGGTTCCGAGCGATCAATCGCAACCAAGCTGATGTCGGTGCTCTGCTTCGCCGGTTCCCCCTCACCCTCGGGGCCGAAGGCCACACCAGGCCGCTGCAAATCCACCCGGCGCTCGAAGAATTCACGCACTGCATCGGCCACCGAGGCGTACCCGGGATTGCTGTAGCGCCCGATCAGGTTCATGTCGCAGCCTCCAAGCGTGGTATCGCCACCACAGCATCGAGCTGCTGCCAGCGCGACCGGTCAGCCACATGGCCCTGCAACTGCACCTGCTCAATCACCGTGGCAGCGCGCTCCAGATCGAGGGGAACACCCGGGCCCATCGGCAGCACCAGCACCTGCTGCTCAGCCGGATCGGCCATCACCTGCAGATCGAGAGCCTCTAGCTCCCGCTCAAAGAACACCCGCCGCATTCGGGTGGTGAGACTTGGACCAAGTGCCTCAACGAAACGGGCCATGCCGGCTTCATCCCCGGAGCTACCGCAGTTCAACGACAACCAGATCAGCAGCTTCACCCAACTTTCCGCCGTCCACAGGGGTTGAAAGCTCTCCCGGTGCTGCCGCACCAGCTCAGCGATTGAAAAATCAAACAGCGTGGCCTGCAGGCCAGTGGCATCAGCGGAATCCATGCTGTTCATCCTCTCCTGCGAAAGGTCAGACTGGGGCGACTGGCTATTCGCACCATGGCCCTGGACCTGAACGATCCCGAACTCGAGTTCTCCGATCTGGTCTACGCCTACCAGAGCTGGGTGATGGCGGTGATCAATGACGAAAAGCTGGACAGCGACGACAAGCTGCTCACCGATGACATCGCCGAGGACGCCCTCAACTCAATGCGCTTCCTGCCTGGCGAGGTGACCAGCGCCATCGAAACCAGCCTGGCCCGCGTCTACGACGTGGACGCCGACGAACTGGCGGAGCTGCTCTTCCCGGAGGACTGAGCCCAGGCTCAGGTGACGCGATGGGTTGGTCCGCGGCTGACATCCCAAACCAGCAGGGGCGCATTGCCCTGATCACTGGAGCCAACAGCGGTCTGGGTCTGGAGACCGCACGGGCCTTAAAACGCTGCGGGGCAACCGTGGTGTTGGCGTGCCGCAGCCCCCGCAAAGCCGAGCTGGCCAAGCAGGAGTTGCTGCAGGAGCGCGACGGTGGAGCGGTGGATCTGGTGGACCTAGATCTGGCGGACCTGACCAGCGTGGAAGAGGCAGCGGCCACCGTTGGCGAACGCTACGGCTGCCTTGATCTGCTGATCAACAACGCTGGCGTGATGGCACCGCCGCGGCGCACCACCGCCCAGGGACATGAACTGCAGTTCGGTGTGAATCACCTGGGGCACATGGCCCTAACCCAGGCCCTCCTGCCGCTGATGCAAAACCGGCCCGATCCCCGCGTGGTGACGGTGACCTCAGGGGCGCAGTACTTCGGCAAGATCCGCTGGGACGACCCAAGTTGGAGCAAGAGCTACGACCGCTATGGGGCCTACGGCCAAAGCAAACTCGCCAACGTGATGTTTGCCCTTGAGCTGGATGCACGCCTACGCAAGCAGGGCAGCCCCATCCGCTCCCTGGCCGCCCATCCCGGCATCGCGCGCACGGAACTGCAACCCACCGCGATCGCCAGCGTCGGCAACCGCTTCGAGGCCTTGGCCTACCGGCTGATGGATCCCCTGTTCCAAAGCGCCGGCATGGGTGCCCTGCCGCAACTGCATGCCGCCACAGCGGCGACGGCGCAGGGTGGCGAGCACTACGGCCCTGAGCAGTTCGGCGGCTTGCGAGGTGCACCGGCGCTCTGCCGTGTTGCACCAGCAGCAAGCCAACCCGCCGAACGGCAACGGCTCTGGAGCTTGAGCGAGCAGCTGATCGGTGGCTGAATCCAGCGCTGGCTTGCAGCGGCTGGCCCCCTTCGTGATGGGCCGGGCCCGACGCGGCGTTGTGGGATCCAGTCGCTACGCCCAACGGCTGCGAACTGCGGTGCTGGAGGCCGCCCGAGACCCGCAGCGCCAACCGGTGCTGATCAGCGGCGAACCCGGCCTGGAAAAAGACAACCTCGCCGCCCTGGTGCACTACGGATCAGCGGACCGGCGTCGTCTGCTTGTGCGACTGGACGCCAGTGATCTGCAGGGCAGCAGCCTCAACCTGCTGAATGAGCTTGGATCCAACACGCTGCTGGTGAGCGGCATGGACCGCGTTGACGACGCGGTCCAACAGCGCTTGATCGCGATGGCCCATGGCCAAGCACCGGAGTTCAAAGGACGCGTGCTGTTCACCAGCGAAGCCACCATCCCGGCCCTCGACGGCCTGGTGCAATCCATCCGCGTCCCTCCCTTACGGGTGCGCCGAACCGACCTAGGGGACTGGCTGCGCTACCAGCTGAGGTTGCAGAGCCCTGGCCTCGGCTGGAGCCAACCACCCGCCCTGTCGGAGAGCGTGGTGCGACGGCTCCAGAACCACGATTTCGCCAACAACCTGCGCGAACTCGAAGCAATGGTGGATCGCGCCCTGCGGCAGGCCCGTCAGCAAAGCCATGGCGAGCTGCCACCACTGCTGCCTGAAGAGGTCTTCTGGACCGAAGAAAAAACACGGCGGGCCCGTTTTGACATCTGGCGCTGGAAACCGCAGCTGCGCAACTGGATGCGCGCACCGGCGCTCTGGAACACGCTGCTGTTCGGCCTGGTGAGCTGGATGTTCGTGGTCGTGAACGTGGTGCTCTGGCTTGGCCCGCAGGACCGCGCAGCCAATCCGATGCTGAATCTGTTCTGGGCCTGGTGGTGGCCGTTGATCCTGCTGAGCTATCCGCTGGTGGGTCGCCTCTGGTGCGCCATCTGCCCCTTCATGATCTGGGGACAGATCGCCCAGAAGCTGACCCCGTGGCGCAAGAAAAGCTGGCCCCATGGGGACATGGACCGCTGGGGAGCGCCTGCCCTCGCCGCCGGTTTTGCCTCGATTCTGCTGTGGGAGGAGGTCTGGAACCTCGAGAACACCGCTTGGCTGAGCAGCTGCCTGCTGCTGCTGATCACGGCAGGGGCCGTGATCGGTTCAACGGTGTTTGAAAAACGCTTCTGGTGCCGTTATCTCTGTCCCGTCGGGGGCATGAACGGACTGTTCGCCAAACTCTCGATCCTTGAACTCCGCGCAGAAGCCGGCACCTGCAGCGGCAGCTGCAGCAGCTACGCCTGCTTCAAGGGCGGACCCGCCGATGAGGAAGGGCTGGCCAGCGAAGGCTGTCCACTGGGCACCCACCCTGCCCATCTGAGCGACAACCGCAACTGCGTGCTCTGCATGACCTGCACCCAGGCCTGTCCCAACCGCTCCGTGCAGTTGCGACTGCGGCCGCCGGCCGCTGATCTGCAACGCACCATGCAGGCCCCGAATGGAGAGCGTGGATTGATCCTGGTGCTGGCTGGGGGCATTTGCCTGCACCACTGGCAACGCCTGCTGGGCTGGCTGCCCCTGGCACCGTCGTCATTGCATGAAGGCCCCCTGCTGGCCCGGCTCAGCTTTGCGGTGCTCGCTCTTGCCTTACCAGCTGCGATTGGTTTGTGGCTCAACCGCCGTTGGCTCTACGCCGGATTGCCGCTGCTCTGGGCCCTGCTCTTGGCGCGCCATCTACCCATCGGCATGGCCGAGGCGGGCACCGTCTTGCCACATGGCTGGCCGCAATGGTCAGCCGACCCCCATGTGATCGGCTTCTGCCAAACCTTGGTGGTGGGGATCGGATGGATTGGTGCAGCAATCTTGAGTCGCCGCTTGCTGGATCTCGACCGCAGGGCCTGGGTTATGGGCAGCATGGTGCTGCTCCTGGTCAGCTTCAGCGGCCGCTGGTTGGTCGCCCTTTAAAACCATGGCCACTCGCCGCCCTTCCACCCAGATCAATGCCCGCCAGAAGGTATTGCTGGCGAACCTGCAGGCCTGTGGTGATGAGATGAGCGGTCAGCAGCTCCACCGCAGCCTGGAACCCGACCAAGCCATGGGCCTGGCCACGGTGTATCGCAATCTGCGCCAGCTGCAGCAACGGGGCCTGGTGCGCTGCCGCCACCTGCCCAATGGGGAAGCGCTTTATGCGCCGCTGGAGCGGGATCGCCACCACCTCACCTGCGTCGATTGCGGCAAGACCCAGGCGCTCGACCACTGCCCGATTCACGACCTGGAGGTGCCCGAAGAAGGCCGCAAAGGCTTCGATCTCCTGTTCCACACGCTTGAATTCTTTGGTCTCTGCAGCGACTGCCGCGAGCGGCAGCAAAGCCCCTCATGACCCTGGCCGCCACCTACTACGGAGCCAATGGCTGGTTGCTCGAATTCGACGATCTCCGCGTTCTGGTGGATCCCTGGCTGCGCGGCAGCCTGAGCTTCCCCCCAGGGGATTGGCTGCTGAAGGGGGAGCTGCCCTGTGAACGCAAGGCCCCCGAAAAGCTGAACCTGCTGTTGCTCACCCAGGGGCTCGCGGACCATGCCCATCCGGAAACTCTGGCGCTCCTCCCCAAGGACCTGCCCGTCATTGCATCGGTGGCTGCAGCACGGGTGGTGGATCGCCTGGGCTTCACCAGCGTGAAAGCCCTCTCCCCCGGAGAGAGCACCAACCATCAGGGCCTGCAGGTGCGGGCCAGCGCCGGTGCACCGGTGCCGATGGTGGAAAACGGTTATCTGCTCGAGCATCCGGCCGGATCGCTCTATCTGGAACCCCACGGTTTTCTCGATCCAGCGCTGGAGCCGCAACCGCTGGATGCCGTGATCACGCCGATGGTGGATCTAGGCCTTCCAGCGCTTGGGGCGTTTGTCAAAGGCTGCTCCGTGGTGCCGCAACTGGTGGAACGCTTCCAACCGAGCACGGTGCTCGCCAGCACCTCCGGCGGCGACGTGCGCTTTGGCGGTGCCTTGAGTCGGGCCCTACAAATGAAAGGATCCGTGGCCAGCACTGGAGCCCAGCTACCCGCCAGCAGCCGCTGGACTGACCCAACACCCGGAGAACGCCTGCTGCTGAAAAACTGATTTTTCGGATTAAGCTTTGTAACAACAGCTTGAGTTCGATGAAATCCCCGCAAGCCAACGATTCCTGGTTCCAAGGCGTCGCCGCCCGCGACATCCACATGGAGCAGCTCAAAAAGGCCGAACGCTTCAACGGCCGTGCCGCCATGCTCGGCATCGTGATCGGAATCATCACCGAGGGGCTCACCGGTGCCGGCATCGTTCACCAGATTGGGCTGGGCCCCCTGGTGGATGGATACGCCGCCTGCCGCACCCAATTCCTGCCCTTCTGCTTCTGATTCGGGAAGGGGACAACCCCCCGATGACGAGAATGGTGCGATTCACGTTCGAATCGAATGGCTGCTGACAAGGAACTGCTGAAGGAAGTGGCCCTGGAGCTGTGGAACACCACCAAGAAGCTCCGCCCCGGTCTGCCCAAAGCGCCTCGCGCCCAGCTGGTCCTGAAAGCTCTACTCACCATCGGTGACATGAGCGATCAGCTGGAAGCCGCGATGGTGCTTGGGGTGATTGAGGCGCAGGAACCCGACGATGAGCCCGGGCAGGAAGAAGCGGCCGGCGAAGACAAGACGGTGACTGAAACAGAAGCCAAAGCCGAGCGGGAAACACCCAGAGTGGTGCGCAAGCGTTCCAGCAGCCGTTAATCAAAACCTCCTGATAACAAGACAGCCCATCCCCCTCCGTCCTTAGCGGGATGGGTCAGGCTTGTGGAGGCATCTCAGCAAGACGGCTTAGCTCTGCAGGGCCAGCACGGCCGCAGCGGCAGCAAGGGCCACGATTCCAGTCATCCAAATGCTGCTTTGGCGTTCCAACAACCAAGCAACGTTGCGAGAGAACGACAACCTGCCCGTCGCAAGCAGCGCTGTGAGCCCCACAAGCAGAACCACAGGCACCACAAGCGCCAAGAACAACTGCATCGCCAAATGCCTGTAAGGCCTGTCTTCCAATGATGATCTGGTGGCAAGCCGTTCAACGTCGCAACATCCACACCACAGCCTGAACCTTGACTCTGTTGATTGTCACCGCCGGTTTCATCGGTCTGCTCTGGCTAACGCAGAGCCTGATCCGACGCGGCATGGATGACGGCAGCAACGGCTGAGTGGGGCTTGCCCCCCCTGCTGGCAAGGGCGTTGTCAGTGATGTCTTGGCTCCCTTGCGCTCTGCTCTGCTTCCGCTTTCAGAAAACGGCGATGCTGCGATGAGGCATAGCCACTGAGGTCAATTCGGCTGGCATTGCTGCCAGCTTTGCGCCACTCCCTCGGGGGAGTGCTGGATCTTCGGTTCATGGAATCGAGTTATCGGTTCTCGCGCAGTGGGCCTTCAGCAAGGCTCTTTGGCGTTGCCCCACCTTTGCACACTTGCCTGTCCCCGCCAAGCGGATGAGTAATTGCAGCTACGGCAAGCCAATTGGATTGGATCGATACTCCACCCAAAGGCAAACGGCTTGTGACCCCTGAGGAGCAGTACGTGAAATGCATGGACGCTGCCTACGCCGCTGCTGACAGGGAGACCTGCCTCAAAATGATTCGAAAAGCAGAGGGCGTCCTACGCGGAGAGTTCGGCACCAAGCAGGGAAGCGATGACCCTGGAGGACAAGCATTGGCGAGCTGAAATAACCCTGGAGAAAACCAGTGCTGCACTGAGTTTTGAAATGGGCGATACTGGGATCGAACCAGTGACAATCTCCTTGTAAGGGAGGTGCTCTACCGCTGAGCTAATCGCCCCATCGGGCAGATTCTGCCCTAACGCGTCAGCTTGGGGGCGCAAAACAGCTCCGAAGGCTTGGCAGCGGGTCGCCGCCACGACCAAAGCATCTGGATCCTGAGCCTCCCGCTCGGGATTGCCGTTGGATTGGTGCTGGGATGGGTTGCAGCGTTGATCGCCACAGCCAGCTGTCTAGCCGGAGGACTGTGGCTGTCCCCCGATCTTGATACCCGCTCCAATGCGCTGCGGCGGTGGGGCCCCCTCGGCTTCCTCTGGTGGCCCTATCGCCTCCTCATCCCCCATCGCTCGATCTGGTCCCATGGACCCGTGCTGGGAATGGGCGCGCGCCTGGGGGTGCTGCTCACCTGGTGCCTGATCGTGACCCTGGTGGTTCCGGCACTCTCACCAGCGATGCTGCTGACGACGCTGCAGCAACTGATGTGTCAGCACCCACGCGAATTCATCGCGTGTCTGGTGGGTTTGGAGGGCAGTGCCTGGATCCACTTAATCCTGGATGGCGACCCCTGGCCCAAGGAATGGTCGACAAAACGACAGCGATGAGAAGGTGGGCGTTGCCCCTGTTGTTGCCCAGGCATGGCCAACGCTCCTTCTGCTGCAGTGCAACGACTGGTCGATGTCGTGGCACAACTCAGGAACCCAGCAACGGGTTGTCCATGGGACCTGGAACAGACCCATGCATCCCTGGTGCCCTACGTGTTGGAGGAAGCCCACGAGGTGGCTGATGCCATCCGTCAGGGCGATGACCAGCACCTCAAAGAAGAACTCGGCGACCTTCTCCTGCAGGTGGTGCTGCACGCCCAGATCGCTGGAGAGGAGCAACGGTTTGATCTCAATGCGATCGCCGATGGCATCAGCAACAAGCTGATCCGCCGTCACCCCCATGTGTTCGGGGACGCCGAAGCCAAAACAAGTGACGACGTTCGACGCAGCTGGGACGCCATCAAGCTGGAAGAGCAGGCGGAGGCCCTGGCTGGCTCCACCAGCCCACTGAGCGACAGGCTTAAAACCAAGGTGCGCGGCCTGCCGGCCCTGGCTGGAGCGATGACCATCTCAAAAAAAGCAGCCAAAGCCGGCTTCGAATGGGATGACGTGGCCGGCGTCTGGGAGAAGGTCCATGAAGAGCTGGACGAACTCAAGGAAGCGGTGGCCAGCGGCAACAAAGACCATGCCCAGGAGGAACTGGGCGATCTCCTCTTCACCCTGGTGAATGTGGCCCGTTGGTGCCAAATCGAACCCGAAGAAGGACTCGCCGGCACGAACCAGCGCTTCCTCGATCGTTTCTCCCGTGTTGAAGCTGCCCTGGAAGGGGATCTTCAGGGCCGCAGCATCCACGAATTGGAAACCCTCTGGAAACAGGCCAAAGCAGCCATCAGGGCGGAGCAGTCCTCATCAACCGACACCGTTTAATCGTCCAGGGATGGCCGGCTGCGCCGTTGACGTTTGAGGTCCCCACGCTTTTTCTTCGTGTCCAAGCGCCGCTTCACGGCACCACGACCCGGCCTGGTGGCTTTGCGAGCCCGCGGCGGTGGCTGCAAGCCCTCGCGCAGCAGCTCCCCCATGCGATGCAGAGCCTTCTGACGGTTCTGCCATTGGGAGCGTTCTTCTGCGACCACAACCCTTAGGCAACCTTCCACCAACCGGGCCCGGAAATGCTCCAGCAGACGGGCACGACGGAATGGCCCCAGACAGGAGCAGTTCGCCAGATCCAGAAGCAACTCAACACGGGAATCGGTGGTATTGACCCCCTGCCCGCCGGGACCGGATGAACGGCTGAATCGCCAGCGCAGCTCTCTGGACGGAATGGTCAACCGCTCGTTCACCACCAGGTCCTGCACCAGCCACCTCCTGGGTCAAGAACAACAGGATGGTCCCACCGGGTTGATGCCTCGGAGAGAAAACACCTGTATCAGGTCTGAGCCCTATCGGCACAACAAAAGCCTTGATCTGACGAAAAAGGCTTTGGAGCTGCCCTCTTCCACAGCAGCTACCCAACCAAACACATTCAACCTCCACATGTTGTGTTCGTCAATCCCAAAAGCACTAGATCTGGTGTTTGGGAGCAGCCCCCCCGGGTCCTTAGCTGGAGAGGTGCCCACCACAGCCCATGAGCAGCTGGATTGACGAAGAACACCGCGGCGTCCGCTATGGATTGAGGGGAGAGGTGCTGGTCGAGGAGACCAGTCCGTTCCAGCGGATCAGCGTGATTCGCAGTGAGCGCTACGGGCGGGGGCTGCTCCTGGATGGCTGCTGGATGACAGCGGAACAGCAGGAACGCCATTACCACGAGGCTTTGGTGCATCCAGCCCTGTGCAGTGCCAGCTCAATCGCGCGAATTCTGGTGATTGGCGGCGGAGACGGCGGCACCGCGCGGGAATGCTTGCGCCACCCAGACGTCCAGCGGCTGGACATGGTGGAAATTGACGGGCGTGTGGTGGAACTCAGCCAAGAACACCTTCCCAACATCGGCGGTTCCGCCTGGTCCGATCCGCGGTTCCAGCTCACGGTGGGCGATGGCATCGCCTGGGCCGCGCAGGCTGATGACCAGAGCTATGACGTTGTCTTGGTGGATGGCTCTGATCCCGCCGGACCCGCCGAAGGTCTGTTCAACCGCGCCTTCTTTGAAAACTGCCGACGGCTGCTCAAGCCCGGGGGCGTGTTCGGCACGCAGAGCGAATCTCCGGAAGCCTTCCGCGATGTTCACATCGCCATGGTGCGCCTGTTGCGCGAGGTGTTTGACCATGCCGACCCGCTCTATGGCTGGGTGCCGATGTACCCCAGCGGCTGGTGGAGCTGGACCTTCGCTGCCATGGGCACACCCCGCTACCGCACTCCCGACCTCGAGCGCAGCCAGGCGATCGCTGCAGGCTGCGAGATCTGGTCACCACGCTGGCAGCGGGGGGCCATGGACGCCATCCCCGCCTTCGTCGAACGGGAGCTGCAGTCATGACCGCACATCCGCCGAGTGGGCTTTTCGACACTGACGGAACCATTTTCATGGGATCCCGGCGCAACCCTGCCGACTGCCGCGTTGGCCTCTTTGGTGTGCCGTACGACGGCACCACCTCCTTTCGACCGGGCACCCGCTTTGGCCCCGCCGCCATCCGAGAGGTGAGCGCAGGCCTGGAGACCTATTGCCCACAACTCAACCTGGATCTGGAGGACCTCGCCTTTGCTGATCTCGGTGCCGTGGAGATTCCCTTCGGCAACCCTGAGCCGGTTCTGACCAAGGTGAAGCAGGCGACCGAAGCCGTGCTCGCCCTGGGCCTCAAGCCCCTGATTCTGGGCGGAGAGCATTCGATCAGCTCCGGCGCCGTGGAGGCCGTGGCACAACGCCACCCCGACCTGGTGCTGGTGCAACTGGATGCCCATGCCGATCTCAGGGACAACTGGCTGGGGGCCCGCAACAGCCATGCCTGCGCCATGCGCCGCTGTCTGGAGGTCCTTCCCAGCCAGACACTGTTTCAACTCGCGATCCGCAGTGGCACGCGCGAGGAATTCACCGAACTGCATGAGAGCGGACGGCTGATGCCCAGCATCGATGCGCTTCAAGAGGCGCTAGCTCCCTTGAAGGGAAAACCCATCTATCTCACCGTCGACCTGGACTGGTTTGACCCTTCAGTTCTGCCGGGCACGGGCACCCCTGAACCCGGTGGTTACCACTGGCCTGACTTCGCCAGCCTGATCGCGATGCTCCAGGAGCATCACCTGGTGGCGGCCGATGTGGTGGAACTGGCCCCACAACTCGACACCAGCGGCATCAGCTCAGTCCTGGCCGCCAAGGTGACCCGCAGCCTGCTTCTCCTACTCGGTGCCGATTAATAGAAGTGCCGCGCATCAATCCGCTGCTGCCGCAAACGGCTGTGCTGTTTGCTGAGCAATTGCAGCACCAGCGTTGGGTGCCGGTGGATGAGTGCCAGAAAGTTGGTACGGCTCAGGCGGAACAGCGAAACAGGTGTCACCGCTGTGGCATCACGGCTGTGGCATTCGGTGCCATCCACCAGATCTTCGTAGAAAAACAATTCACCGGAACCAAAGCGGATGCGGTTCAAAGGACCGCTGCTCAGCTCCACCCATCCCCGTTCAATCACATGGATGAACTGCACCGGCTCGCCGGCGCAGAACACGGTTGTGCCGGTGGGAAGCGTCAGGCGATCCACCTCAGGCTGTTCCTGGATGAGTTCCAGAGGAGTCAGCGGAGCTGAGGCGGACAAGGCAACAACGGGGGGTGGCTGCAGTATCCCGCGATCATCCGGTGGTGGCCATGACCAATGGCTGAGCCGTGGATGGATCCGAACTCACGTCAAGCTGCGATCCAGTTCCAACTGACGCTCACCAACGCTGCTGCTCTGCAGAGCCGGAAGCTTGGGAGAACGGGGGGTCCAGTGGTGACAGACCATCAGATCCGCAATCTCGGCATGCACCTCCAACCGGCGCAGACGGCACCAACCCTTGGCACCTGCCGGAAGGGTGCAGTACTGACAGCTGCGACAGCAGGAGCTGATGGCCAAACAAGCGCCCCGGAAACGCGCTCAAGCTAGTGACGGCCTACAAAACGGACCATGAGTAGGGGCAAATTTCCGGGTTCCCTTCCGGATCGTGAAGCCCTCCATAAGAATGCGCTTCCCATCGGCCGCCCCCATGTCCCTGCAGCGCACTCCCCTGTTCGAGTCCTGCCGCAGCGCCGGGGGCCGCATGGTGCCGTTTGCCGGCTGGGAGATGCCGGTTCAGTTCAGCGGTCTGATCCAGGAACACAAGGCCGTTCGCGAAAGGGTCGGCATGTTCGACATCTCCCACATGGGAGTGCTGCGCCTCGAAGGTGCCAATCCCAAGGATGCGCTGCAACGGCTGCTCCCCAGCGATCTGCACCGCATCGGGCCCGGCGAAGCCTGCTACTCCGTTCTGCTGAACGAGCGTGGCGGCATCCGCGACGACCTCATCGTTTACGACTGCGGTGCCATCGATGCCGAACGGGGTGCGCTGGTGCTGGTGATCAATGCCGCCTGCGCCGACAGCGACACCGCCTGGATCCGTGCACAGATGGAACCCGCTGGCCTGACGGTGACCGACATCAAAAAGGACGGCGTGCTGCTCGCTCTGCAAGGCCCTGAGGCCATGGGGGTGCTTCAGGAGCTGAGCGGCGAAGAGCTCAGCGGCTTGCCCCGCTTCGGCCACCGGATGCTCAACCTCAAAGGTCTGAGCCAACCGGTGTTTAGTGCTCGCACGGGCTACACCGGCGAAGACGGTGCCGAGCTGCTGCTTAACGCCAACGACGGACAAAAGCTCTGGCAGCTTTTGCTCGATCGCGGTGTCACCCCCTGCGGCCTGGGGGCGCGGGACACCTTGCGGCTGGAGGCCGCCATGCACCTTTACGGCCAGGACATGAACGACGCAACCAACCCCTTCGAGGCGGGATTGGGTTGGCTCGTGCACCTGGAAATGCCCGTGGATTTTGTGGGCCGGCAGGCACTGGAGCAAGCGGCGGAATCCGGACCAACCAAACGCCTCGTGGGCCTCAAGCTGCAGGGTCGTGCCATCGCCCGCCACGACTACCCCGTTGTCCATAACGGGGAGACGGTGGGCATCGTCACCAGCGGCACCTGGTCCCCCACCCTGGAAGAAGCGATCGCCCTGGCCTACGTTCCCCCGTCCCTCGCCAAGCTCGGCACAGAGCTGAGCGTGGAGATTCGCGGTAAGGCCCAGCCGGCAACGGTCGTTCGCAAGCCCTTCTACAAACGAGCCTGAAGCTCACCGCTGCTGTGGGAAACTCGCTCTTCTCCAGTTGAGACATCCCATGCGCAGCAACGGTTGCGGCGACCTGCGCGAACAGAACATCGATCAGCAGGTGCAACTGTGCGGCTGGGTGGATCGACGCCGTGATCACGGCGGGGTGATTTTCATCGACCTGCGGGACCGCAGCGGGACGGTGCAGATCACGGTGGACCCGGATCTGGGTGCCGACGCCTTCGCCGTCGCCGAGCATCTGCGCAGCGAAACCGTGCTGCAGGTTGAGGGGAAAATGCGGGCCCGGCCTGGCGAATCACTGAACGACAAGCTGGCCACGGGGGCTGTGGAAGTTCTCGCCAGCGGCATCACCGTGCTGAACAGCGTGAAAGGCAACCTGCCCTTCCCCGTGTCGGTTCACGACGAGGAGAACACCCGCGAAGAACTGCGGCTGCGCCACCGCTATCTGGATCTGCGCCGCAAGCGCATGAACGACAACCTGCGGCTGCGGGCCCAGACCATCCAGGCCGCCCGTCGCTTCCTGGAAGACGCAGGCTTCATCGAGGTGGAGACCCCGGTGCTGACCCGCTCCACGCCGGAAGGCGCCCGCGACTACGTGCTGCCCAGCCGGGTGTGCGGCGGCGAATGGTTCGCCCTGCCCCAGTCCCCCCAGTTGTTCAAGCAGCTGCTGATGGTGGGCGGCATCGAGCGCTACTACCAGGTGGCCCGCTGTTTCCGCGACGAAGACCTGCGGGCCGATCGCCAGCCGGAATTCACCCAGCTGGACATCGAGATGAGCTTCATGGATCAGGAGCAGATCCTTGAGTTGAACGAATCACTGATCTGCGCCATCTGGAAGGCCGTGAAGGGCGTCGAACTGCCGCGGCCCTTCCCCCGCATGACCTGGCATGACGCCATGGATCGCTACGGCACCGACCGGCCCGACACCCGCTACGGCATGGAGCTCACCAACGTGAGCGACATCGTCAAAGACATGGGCTTCAAGGTATTCAGCGGTGCCGTGAAGGCCGGCGGTGCGGTGAAGTGCATCGCGGTGCCCGGCGGCAACGATGCGGTGAGCAACGTGCGGATCAAGCCGGGCGGGGATGTGTTCAGCGAGGCCCAGAAAGCCGGTGCCGGTGGCCTGGCCTTCATCCGCGTGCGCGACGGCGGTGAAATCGACACGATCGGCGCCATCAAGGACAACCTCAGCGATGAGCAGAGGCAGGAGCTGCTCAGCCGCACCGGCGCACAACCCGGCACCCTGCTGCTGTTCGGCGCCGGCGACACCGCAACGGTGAACAAGGCCCTCGACCGGGTGCGCCAGTACCTGGCCAAGGAACTGGGCATGGTCAAGGCCGACCGGGACAACGACCAGTGGAACTTCCTCTGGGTGGTGGACTTCCCGATGTTCGAGTTCAACGGCGACGAGAACCGTTACGAGGCCCTGCACCACCCCTTCTGCGCTCCCAATGCTGAGGATCTCGGCAGCGATGCGTCGAAGTGGGCCGAAACCCTGCCCGGAGCCCGGGCCCAGGCCTACGACCTTGTGCTCAATGGCCTTGAGCTCGGCGGTGGCTCCCTGCGCATCCATGACTCCGCCCTGCAGCGTCAGGTGTTGCAGACGGTTGGCTTGCCCCTCGAGGAGGCCCAGGAACAGTTCGGCTTCCTGATGGACGCGCTCGATGTGGGCGCACCCCCCCACGGGGGCTTGGCCTTCGGTGTGGACCGGATGGTGATGCTGCTGGCGGGAGAGGAATCGATCCGCGACACCATTGCCTTCCCCAAAACCCAGCAGGCCCGCTGCCTGATGACCAGTGCCCCAGGGGGCGTGGCCGACAAGCAGCTGGAGGAACTGCACGTGGCCAGCACCTGGGTCGAGCCCGACCAGGAGGACTGACCTCTGCGGCGGGACTGAGCAGATCCCGAAGGGAATCAGCGCATTTGTCGCACCGCGGTCAACGGCGAGGAACCCTGAAGTTGGACTTCACCAAGGCCAGCTTTTGCCCAGCAAGCCCCGAAGGACCGGGGGGACCCGTGAGCGCCGCAGCAGCGGCACCACGGATCTGCTGCGGCTTTATCTCCAGGACATCGGCCGGGTTGACCTGCTCACCAATGAGGAGGAGGTCACCCTGGCCCGTTTGGTGCAGCGCCGCGAAGCACTGCTCAGCCAGCAACAGAAGCTGGCTGAAAGCGATGCCGCCATCGGTGAACTGCACCGTCTCGAAGAACTGCAACGCCGCGAAGCCAACCAGCACAGCCACTGGCCAACCAAACAGGAGTGGGCCCGCGCGGCCGGACTGCCCTTGGCCGAGTTGCAGCAGCGAATTGACCGGGGCTATCAGGCCTGGGCGGAACAGGCCCAGCTGGAGGCCAAAGATCTGAAGCTGGCCCTCCGCAACGGACGGCGAGCCAAAGACCACATGATTCAGGCCAACCTGCGCCTGGTGGTGGCGGTGGCCAAGAAGTACCAACAGCGGGGCATGGAAATCCTGGACCTGGTCCAGGAGGGAACGCTCGGGCTGGAACGGGCCGTGGAGAAGTTCGACCCCACCCGTGGTTTCCGCTTCAGCACCTACGCCTACTGGTGGATTCGACAGGGCATCACCAGGGCCATCGCCACCCAGAGCCGCACGATCCGTTTGCCCGTTCACGTCACCGAAAAACTGAACCGGATCAAACGGGTCCAGCAGGAGATTGCGAGCAACGAAGGGCGCATTGCCTCGATCGCGGATCTGGCGCGCGAGCTGGGAATCAGTGAAGACACCGTGCGCCAGACCCTGGCCCGGGTGCCCCGTTCAGTGTCTCTGGACACCCGCGTCGGCCGCGAACAGGACACCCAGCTCGGAGATCTGATCGAGGACGGCCACGCCACCCCCGAGCAGACCCTCACCCACGACGAACTCCACAACGACCTGGAGCATCTCCTGGATGAACTCACCAGTCGGGAGGCCGCTGTTCTGCGCCGGCGCTTCGGCTTGGAGGACGACACGCCCCAGACCCTTGCCCAGATCGGGGAAGAACTGAAACTCTCAAGGGAGCGCGTCCGTCAGATCGAAACCCGCGCCCTGCTCAAACTGCGGCAACCCCAACGACGAAGCAAAGTCCGGGATTACATCCAGGGCCTGGATTCCTGAGTCAAAATCGCGCCATCTGTACTTCAATCGCAATGAGCAGCTCGATCGACATCGGCATCTCCGAAGATCAGCGCCGGCAAATTGCAGATGGTCTGTGACGGCTGCTGGCCGACACCTGGGTGCTGTACGGCAAGACCCACGGATTTCACTGGAACGTGACCGGTCCGATGTTCAACTCCCTTCACGAGATGTTCGACGGCCAGTACAACGAACTCTGGGACTCTCTCGATGAAATCGCCGAACGCATTCGTGCCCTTGGCATGCCAGCCCCGTTCGGCGACAGCACTCTCACCAAGCTGGCCTCCCTCAACGAAGCGAGCTCCATCCCAGCGGCAATGGAGATGGTGCAGCAGCTGATGAGTGACCACGAGGCCATGGCACGCACCGCCCGCAGCGTCTTCGACATCGCAGACGCTGCCAATGATCAACCCACTGCAGACCTGCTCACACAACGGCTGCAGGTGCACGAGAAAACCGCCTGGATGCTGCGCAGCCTCCTGCAGAGCTGAACGAAAGGGCGTCGGGTGACTCTGGAGGTCTGGCATCGCGCCAGGTAATTTGAAGAGTCGCCCGGCAGGTCATGGCCAAATTCGTCTTCATCACCGGTGGTGTGGTGTCCAGCATTGGCAAGGGAATCGTGGCGGCGAGCCTCGGCCGGTTGCTGAAGTCGCGGGGCTACAACGTTTCGATCCTCAAGCTGGATCCCTACCTGAATGTGGATCCCGGGACGATGAGCCCGTTCCAGCATGGTGAGGTCTTCGTCACCGAAGACGGCGCCGAAACCGATCTCGACCTGGGCCATTACGAGCGCTTCACCGACACGGCGATGTCACGCCTAAACAGCGTGACCACCGGCTCGATCTACCAATCGGTGATCAACAAGGAACGCCGCGGCGACTACAACGGCGGCACCGTTCAGGTGATTCCCCACATCACCGGCGAAATTCGTGAGCGCATCCATCGGGTTGCCTCCAACAGCAATGCCGATGTGGTGATCACCGAAATCGGCGGCACCGTCGGTGACATCGAATCACTGCCTTTCCTTGAAGCCATTCGCGAATTCCGTGAGGACGTGGGCCGCAACGATTTGGCCTACATCCACGTCACTCTGCTGCCCTTCATCGGCACCTCCGGCGAACTCAAAACCAAGCCAACCCAGCACTCGGTCAAGGAACTCCGTTCCATCGGCATCCAGCCGGATGTGCTCATCTGCCGCAGTGATCGCGACATCAGCGACGATCTCAAACGCAAAATCGGCGGCTTTTGCGGTGTACCCACCCGCGCCGTGATTCCTTCCTTGGATGCCGACAGCATCTACGCCGTGCCACTGATCCTCGAGCAGGAGGGACTGTGCCGTGAAGTGCTGGACGTGCTGAAGCTGACCGACCATGACAGCGACATGGCGGCATGGGAACAACTGGTCAACAAGCTGCGGAACCCCGGGCCGTCTGTGAAGGTGGCCCTGGTGGGCAAGTACGTGCAGCTGAACGACGCCTATCTCTCCGTCGTCGAAGCGTTGCAGCATGCCTGCATTGCCCAGGATGCCTCCCTCGACCTGCACTGGGTCTGCGCCGAACAGATTGAATCCGACGGAGCCGATGCACTCCTGCGGGGGATGGATGCTGTGGTCGTGCCCGGTGGTTTCGGCAACCGTGGCGTGGATGGAAAGATTGCAGCGATTCGCTGGGCCCGGGAACAACGGGTGCCCTTCCTGGGGCTCTGCCTTGGAATGCAAACCGCTGTGATCGAGTGGGCTCGCAACCAGGCCGGCCTCACCGAGGCCACCAGCGCCGAATTGAACGAAAACACACCGCACCCCGTGATTCACCTGCTGCCGGAACAACAGGACGTGGTGGACCTCGGCGGCACGATGCGCCTGGGCGTCTACCCCTGCAGGATTGCGCCGGGAACCCTGGCCCAAAGGCTTTACGGGGACGAGGTGGTCTACGAACGGCACCGCCACCGCTACGAATTCAACAATTCCTATCGCAATCTTTTCCTGGAATCCGGCTACGTGGTGAGTGGCACCTCCCCGGATGGACGCCTGGTGGAGTTGATCGAACTGAAAGGGCATCCGTTCTTCACTGCCTGCCAGTACCACCCCGAATTCCTCTCACGCCCGGGACACCCCCATCCATTGTTCCGGGGATTGATCGAAGCGGCCCAACAACGCCTTCCCGATTCACCGGCTCAGGCCCTGCGTCAACAGGGGGACATCGCGATTCCATGACCCGCATCAATGGCTGACTCCCAGCGTCTTCCCGTGGTGGAAACGTTCCATTCCCTGCAGGGAGAAGGCCACCATGCAGGACGCAGTGCATTTTTCATTCGGCTCGCCGGCTGCAGCGTGGGCTGTCCCTGGTGCGACACCAAACACTCGTGGCCCAGTCAGGCACACCCTGAGCAACCCATCGATGCTTTGGCTGAAGCGGCACAGAGTGCTGCTGAGTCAGGGGCCAGCTTCGTTGTGATCACCGGTGGGGAACCGCTGCACCACGATCTACAGCCCCTCACCCAGGCCCTCGATGCGCGATGCGGTCTCCCCCTGCATCTGGAAACCAGCGGGGTGGATCCGCTGAGCGGACGCTTCGACTGGATCACCATCTCGCCGAAACGCCACCTGCACCCACGGCAAGAGCTTTTGCAGGCCTGCCATGAGCTGAAAGTTGTGGTGCATGGCCCGGAAGACATCAGCTTCGCTGCAGCAATGGCATCCCAGTGCGAGGACGACACCAAACGACTGCTTCAGCCGGGCTGGGAGAGCAGCATCGGAGAAGCCCTGGCAGTGGAGCATGTGCGTCAACACGCCCAATGGCGCCTCAGCCTGCAAAGCCACAAATGGCTTGGAATCCGCTGAACAATGCCGTTGAGGGCAGGGTCTGCTCCACTACGTTGAGGTTGAACAGAATTTGATCGCCTGAGCCATGACCTCAGTGGCCGTTCTGGGCACAGGCCTCCTCGGAACGGCGATCGCAACGCGATTGCTGGAGCAGGGTCTCCACGTCCACGTCTGGAACCGCGACCCCTCCAGGATCGTCTCGCTCGTGGAGAAAGGTGCAACAGCGATCGACGATCTGGGGCAAGCCGCGCAAAACGACAGAGTCTTGATCACCGTCTTGCGTGACGGGGCTGCCACTGCATCCGTGATCGGCGCGGTTGGGGCGTTGCCAGGCTCAACGGTGATCCCGATGGGGACCATGGGCGTGGAGGAAAGTCGCAAGCTCGCCACGCAGGTTGAGAACCAGGGAGGGCAGTACCTGGAAGCTCCGGTGCTCGGCAGCAAACCCCAGGCCCTCAATGGCACCCTGCTGGTGATGGCCGGCGGCGAAGCGCAGGTCTTCAAACAGCAACAGCCACTTCTCGCCCACCTCTGCAAGGACCCCCTGCTCGTGGGACCGGTTGGTAGCGGCGCTGCCACCAAACTGGCTCTCAATCAGTTGATCGCCAGCCTCACCCACAGCTTCTCCCTCTCCCTGCAACTAATTCAGCGGGCCGGCGTGCCTGTGGAAACGTTCATGGCCATCTTGCGGCCGTCAGCGCTCTATGCCCCCACCTTCGACAAGAAGTTGCAGCGGATGCTGGATCACACCTACGCCGATCCCAACTTCAGCACCGCCCTGCTGCGCAAAGACCTGCGCCTGTTCCTGGAGGAAGCCACAACCGCTGGGCTCCAAGATCGGGGGCTGAGCGGTTTGCTGTCCCTGCTTGAAAAAGCCAAGGACACCGAGCTGGATGAGCAGGACTACTGCGCCCTGCACGAACTCACGGTTCTGAGATGAGTCAACGCACTGCCATCGCGCTTCTATCGGGAGGTTTGGATTCGGCCACCGCTGCGGCCCTTGCCCTTGAGCAGGGCGACCGCGTCATCGCCCTGTCCTTCGACTACGGCCAGCGCCATCGCCGCGAATTGGACGCCGCTGCTGCCGTAGCTGAGCAGCTTGGCTTGGCAGAGCATCACTGCATCGCCGTCAATCTGGCCAGTTGGGGGGGCTCAGCCCTCACCGACGCCAGCATCTCGATCCCCACCGATGGCGTTGAGGAGGGCAGCATCCCCCCCACCTATGTGCCCGGGCGCAACACCGTGTTCATCTCCGTGGGCCTCAGCTTGGCGGAGGCTCGTGGAGCCGAGCGGTTGGTGCTGGGCGTGAATGCCGTCGACTACTCGGGGTATCCCGACTGCCGGCCCGACTACCTCAACGCCTTTCAGACCCTGGCCGATCTGGCCAGCAAAGCCGGTCGGGAGGGCCATGGCGCCCAACTCTGGGCACCTCTTGTGCAGTGGAGCAAGGTGCGCATCGTTGAGGAAGCCCTTCGCCTGGGTGTTCCGATCGAAGCAACCTGGAGCTGTTACAGCGGCGGCACGCACCCCTGCGGCGTCTGCGACAGCTGCCGCATCCGTGATGCAGCGCTCCGCGAGGCAGGCCGTTCTGACCTCTGCAGTTCTTCAGCGGCATGATCCGCCCACACCGGCTTGAGCTTCCCTGGCAGGAGCCCCAAGCCCTCGCGCACCAACTGGCCCATGCCTACGGCGAGGAAGGGATGGTCTGGCTGGATGGCGACGGCAGCAGCCTGGGCCGATGGGCCACCCTGGCGGTGGCACCCCAGGAGATCGTCTGCTGCCGCGGTCTCCCCGACGAGCCAGGAGCCAGCAATCCCTTCGAGGCACTGCGGGGGCTGGCCCCAGGGCATTGGTGCGGCTGGCTGAGCTATGAAGCCGCCGCCTGGGTGGAACCGGGAAACCCCTGGGCCAGCGACGGCATGGCCACGCTGTGGATCGCCCGCCACGATCCGGTGCTTCGCTTTGATCTGCAAAAGCGCAGGCTGTGGATCGAAGCCAGCAGCCCGGCTGCTCTGGACCGCCTCACCCAACAGCTGGCCTCCGTCACTAAGCAGCCCAAAGGCAAGCCCCCGTCCATCCCCCTGACGGCCTGGCATCACCACACCTCAGCAGATCACTACGCCACAGGTGTGCAGCGCATCCGTGATCTGATCGCAGCAGGCGATCTCTTCCAAGCCAATCTCACGGCCTGTTGCAGCACAGCTTGGCCCCAGGGAGGCAATGCCCTCGAGCTGTTTGTCACCCTGAGGGAGGCCTGCCCTGCTCCCTTTGCAGGACTGATCATCAGCGACCAGAACGAGGCGTTGCTGTCATCGTCCCCGGAGCGGTTTCTGCAGGTGAGTGCCGAGGGAGCCGTACAAACCCGGCCGATCAAAGGCACCAGGCCGCGCCATGGCGACCCCGAACAGGATGCGAATCTCGCCGCGGAACTCGTGTGCAGCGATAAGGACCGGGCCGAGAACGTGATGATCGTCGACCTGCTGCGCAATGACCTCGGTCGTGCCTGCCAGCCGGGTTCGATCCAGGTTCCCCAACTGGTGGGGCTCGAAAGTTATGCCTCCGTGCATCACCTCACCTCGGTCGTGGAGGGACAGCTGCAGGCCGGATTGAGCTGGGTCGATCTTCTGGAAGCCAGTTGGCCTGGGGGGTCGATCAGCGGGGCGCCGAAACTGCGGGCCTGCCAACGTCTGCATGAGCTCGAGCCCACCAGCCGAGGGCCTTACTGCGGATCACTGCTGCGGATCGACTGGGACGGCAGCTTCGACAGCAACATCTTGATCCGATCGTTGCTGCGCCAAGGCGACACCCTGCGGGCCCATGCCGGCTGCGGAATTGTCGCCGACTCTGATCCCCTTGGCGAAGCAGAGGAGTTGATGTGGAAACTGCAGCCATTGCTGGAGGCGCTGGCATGACGGCATCAGTCGCCTGGATCGACGGCCAGTGGGGAACAGCAGCAAGCCTGCAGCTCCCCCTCGACGACCGCGCCCTGCTCCTGGCCGATGGCCTCTTTGAAACCGTGCTGATCCGCAACGGTGGGCCGCAACTCCTGCAGGAGCACCTGCAGCGATGGAGCGAGAGTGCGGCCCTACTGGGCATGGACCCGCCACCGCAGCGAAACGCGCTGGAGCCCCTAATTGAAGACGCGATTCAGCGAAGCCAACTGAGCGAAGCCGATGGAGCCCTGCGCCTGAATTGGAGTCGGGGCAGCACACCCCAACGCGGAATCGGACTGTCGGCCTCAGGGCACCACCGCTTCTGGCTCACGCTCCAGGCCTGTGCACCAACGTTTTCAGCCGTCAGCACCATCACCAGTCGCCATGAACGCCGCAATGCTTCCAGCCGCTTGAGCCGATGCAAAACCTTCGCCTACGGGCAATCGATCCAGGCCCGCAGGGAAGCCCAGGAGCAAGGGGCCGACGATGCTCTGGTCTTGAACACGGCTGGAGCTCTGTGCTGCGGAACGGCGGCCAATCTGCTGGTCCGGCGACGCGGACAGTGGCTGACACCGCCCCTCAGCAGCGGCTGTCTCCCGGGGGTGATGCGGGGCCGTGCACTCGCCCGAGGCATCGCGGTGGAAACCGAGCTGGCGGCCGCGTTCGATGACGACGATCAGGCTGTTCTGATCAACAGCCTCAGCTGTCGACCGATCGCATCCCACAACGGCAAACCCATGGCGGCAACGACAACTGCAGTGGATCTATGGCAATCCCTACTCCATTGAGCCAAAAGCAAGCGATGGCCTAGATCCGAAGAATCCGGCGCACAGCCTCGTCCCAGCCATGGGCATGGGGGGCTGCCGCGAGCTGGAAACGTCCGGCAGCGATCCCGGAACGCAACTCGGGATGGGGGCCATCGGGCCCGGGCACAACAACAGCAATGTCGGCCACCTCGAGCAACGGCAGATCGTTGGGTGAATCCCCCAAGGCCAAGACCTGCACCTGCTCAGCACCCAGATGTCGCTTGAGGGTGGCCAAAGCCTTGCCTTTGCTGATGTCTGGGCCCAGCAGGTGCCCCATGCGGTTGCCCTGCACCACCGTCAGGCCCATCCGCTGCACTAGGGCCTCAAGCCGGTGACGCCCCTCCGCCGAAGGCGGTACAAAAGGCACGCTGCAACAGCGCCGCTGGGCCTGGCGTAAAGCTTCACCGCCAAGCCCCAACAACCGCTGCCCATCCTCTTCACTGAGTTCATCCAACGGACGCAGGGGCTCACCCAACTCGGCCTGAAGACGCTGCAACTGAGGTTTCAGCGCCGTCCAATCCGGCCCCAACGGCAGCTCCCAGAGCTCCCCTGCCGGAGTTTCCCCGTGCACGGCGCCACCGTTTTCAACGATGTATGGGTCATGAAGCCCCGCCTCAGCGCGAAAACCGCGCACTTCCTCCGCCGTTTTGCTGGTGCAGGGAATCACTGGAATCCGGTGCTGTTGCAGCTGACGGATCAGATCCTTGGCCGGCGACCAGTCGTAGCTGTGATCCAGCAACGTGCCGTCGAGATCGGTCACCACCCACCACGCCTGCTCGCCACTCGCGGTCATGGCTGAACCAACCAATGCACCGCATAAGGCTCTAGCGAATGCGACTGATGTGGTTCGAACACATGACCGCTCAGGCAATCGGCCCAGGGCTGGTTCAGATCACCACCCAAGCCCCTGAGGCGAAAGCTGAGACGCGCTGCCGTGATGTTGTGAACAGCCACCAGCGTTTCCCCCCCGCGGGAGCGCCGCAGGATGACGCAATCACTTCGGTCTGCGCTCAGCACCGTCATCGGGGCATCCGGGTGCAAGGCCGGATGAACAGACCGTTCAGCCAGAGCCCGCCGCAACACCGGCAGCAGCCCGGAGACATCTGAATCGGGGTCCGCCAAGCGGCGCTCCAGGGCCTGGGCCGTGAACTGGGGCCGATTCAGATCCCGGCGATGGCCCGTGCGGCGAAAGCGAGTCAGATCATTGGGAGCCGCCAGCAACGCCGGCAGATAGAAGGCGGGGACGCCTGGCAAGGCCAGGATCAACAGTTGGGTGAGCAAAAAGCGCTCCCTTTGGAAATACGTGGGATCAATCCCCCCATCCGCCATGGCACTCCACCAGCTGATGTTGATCTCGTAGGGAACCTCCTCACCGGAACTGAGCATCCTGTGGCTGACCAGTCCACCCCGTTGCTCGCAACCGATCAACAGCTGCAGCAAGCGTTTCTGGGGCATCAGGCCCTCCAGGGGTCTTAAGCCGACTCCGTCATGACAAGCGGTGAAATTGAGCAGGCCTGTCTGCGGCGGCAAGTCGGGCCAACGACTCAGCCAGGCATTGATTAAGTCAGCCCGACCACTGACACTGGCCTCCAGCAGCAAGGGCGGCAGGGGAAAGTTGTAAGCGAGATGCGCTTCATCACCGCTCCTCAGATAGGAGAGGTTTTCCTGCTCCGGCACGTTGGTTTCCGTGACCACAACCCCATCGGGACCCACCTGATCGAGCAGCAGACGCAGCACCCGAACCAGTTGGTGGGCCTGGGGCAGATGAATGCACGAGGTGTGGGGTTCTTTCCAGACAAAACCCACGGCATCCAGACGGATCCAACGCACCCCATGGCGGGCCATCCGCTGCATCAGCCGGGCAAAGCCCAGCAGCACCTCCGCACTGCGCCAGTTGAGATCCACCTGATCGGGGCCAAAGGTGGTCCAGACCTGACGCGCGCCAACAGGGCCCCTCAATTGCGTGAACAGATTGGAACTGCGCGGACGAACAACATCCGCCCAGCAGGGATCAGGGGCTGCCTCCAGCACACAGGAGCGGCCGGGCTGCTCATCGCGCATGAACTGCTGCACCCAGGGGTGAGAGGCCGACACGTGATTCAGAACGAGATCCGCCATCAGCCGTCGGCCCTCGGCCAGGGCAGCGAGGTCGCTCCAATCGCCGAAACGCTGCTCAAGCTTCGTGTGGCTGGCCACCGCAAAACCTCCGTCACTGGTGGATTGCAGGAACGGCAGCACATGAATTACCGCTGCGAAGGGCTGCAGATGGCGATTAACAAACGACTTCAGCGCTTGAAGACCCGGCACACCCTCATCACCAATGGTGTCGGCGTAGGTGATCAAGACCACATCGCCACCGTCCCAGCGATGGGTGAGCTCAGCCATATCGGCATCTCCTGACGCATCGCTCAAGATCTGCAGCAATTGCGACGACAACTCCTGGCCATCCCCGGAAGAATCAACGGGGTACAGACCGCCAAGCAGGGTCCGCAGCGTCTCGTCGCGCGGGGGCTGCATCAACTTCCTCCTCCAGGCCTTTCAGGTATGGGGCAGGACTCTGACCTCTGTTGTTGCATCGAACACCACATGGATTTTCAGCAGGGCCTGATCAGCACCGTCCACGACTACAGCTTGGGCAATCTGGATGCGGTTGCCTTCAACCAGGAGCTGAGTCAGCGACCCACAACCCTGCTGATCCCCTGCCTGATGGAGGAATTCAGCCGCCCGGCCCTCGGCCTGATTCGCGACACACTCTCAGGCCTGAAGGGACTCAACGAGCTGGTGGTGGCGCTGGCAGCCACAAGCGCCGAAGACGTCAAAGCAGCAGAAAAATTCTTCGAAGGGATGCCCTTCCCTGTCCGGGTGCACTGGACCAACGGCCCCGCTGTCCGTGAGTTGCTCGAATCCGTTGGCGAACTGGGGCTCGACGTGACCGGACCACCGGGCAAGGGCTGGGCCGTTTGGCAGGGGCTCGGGGTTGCTTGCCAAAACGCCGAGGTGGTTGGCCTGTTCGATGCCGACATCAGAACCTTTGGATCGGCGTATCCAGAGCGCATGCTCCGTCCCCTGCTGGATCGATCCCACGGCATTGCCTATGTCAAGGCGTTCTACAGCCGTCTATCCCTCGAAACCCAGGCGCTTCAGGGCCGAGCCACCCGTCTGTTTGTTGGCCCACTGCTGGCCAGCCTGGAGCAGGTTTTCGGGCCTCTGCCCTACCTGTCGTACCTGCAATCCTTCCGCTATCCCCTGGCTGGTGAATTCGCCTTCACCGCCGATCTGGCGATGAATCTGCGCATTCCTTCGGACTGGGGACTGGAGGTGGGTCTTCTGTCTGAGGTGTATCGCCATGTGGCCTCCAGCCGCATCGCTCAAGTGGATCTGGGATTGTTCGATCACAAACACAAGGAGCTGGGTCAGCAACCAAGCGAAGGCCTGCAGCGCATGGCGGGCGAAATTTTCGGCACGGTGCTGCGCGGCCTGATGGAACACGAAGGCTGTGTGATGTCGATGGATCAACTGCCAACTCTTGAAGTGCTGTACCGGCGAGTTGGCGAGGATCGCGTGCGGCAGTTCG
This sequence comes from Synechococcus sp. A15-62, assembly GCF_014280075.1. Taxonomy (NCBI): domain Bacteria; kingdom Bacillati; phylum Cyanobacteriota; class Cyanophyceae; order Synechococcales; family Synechococcaceae; genus Synechococcus; species Synechococcus sp. A15-62. The sequence continues at coordinate 2,208,073 of NZ_CP047950.1, forward strand.
GCCTTGATTCAGCGATCAATCGATTGCCCTACGACCGCCATGGCGAAGAACTGGCTGTTCAAAACTTTGCCGGTCTCCTGCGCCCCGGCTTGGCCAAAATGATGCAGGCGCCGATTGCCCATCAACTGCCCAGCTGGTCGCGACTGCGCAGCTGCAATTCAGCCCTTCAAGCTGACCTGGCCGCAGCAGGACAGGCAGATCGCACATCCCTGAAACGGCCGAATCACAATCCTCAACGCATCACCTCTGAGCTCGCTGCTTGAGGCCAGCAACTCAGCTCTCAGCCCAGCTGCTCCCGCTGCCTCGTGATCCAAACCGTTGCAGCGCGCTGGGAATGCCAAGCCTGAAGCAATTGCTTGGCCAACACCTGCAGCTGCTGTGGATCGATTGTTGATTCGATCACGCGATTCATCCGCTCAACATCGAATTGTTGAGAGAAACTCAAATTGACTGATTTCTCCATTCTTCAATCCCCAACTACAAAACAATCATGCAAACAGCTGCAAAAAAGAGTTGTTTCAGTTGAAACGAAAGTGCCGCTATGTGCAATGGCCAAAACCCGGAGCTTCGCCCGCCCCACCAAAACCTGACCAGAACCGTGATGATCGATACAAAAGCGACCTGCTCTGTATCAACTCATCTGTATCAAATCTAAAGGCGTGCTGATTCGGTGACCAATCAAACACTCCTCTTGCCTTGAGACCACGAGATTGGCATCATTCCAGATACTCAAGATGATTGAGTGTGTTTATCAGAACGACACCAGCCGGATGGTGATCGTGAAATGCATTGGTGCAGACCACTTCTACCGAGAAAAGGTGGTGATGCCCACAGAGGTCTTTTGGTTTGAAGCGCCCGAGGATGCGCGCCTGGAAATCTGGAAAATGTCAATGACAGGGCAGATGCTGCATGTGCGTGCCGACGTGAGCGATTACGCCATGGATGAAGAGCCTGCAACAGAATCAATCTGGGCCAGCTGAACCAACCCAGGAAAAGCCATCACGAGCGAATCTCTAAACGCTCAGGAACTGATCAACAACCGTCTGGCTGAGTTCACTGGTTGAACCACTGGCAACAATGCCACCCCGTTGCATGGCGTAGTAGCGGTCAGCCTGGCGAACAAAGTGGAGATGTTGCTCCACCAGCAACACCCCGATCCCGGTGTCGGCGATGATCCGCCGAACAGCTGCTTCAATGTCCTGAACGATGTTGGGCTGAATACCCTCAGTGGGCTCATCCAACAGCAGCAACTTTGGCTTGCCAAGCAATGCGCGAGCGATGGCCAGTTGTTGTTGCTGCCCCCCACTCAAATCCCCACCCTTGCGCGGTAGAAACTCCTGAAGAATCGGAAACAACTCATACACAAATGGATCAATGTGGCGATTCCGCGCCAATCCACCTGGCAACGCCTCCATCCCCAAAAGCAAGTTTTCTTCCACGGTGAGCTGGGGAATGATCTCGCGACCTTGCGGCACATAACCAATCCCGGCCCGAGCTCGCTGATGCGGAGCCTGACGATCCAATTCAGCACCGTCGAACGCCATGGATCCGGAGCGGGGGCGCAACAGACCGATCAGCGATTTCAACAGGGTGGTTTTGCCCACACCATTGCGGCCGATCAGACACACCATCTCCCCCGATTTCACGCTGAGATCAACATCCCGAAGAATGTGACTTTCACCGTAAAACGTGTTGAGTCCTTGGATCTCCAGCAGGTTCGTCATTGGTTCTCCTCCTCAGTGGTGCCGAGATAGACCTCAATCACCCGGGGATCGGCCTGCACCTGATCCATGGTGCCCTCACAGAGGACATGGCCCTGGTGCAGCACAGTCACCGGACTTTCGAGCCGTCGAATGAATTCCATGTCGTGCTCAATCACCAACACGGTGTGATCCCCAGCCAACGACTTGAGCAGATCCGCCGTCAGATCGGTCTCCTCATCCGTAAGCCCAGCCACTGGCTCATCCACCAGCAACAGGTCGGGATCCTGACCGACAAGCATGGCGATCTCAAGCCACTGTTTCTGGCCATGGGACAACGACCCAGCAGCCCAATCGGCACGGTTCTGCAAATTGACGATGCTCATCAAGTGATGAACGCGATCGCGCTGCTCCCCATTCAGGCCCCCCGCCAGCAATGACCAAGGCTGCTTCGGCTGGCTCACCGCCAAAGCCAAGTTCTCCTGAACGCTGAGCTTCTCGAAAACACGGGGGCTCTGAAACTTGCGGCCAATGCCAAAGCGCGCGATGCGGTGCTCGCGCGTTCCCACCAAAGAGCGTCCTTTGAACACCACATCCCCTTCGGTTGGGGCGGTCTTGCCAGTGATCACATCCAGGAACGTGGTCTTGCCGGCGCCATTCGGGCCGATCACAGCACGCAGTTCCCCAGGCTGAAGGCTGAGGTTGAGATCGCGCAGCGCCAAAAAGCCATCAAAACTGACGGTGATTTGGCGCAACTCCAATAAAGCCGTACTCATGACTGAACCTCTTCCTGACCTTCAAGATCGAGACGTGGATAGGTCTCACTCCGACGGGCAATGCCGAATCGGTTGAGCCAGTTGCGAGGGCCATCGCCTCGGAACCAGCCAATGACGCCCTCCGGCAAAGCCGTCACCACGAGGATGAACAGGCCCCCTTGGATGAACAGCCAACTTTGGGGGAGAGCTTCGCTCACCAAACTCTTGGCGTAGTTGATCGCCACAGCGCCAAGGATGGCGCCCACGAGCGTGCCTCGACCGCCCACCGCAACCCAGATCACCATCTCAATCGAGAAGGGAACGGTCATGTACTGCGGCGAAACGATGCCCGATTGAACGGTGTAAAGCGCACCACCGATGCCTGCCAAACCACCAGCGATGGCGAAGACGATCGTCTTGAACAGGGTTGGGTTGTAGCCGGCAAAGCGCAGCCGGGGTTCATCATCGCGAATGGCGATCAACACGTCGCCAAACCGGCCACGCACCACCCAGCGCAGAAACAGCCAGGCCAGGATGACCACCACAGAGGTCAACCAGAAGAATCCCCGCTGCATCTCAGAGGACCCAACCATCTGACCGAACAGCTGGGTGACATCGGTTTTGAGGCCGTTGGTGCCGTTGATCAGCTTCTGCTGGCCGTTGAAGAAATTGAAAAAAACGAGCAGGGCCGCCTGGGTGAGGATCGAGAAATAGACCCCCTTGATCCGGTTGCGGAAAACCAGGTTGCCCAGCACGGCAGCCAGCACGGCCGGAACCAGCCAGATCGCCACCAGGGTGAACAGCGGGGAATGGAACGGCTCCCAGAAGGCGGGCAACTGATCCACGCCGTACAGGCTGAAGAACTCGGGAATGCCATTGGGGAGATCACCCGAGCTGTTCAGCTGCAAGTACATAGCTGCCACGTAGCCGCCAAGGGCAAAAAAGATGCCCTGGCCAAGGCTGAGCAACCCGGTGAAGCCCCAGATCAAGTCGATGCCCAGGGCAACGATCGCCAAAGAGAGAAAGCGACCCAACAGATTCAGCCGAAACACCGGCAGAACAGCGGGCGCAGCAACGATGGCCGCAACGATCACCACCCAAAGGATGATCAAGGGCCAACGGCGTTGTTGAAAAGCTTGGAACATCAGATCAAGCCTCCACCATGCGTCCTTTTTGCGGGAACAGACCCGCGGGACGGAATTGAAGGAACACCACAATCAGAGCGAACACCATCACCTGGGCCATGCTCGTGGTGGCAAAGAAATTCACGGCACCGGCCAGGGGAGCAGGCATATCAGGCCAGATCGTCAGCAGGCGTCCAGCGCCGATCAGGTCGGTGAGCAGGCCAATGGCAAAGGAAGCGAGCACGGTGCCGAAGAGGTTTCCGACACCACCGAGCACCACCACCATGAAGCAGCCCACGATGTAGGACCCGCCCACGTTGGGGCCCACCGAACCCAGCAGGGACACAGCAACCCCCGCCACACCGGCCAAACCAGAGCCGATGCCAAAGGTGAGCACGTCGACGGTGTCGGTGGGGATGCCCAGACAATCACTCATCGAACGGTTCTGGGTGACGGCACGAATGCGCATGCCCCACACACTTTTGTTGAGGAACCACGTCACCCCAACCACCGCAACGATCGTGATCACGATGATCACCAAGCGCGGCACAGGAAAGGTGATGTCCATGAATTCGATACCACCGCGCATCCATTTGGGTGCCGTCACATCCACATTGCGGGAGGTGGCTCGGGCGATGCGACTGATTTGTGAGGCCAGGCCACCAGCGAGCAGCACACCGCCCAGGGCAGAAACAGCCCAACTCCCCGCACGCACCATGCGAGCTCGAGGCCCCGAGAGCAGAGAGGAGGGAAGCAGCAGTGGTAAGCCAAAGCCCAGCACCAGCGCCAGCATCAGGCCGGCGGCGTGGGCCAGGGGAACACTCCGCACAAACTGCTGAAGAATCAAGCTGACACCCCAGGTCGCGAGCAACGTCTCCAACGGGTTGCCGTAGAGCCGGCGAATCACGGTGCGTTCCAGCAGGATGCCGACCACACCGCTGACGATGAAGGCCAGCGGAAGCGCCACCAGCACGTAGGCGTTGTAAACCGGCTGCAGCGCAGGCAGTTTGAAGATCAGCTGCACCACGTAGGTGGTGTAGGCCCCAAGCATGATCAGCTCGCCATGGGCGAGGTTGATCACACCCATGAGGCCGAAGACAATGGCCAGTCCTAGGGCGGCCATCAGCAGCACCGAGCCGATGGCAACACCGTTGAACAGGCTTTCGAGAAGCAGTTGCACGGACGTGTGAAACGAAGCGTTCAATGAAACGACAAAAGGAGGAGCCCGTCACCGGGCTCCTCCCTGAAGAGCAATCAGGCTGTGATCAAAAGATCAGAGCTTGTACTTCTCGCCCTTGGCGGCGTCGGTCCAGTCGCAAGCGAAGCCTTTGGAGCTGGGCTCGAACTGGTTCCAGGCCTGAGGAGCCACAGGGCCATCGGTGGATTCGAGGATCTCGAACTGACCATCAGCAGTGATCTGGCCGATGCGCACGGTCTGAGAGAGGTGGTGGTTGGGCATCACCTTCACAGGACCCTGAGGGGCGTCGAACTCGATGCCAATCAAAGCTTCACGCACCTTGTCGTCGTCGAAGCTGTTGGCCTTCTCGACAGCCTTCTTCCACAGGTAGACCATGTTGTAGGCCGACTCCTGAGGGTCAGCGACCTGGCGGTCGGCACCGTACTTGGCCTTGAAGTCAGCAGCGAACTTCTTGGATGCCGGGGTGTCGATCGACATCATGTAGTTCCAGGCGCCGTAGTGGCCCTCAAGGAACTCAGAACCAATGGTGCTGATCTCCTCTTCCGCGATGGAATAGCTCATCACGTAGTAGCCGTTCTCGGGGGTGATACCGGCGTCCTGAATCTGCTTGAAGAAGGCGACGTTCTGGTCACCGTTGAGGGTGTTGATGATCACACCGCCGTCAGGCAGGGCCTTCTTGATCTTGGCGATGATCGGAGCAACCTCGGTGTTGCCCAGGGGCAGGTAGTCCTCACCGACCACTTCGCCACCCAGGGACTTGAGCTGTTCCTTGGTGATGGTGTTGGAGGTGCGGGGGAAGACGTAGTCGGAACCCACAAGGAAGAAGGGCTTGCCAGCGGCAGGCGACTTCTCATACATGAACTTGGTGGCAGGCTCCGACTGCTGGTTCGGAGTGGCACCGGTGTAAAAGATGTTGTTGGAACACTCCTGACCCTCGTACTGAATCGGGTAGTAGAGGAAAGCGTTCTTCGACTCATAGACGGGCAGCATGGCCTTGCGGCTGGCGGAGGTCCAGCCACCGAAGACGACGGGCACCGCGTCCTGATCGATCAGCTTCTTGGACTTCTCAGCGAAGGTGGGCCAATCGGAAGCACCGTCTTCGACGATGTACTCGATCTTGTACTTCTTGCCGTCCACCTCAACGCCACCGGCGGCGTTGATCTCGTCGATCGCCATTTTCTCGGTGTCCACCAGGGTGGACTCGGAGATGGCCATGGTGCCGGTCAGCGAGTGCAGGATGCCAACGGTGACGCTGTCGTCGTACTCAACGTTGGAAGCCTTTTCGCCACCACCACAGGCGGTCACGGCAAGACCCAGCGATGCCGCGGCCATGCCGGCGAAAAGGCGCTTGGAGAGAGGGGTGCTCATGGAATGAGAGGGCACTTAAAAGCTTGGACGCGCGAAACGCCCTGAAATTCGACCATCGCTACAGGCGGGGATTTGAAACGTAACAACGAGAACACTTTTGGCCCCAAAAGCTTGTGTTTTCATGATTTTGGTAGCTGTTGCAACAGGAACTCCACCACCTGCTCCAGGCCTTCACCACTGTGGAGATTGGTGAAACACCAGGGCCGGTCTCCCCGCATCCGCCGGGTGTCCTGTTCCATCACTGAAAGATCGGCACCGACCTGCGGAGCCAGGTCAATTTTGTTGATCACCAGCAGATCGGAGCGGGTGATGCCAGGCCCTCCCTTGCGGGGGATCTTGTCGCCGGCGGCCACATCGATCACGTAGATGCAGAGATCCACCAGTTCCGGACTGAAGCTCGCCGCCAGGTTGTCGCCACCGCTCTCCACCAAAACGAGATCAAGATTGGGAAACTGCGCCTCCAGCTCCGCCACGGCGGCTCTGTTGATCGAGCAGTCTTCGCGGATCGCCGTGTGAGGGCAACCACCGGTCTCCACGCCACGAATCCGCTCTGGATCTAGGGCACCAGCACGGGTGAGGAACTGAGCATCCTCCTGGGTGTAGATGTCGTTGGTGACCACCGCGAGCTGCAGGTTGTCGCGCAAGCGGCGACAGAGCGCCTCCACCAGTGCGGTCTTGCCGGATCCCACAGGACCCGCCACCCCCAGACGCAGTTTGCTGCTCATCAGCTTCGAAACAGGCGTGAATACAGCTCAGCATGGGCAAGCTGAGCAATGCCCGCACCCACGCCACTGCTCCAGAGCTGCTGAGGATCAACCGCCAGAAGCAGCTGCGCTTGGGAGGCAATCAGCGGCAACAGCCGCTGCTGCAGCACCTGCGCTCGGGAGGGACCCAACGGCAACAGCCGCACCGAGGCACTGAGCTGATTGGCAACCCAGCCGTAGAGGTACCCCTCCACCATGTCTCCTGCTGGAACCGACAAGCCCACAGCGGCCCAGGCCCAGGCCGCTGGCCAGTTCAAGACCACAGGTTCAGGCAGGTCGTACCCCATATCCGACATCAACTGCAGCAGCGACATCCCCATCTGACGCTGCTGCGCTCGCAGCTCCGCGGCCTCGCGGGTGGCCATCAGCCAACCATCCAGATCGATCAGGCGCGCCTTAGCCGCCGCGTCGGCCTGGGTGGACCACCCCACCAAAGCCTCCGCCAGAGGCCTCAACGCCGCAGCTTCCAACCGCACCGCGCCCCGTTGCAGTTCAGCCTCCAACCAAGCCTGGATCGCCTGCTCATCGGCGATGGAACCCGCCTGAATCAACACCTCCAACCCCTCGGAGTAGCTGAAGGCACCCACGGGCAGGGCCGGGCTGACCAGTTGCAGCAAGGCGAGGGACGTCATCCGTGCTGATGACCTCCATAGGCACCGCCTTCAGGAGCAAACGGCTGCAGACAGCGGCTGACCGTCAAGCCACGCCCTTCCAGCATCGTGGCGAGAACGGAATCCTCTGGCAGCAAAAGCTCCTGCTCATGTAGCTCCAGGGCGACATGACGATTGCCCAGGTGATAAGCCGCCTGCAACAGCTCCAAGGGATGCGACCCCTGCACCCGTAGCAACGCCTCCGGCGCTGCCGTCACCTCCACAACATTCAAACAAGACTGATCCCCCAGCAGATCACCAGGCTGGAGAGAACCCTCCCGGGGCAACTGCAGCAGCACCGGACGACCGCAGGAGGTGGTACGACGGCCCCGCAGCACCGTGCGCTCTTCGGCCGTTAACGGCAACTTCAGGGTTGCCGTGGCACTGCTGTTCTGCAGGCGCTGCTCCAGCACGACCACCGCATCCGTCACCAGCGCCTCATCTCCAAATCCACAACGAAAGCGTGCCGGTCAATCAGAAGCACTTTGGTGTGCATTGCTACAGAGTCGAAGCCGGTGGCGGCGGAGCGTGAGGCCATGCAACGTCTTGATCCCTGGCACGGCCGCTGCGACCTGCAGTTTCATGCCGCCAACGGCAGCACCAAACACCAGGGGGGCTGCACAGCTCCGTTCAAGTTGCTTCGCAGTGAACGCGGTGAGGACGGACGCTGCGAGCTGCCGGTGCTGCACACCGCCGGAGGCCTCGTGGGCGGCGATCAACTGAGCCTGGACATCAAGCTTGGAGTCAACAGCCGCAGCCTGATCACCAGCGTGGCAGCGCAGAAGGTTTACGGGTCGATCGGCCGCAGCCGCCTGCAACCCCAGGGCTGCTTTGCCCGTCAACAGGTGCGCTGCGCGCTGGCCAGCGGCAGTGACTTCGAATGGCTGCCGCAGGAACTGGTGCTGTACGCCGATGCCCTGTTCGAGCAGCAGCTGACGGTGAGCCTGCCGCAGGACGCCTCCTTTCTCAGTGCAGAAATCGTGCGCTTGGGACGAACCGCAGCCGGTGAAACCCTGCAGCAGGGACGTTGGCGCTCGAGCCTCACCATTCAGCGCCTCACGGCCAGCAACTCAACCTGGGAGCTGGCGGATCGGGTGGACCTCGGCGGCGCCAGCCTGGACAGCCCGCATGGGTTGGGAGGCGCCCCGGTGTTCGGAACACTGGTTTGGGCCGCGCCGATGGCCATGGGTGCCGAAACAACAGCAACGCTGCTGGAGGGAGCGCGGGCCGACCGCGAGGGTCTGACGGGCACGATGCGCTGCGGCGCCCTGAATCAGGGCCTGATCGCCCGCTATTCGGGCAATTCGAGCCGTGATGCCCGCTTCTGGTTCAGCCGGATCTGGGAGCGAACGCGGACGATCCGGGGGCTGACACGGCCTCGCATCCCCAGGGTCTGGCCCCTGCAGGAACTGCCTCTGCACCGACAAACGTCCACCGTGAACGCTTTCGAGGCTGCAGCGGAGACACACTGAAGAAGACCGAGCTTCGCCATGCATCTCAGTCCCCAGGAAAAGGACAAGCTCCTGATCGTGACCGCGGCACTACTTGCCGAGCGGCGCTTGAACCGTGGCCTCAAGCTCAACCACCCCGAAGCGGTGGCCTGGCTCAGTTTTCTGGTGCTGGAAGGCGCCCGTGACGGCAAGAGCGTGGCGGAGCTGATGCAGGAAGGCACCACCTGGCTGCGTCAGGACCAGGTGATGGAGGGGGTGCCCGAGCTCGTGCATGAGGTGCAGATCGAGGCCGTCTTCCCCGATGGCACCAAGCTCGTCACCCTGCACGACCCGATTCGCTGAGGCAGAACCCATGGCACCTCTCATTCCAGGCGAACTGCTTCCCGAACCGGGTGAACTGGAGCTGAATGCAGGCCGGCCCGTCACCACGCTGAGCGTCTCCAACAGCGGAGATAGGCCCGTACAGGTGGGCTCCCATTTCCATTTCGCCGAAGCCAATGCCGCCCTGCAGTTCGACCGGGCCGCAGCCCGCGGTCAACGGCTCGACATCCCCGCCGGCACCGCCATCCGCTTCGAACCCGGCGACAGCCGCGACGTGAACCTGATTCCCTTCGCCGGTGCGCGACGCGTCATCGGCTTCAACGGCCAAATCAACGGACCCCTCGACGTCTGACCCATGCCCTACCGCATCTCCCGCCAGGCCTACGCCGAGACCTACGGACCCACCACCGGCGACAGGGTTCGCCTGGCCGACACCGATCTGATCCTGGAAGTCGAGAAGGACTACACCGTCTACGGCGATGAGGTGAAGTTCGGCGGCGGCAAGGTGATCCGCGACGGCATGGGGCAATCCCAGGCCCCGCGAGCCGAAGGCGCCGTTGACACGGTGATCACCAATGCCCTGATCCTCGACTGGTGGGGCATCGTCAAAGCCGATGTCGGCCTCAAGGACGGCCGCATCGTGGGCATCGGCAAAGCCGGCAACCCCGACACCCAGGAAGGGGTGACGATCGTGGTGGGACCGGGAACCGAAGCCATCGCCGGGGAGGGCCACATCCTCACGGCCGGCGGCATCGACACCCACATCCACTTCATCTGCCCCCAGCAGATCGAAACGGCCCTGGCCAGTGGCGTCACCACCCTGATGGGGGGCGGCACCGGACCGGCCACTGGCACCAATGCCACCACCTGCACCCCCGGCGCCTTCCACATCGGGCGGATGCTCCAGGCCGCCGAAGGCCTGCCGGTGAACCTGGGCTTTTTCGGCAAAGGCAACGCCAGCACCGCAGAAGCGCTGGAAGAACAGGTGCGCGCCGGCGCCTGCGGCCTGAAGCTGCACGAAGACTGGGGCACCACCCCCGCCACCATCGATGCCTGCCTATCGGTGGCCGATCGGATGGATGTGCAGGTGTGCATCCACACCGACACCTTGAACGAAGCCGGCTTCGTCGAAGACACGATCGCCGCCATCAAGGGACGCACGATTCACACCTTCCACACCGAAGGTGCCGGCGGTGGCCATGCCCCGGACATCATCAAGATCTGCGGCGAGGCCAACGTGCTGCCGAGCAGCACCAATCCCACCCGGCCCTACACCCGCAACACGCTCGAGGAGCACCTCGACATGCTGATGGTGTGCCACCACCTCGATCCGAAGATCCCCGAGGACGTGGCCTTCGCCGAATCGCGGATCCGGCGCGAAACGATCGCCGCCGAAGACATCCTTCACGACCTGGGCGCCTTCTCGATCATCGCCAGCGACTCCCAGGCCATGGGCCGCGTGGGCGAGGTGATCACCCGCACCTTCCAGACCGCCCACAAGATGAAGGTGCAGCGCGGTGCCCTGCCGGAAGACTCCGCTCGCAACGACAACCACCGGCTCAAGCGCTACATCGCCAAGGTGACGATCAACCCGGCGTTGGCCCACGGCATCAGCAGCGAAGTGGGGTCGATCGAAACCGGCAAGCTCGCCGATCTGGTGCTGTGGAAGCCGGGCTTCTTCGGCATTCGCCCGGAACTGGTGGTGAAGGGCGGTTCGATCGTCTGGGCCCAGATGGGCGATGCCAACGCCTCGATTCCCACCCCAGGCCCGGTGCACGGCCGGCCGATGTTCGGCGCCTTCGGCAAGGCGCTGGCGCCCAGTTGTCTCACCTTCGTGAGCGAAGCGGCGATGGATGCCGACATCCAACGCCAACTGGGCCTGGAACGCACCTGCATGGCGGTGAAGGAGACCCGGAGCGTGGGCAAGAGCGCCCTCAAGCTGAATTCAGCGCTGCCCAAGGTGAGTGTGGACCCGCAGACCTATGAGGTGTTCGCCGACGGTGAACTGCTCACCTGTGAGCCCGCCGAGGTGCTGCCCCTCGCCCAGCGCTACCTGCTGCTTTGAGCCCCACGCTGCTGGTGGTCCAACATGTTGACCACGAAAACGCCGCACTGGTGGGAGAACTGGCGCTGCAACGGGGCCTGACACTCAAAATCCTGAGGCCCGACCGGGGCGACCCACTGCCGGACCCCAGGACATGTGCGAACAGCATCGCCCTTGTGCTCGGTGGCCCGATGAGCGTCAACGATCGCGAGCAACCATGCATGGACTGGTTGCGGCAGGAACTGGACTGGTTGAGGGCCTGGCACCAGCAACGCCGACCGGTGCTGGGCATCTGCCTGGGGGCACAGCTCCTGGCTGTGGCTGCAGGAGGCAGCGTGCAACCGCTGCAGGTGGGAGCACCACCACAGCAGCTGAAGGAACTGGGCCTCGGCGCGATTCACTGGGTCGCAAATCCCAGTGATGAGGCCCTGCTCAAGGGGCAACCAAGCAGCACTCTGGTGCTGCATTGGCATGGCGATCGCATCCAACTGCCGACTGATGCAACCCTGCTGGGTTCGTCGCTGCACTGCGCCGAACAGGTGTTTCGACTCGGAGCCCATGCCATTGGCCTGCAATGCCACCTCGAGATCGACGGCGATGCGCTTGAACGCTGGATCGCCAACGACCACGACTACGTGGTGAGCGCCCTTGGAGCTGAAGGACCCGGTCGCCTGACCCGGGACTGGCGCAAGCTGGGCGCCACGCTCCAGGAACAAGGCCGAAACTTCTTCAATGCTGTGCTCGATCAACTGATTGAGATCAGCCAGGCCGACTAATTCCTACGGACAAAAATAAACAAAACCAAAAACTTTTCTGAAGAGGTATCAACCTGAACACCACTTCGGGATTTACAGGAGCTTGAATATTTCTGTAGCAACAGCTACCGATCGTTCACTTCGCATCGCGCGAAGCGCAGTTCGCCTCAGGCCATGGAACGGGGACCTGAGCTTGCTTCGAGGACCATCCAATGACCACCCTTCTCTACCGCGGGCATCAGTACCAGCAAAACAACGCCACTCAGGGCAAGCCCGGGGTGCAGCTCGTTTACCGCCGCAACGTGTACCAAGCCCGCCAGATCAACAACCATCGCACTCCGGTGCAGCTCGTTTACCGCGGCGTGGGCTACACGCGCTAGGCCAACTTCTCAATCCGTAGCAACTCGAACATTCCAGTTCCGAGAACTGAGGCGTAATAGATCCAGCTTCAGCAACGACGTTGGATCTCATCGCTTCTCGCCTCGACCAAGGCCTCGTGCAGGTGAATCCCTCCAGCGTGCACGGCGTTTTCTGGCTGCAGACCCACTTTCCGTCTCAGGAATGGGATGCCCTGCTGTCTGGGCAGGCTGCCTTTGGCATGGACTGCATCGATGACTTGATCACCGATGCACGTCAGGCCGGCCTGAACGTGGAGTGGGAAGCATCCGTCCCCAGCTGAACACTCCGGAAATGAATTCCCTTAAAGCCCTGCACACGGCTGTGTTGCAGGGCTTTTTTAGTGGCGTGACCGATGGTGAATGCTCAAGCCACCAAACGGTTGAGCATCGGCAACTCAGACAGTTCATCCCTCCACTCCTGGGCCCAGAGGGCCTGACTGCGCTCATACACCTCCATCAACTGCTCCACGGCGCGCTCGTGAAAATCAACGCGCAGATCCAACAGCGGGAAAGCCGCTTCGCCGCTCACCTGCACCGCCGCTGACGTGCAGAAGGGAGAACGATGGTCACCGCCGGACGCTTCCCCGGCCAGCAGAGCCAGCATCAGGCGGCGGCCTAGTTTCAAGCTGGGGTCACTGGTGAGAAAGGCCTGCTCCATGGCTGCCAGCACGCCCTCATCCACCAAGCAATTGCCGGCAACAGACAGATCACGCTGATGGCGATGCCCTGCCCAAGGGCCGCAATCCTGCCCCGTCCAACAGGCCGTACGACCGTCCAGATCGATCAGGTGAAACTGACGCCGGTTACGGTGCTGATCATCCGCAAGAAGGCTGGCCAGAACGCTCTCAGCATCCGAACTCTGCTCCAGGCGCTCAAGGCCACAAATCCCCAGATACGGATTGGTGTGGGCCTGGGTGGCGACGGCACCAACCCCGGCGCGGATGTGAGGCACGGTGGACCCAACAGCCAGATGACAGGTGGCAACCGCCACGCCGAAGCGACCGTTGCTGGGATCACGGGCCAGGATCGAAAAAGTCACGGCAGCTGACGGTCGAGCCGCAGCAACGTTTCCAGCAGCACCGAGGTGCCCGCCCAGCACTGCTCGTCACTGGTGAACTCTGCAGCGGAATGACTCAGGCCGCCCCGGCTGGGCACAAAGATCATGCCCATCGGCCAACGGCGGCCAACCTCCTGCGCGTCGTGGCTGGCGCGACTGGGGAGATGGCTGTGAGACAAGCCGAGATCGGCCGCGGCCTCCGCGATCGTGGCCATCACCACAGCATCAGCAGGGGTGGGATCAACACTGAACTGGGGATCCACCGCGATCGGACAGCCCGTTTCAGCACCGATGTTCTCCACCTGCTGCATCAACTCCTCCACCAATTGATCGAGAACGGCCGGATCCACATCCCTGAGGTCAACCGTCAGGGCGACAGCACCAGGAACAACGTTGGCGGCATTGGGCCAAACCTCCAGTCGGCCCACCGTCGCCACAGGATCTCCGGGATGACGGGAGGCCATGGCCTCAACGGCAAGAACAATCCGCGAAGCCGCCACGAGAGCGTCCTGCCGCAATCCCATTGGTGTGGTGCCGGCGTGGTTGGCCTGGCCCTTCACATTGATGCTGAATCGACGCTGACCAACAACTCCCTCGACAACACCGATGGCATCGCCGCGTTGCTCGAGAACACCGCCTTGCTCAACATGCAACTCCAGGAAAGCGGCATAGGCCTCATCGGAGCGTCGCGCCGAAGCCAGGGAGGGCCAATGCCCGCCGATGCGCGCCAGATTGTCCTGAATAGGCTGGCCATTGCTGGTGGCATAACTCCCCGGGTCATCGGAGGCCGTGCCCGCCAAGCCCTTGCAGCCCACCATGGTCGACTCCTCGTCGGCAAAGGCGATCAACTCGATGCCATGCCGCAGGCGCAGGCCCTGGTCTTGAAGCGCGCGGCAAGCCTCCAGACCGGCCAACACCCCCAGAGCACCGTCAAAGCGTCCACCAGTGGGAACCGTGTCGAGGTGCGACCCGGTCACCAGGGCAGGGCGGTGTGGATCGAGACCCTCCAGGCGTCCGATCAAGTTGCCAGCAGCATCAACACGAACCTGCATGCCGAGCTGCTTCATCCAGTGGGCCAGCAACTCACGGCCCTGCACATCCTCAGGCGAAAACCCACGTCGACAGACGCTGCCGTCGGGCTTAGCGCCAATACTGGCCAACTGTTCAATCGTTCCGATTAGCCGGTCACGGTTCGGACGTGCGACAAATTTGCTTGGCTCGATCCCGGTTGCAGGGGTGGTCGGAGAAGCCGAGATGAGCGTGGGCAATGCCGTGACCTTCGTTTCAAACGGAAGTCAATATTCACCCGAAAACACGCGGAGCCTTGTAGCTAGCGCAACGATTTAATCCTGACCAAAGAATTCAAACAGGCATCAGCACCCGCCAGCCCAGGCGGTCCGCCTCCCGACGGGCCAGGGCTGGCACGTCTTCGGCCACAAACATGCGGTGCAGCATCTGCACACCCAGCAGGTGATTGATCACCGCATCCATCTGCACACGCTCCGCATCGCTGGTGGCCGGATCCTCATGACGCAAGAACAAAGCGCGCACACCGGCTTTGCTCAACAAACCAGCGGCATCGATCGCCTCATCGCTGAGGTAGTCGTCGGCGAGCTGCTTCATCTGCTCCCACTTCTCAGGCTCCGTGTGGGCTGGCGGGGCCATGAAGGCGAATTTCTCACGCCGGTACAACACCTCCGGCAACAGGCCCGCCATGGCTTCCCGAAGCACGTATTTCTCAGTTTTCCCCTTGATCCGGAGTTCAGGCGGCACCTGCACCGCCACCGCTGCCAGATGGTGATCGAGGAAGGCGGGTCGCGCCTCCATGGAATTGGCCATGTCAACCCGGTCGCCGCCCCAGGTGAGGATCTGGCCCTCCAGCATGGTCTTGATCCAGACGTACTGGGCCTTGTCCAGGGCATGGCGCCCGTCCAGTTGATCCGCATCCAGTTGCTCGGCAATCGCCTTGCCCGGGGAGTAATCCTTCAGGGCTGCGGCATGGGACTCCGCCAGAAGCCCAGGCACCAAGGGCGCGCAGGCCAGCCAGGGCTGCAGGCAGCTGGGGGTGAAGCCAACCACCGCATCAAGATCGGGGTCATCCACCTCGTTTTCAGCCAGCATCGCCCCCTGCACCAGGGCATTGGACTGCTGCAACAGGCTTTCCCAGCTGGCGCGCTCCTCCTGCGGCAGGTCATCCAAACCGTGGAGGAACATGTCGCGGCGAAAGGCGGGGTAACCACCGAACAGCTCATCTGAGCCTTCGCCAGTCATCACAACCTTGTAATCCACGTCGTTGACGTGGCGGCTCATCAAGAACTTGGCCACCGCCAAGGTGTTGTAGATCGTTCGCTCGGCATGCCAGATGGTGCGTTCCATGTGGCCATAGAGCTCCTGACCCGAGAGACGCATCAGATCCTGCTCGGCGCCGGTGGCCTCGGCCATCTCACGGGCAATCGGCGACTCGTCATAGCGCGCGTCATCGAAGCCGATCGTGAACGCCTTCACCGGTGCCTGGCTCACCGCTGAGGCCAAGCCGAGGATCGAACAGCTGTCGATGCCGCCGGAGAGGTAACAACCCACCGGCACATCGGCCACCATGCGCAGCTCAACGGCTTCCAGCAACGCCGCACGGACGGCAGCGATGTGCTCTGCCTCAGTCCGGTTGGGGTCCCGATTGTCCTTGCGCGGAAAGTCGACGTCCCAGTAGGTGGTCTCCGACACCTCCAGATGCCCATTCACCCGTTGCACCTTCAGCACATGGCCGGGCTTCACCTGATGCACCCCTGCAAAGGCTGTGGTGCCGGGAACCATGGTCTGCATCAACTGGTGAAACAGACCCTCCGAGGTGAAGCGTCGCTCCACCGCCGGATGGGCAAACAGCACCTTCAATTCGGAACCGAACACCAGACCCTCCGGCGTCATCGCCCAGTACTGCGGTTTGATGCCGAAGCGATCCCGCACCAGGTAAAGGCAGTCTTCAGCCCGATCAAACAAGGCGAAGGCGAACTCACCGCGCAACAAAGGCAGAGTCGCCTCCAAGCCCTGGCGTTGGTACAGCCGCAACAAGATCTCGGAATCGCTCTTGCTGCTGAAGCGCACCCCCTGGGCGGTGAGGTCAGCCCGAATCCGCTGGAAGTCGTAGAACTCACCGTTATGAGCCATCAGCACCTCACCGTCATCGGTGAGGAAGGGCTGCCGCGCCCGTGACTCATTCAGGTCAATGATCGAAAGGCGGGCATGGCAGAAGCCGACGCCAGCCTGATCGAGCACCTCAACGCCAAAGCCATCGGGCCCGCGATGGGCCTGAATCGCCGCCATGTTGACCAGCAGCTGGCGGTCCACCGTCTGTTGACGGTCTGCGTTGAAAACACCTCCGATTCCGCACATCAGCCCGCCTCAGATCACATCCATCACGCGTTCGGCCCGATCCACCATGCAGGTGAGCAGGGCCATCCGCAGGAACACGGCTCCCCTGGCCTGGCTGAAATACCAGTTGTGGGGCGTGTCATCCAGGCAGGTGCTGAGTTCCGCTCCCCGCGCCAAGGGATGGAGCACGATCGCTTCCGGTTTGAACGGCATGTCGCGGGTGAGGCGGAATCCTCCGCCGTGTACTTCATAGGAGTCGCCGACCCAGGCAATGGCATTGATGTAAACGACATCCAAGTCGGGCACTTCAGCCTGAAGATCCGTGCTGGAGCGCACCTTCATCCCACAAGCTTCAAGCTCCTCCAACTGTCCTGGGTCGAACAGCGGCTGATCCGGCTCCAACTCGGGGGAGTGAATCACCACCACCTCGTCCACGGTCTGCGGGAATTTGGCCAGGATCCTCAACAGGGAGCGAACCGTTCGCATCCGCGAAGGGATTCCGACAATCCCAATGCGAATCCGATCAGCGGGTGCCACTTCAGCTTCAGCAAGCTTGGGGCGCCACTTGAAGATCGTGTATAGATCGGCCATCGCCTGGGTGGGATGCTCATCGATCCCATTTCCAGCGTTGATGATCGGGATCCGAAGGGTGGACGTCATCGCGTAAACGGCACCGGGATCGCTGTCCCGAAGCACCACACAATCGCCGTAGTTGTTGAACATATGGGCGACATCTTCGAGAGACTCGCCCTTGGCGATCCCTGTGGTGGCCCTGTCGGTGATGTTGATGGAAGTACCGCCGAGTCGGTGCCAAGCACTGTCAAAAGACAGCCGCGTGCGCGTGCTCGGTTCGTAAAACGCGTTGATCAGAATCTTGCCGGTGAGCGGCGTGTTGTGACGGCAATAGCGATCTGGATTGCTCTCAAATTTCGCCGCCAGCCGAAACACCTGCAACAAAACCTCGGGGCGAAACGGTTGGATCGACACCACGTGCTGATCCACCAAATCCTTCAAAGGCTCAACGTCTTCAGCGATGGCAGCCAGCAGCTCCTGGGGTTGGTTCTGCCCGTAGACATCGGGCCCCATCGGCTCAAACCGAATCTGAACCGAAGACGCGTCCACAACTGCTGTTTTGGCCTGTGCCATAGCGGAATCGGATCAACACTCTGTTTGCCAAACCGAGTGCTAAAGCCAGGAACTACATCTTTCACCGGTAACAACAACCACACTGCTGCGTCCACGAAGAAGCAGCTTCTTAAGCAAAGATCCGGAAAGGATTGTGCTGGGGTGGACGGCTAAAGGAGACATCACCAAACCCGGCCATTGCGCCATTCCACCCACCAGATCAGCAGCAACACGAGCACCGACAGCACCAGGGCGAACTGACTGGCCACCAGCAAAAACTGAAAGCCAGACAGACCAACAAGGCCGGCCATCAAAGGAAGCGTTTGGATCATCCCTCCTCCTGCAACAAGGTGAAGTCGAAGCGTTCCGGCCAGAACCGACTGCCCATCAGCATCACAATCGCCGACACGGCCGCCGAAAACACAGCAGCGCAGTAAGGCGCGATCAGCACATAGGCGAGCAGGCCCACAACGCTGCCGGCGAGCATGGCCGCAATGGCAGCCTTACGGTTGGCTGTACGCCAGTACAAACCGCAGGCCACAGGCCAGACCGTGGATGCCACCAGGGCACCGGTGAAAAACAGCACCGACGCAAGCGAATCCAGCCGTGGCCAGGACAGCGCCAGGGTGACGACGGCCAGTCCCACCACCATCAGCCGCGCCGCCTGCTTGAGCTGCAGGTCGCTGGCCTGAGGCCGCAACAGGCGGAAGTACACATCCTCCGCCAACAGATCGGCGGTGGATGCAAGCAGCGAATCGAGGGTGGAGGTGAGTGAGGCAAACACCACCACAAACACCAGGGCCGCGCCGCCGGCCCCGAGCAGATCGGCTGCCATCACGGGAAACACCATGTTCACCTGCTCGAGGGGCAACTCACGGGCCAGGGCCACCAGGCCAATGGAGCCCGTCACCATCGGCACGCTCATCCAGGCGATGCCCCCCAAGACAAAAGAGGTCATCACGACCGAGCGCCGACTGGCGAAAACACGGGACCACCAGATGTTGTTGTGAAAGACCTCGCCCATCGAAAAGAGGGCGGAATTCCAGGCGATCAACAAGCCCGCCGGCAGCAGCAGATCAAGCCGATCGGGATGCCGGGCCACCAAAGAGGCATGCACCTCAGGCATCGGGAATTGACGGAAGGCGAGCACCGCCACCACCGCCAGCAGCACCATGATCAACAGCGACTGGATGAAATCGGTGCCGATCACGGCCCGCATCCCGCCGAACAGGGTGTAGACGGTGGCGACACCGATCACCAACACCATTCCCACGTGGTAATCAAAGCCTGAAAGCGCCTGCAGCAGCAGGCCAGCACCCATCGCCTGGGTCATCAGAAAGCCCAGGGTGTAGATCGCGGTGATCACCATGAACACCCACCAGGCCAGACGCCCGTAGCGCAGGCGAATGAAGTCCCCGCTGGTGCGCCCGTTGGGCATCAACTGCTTGATCCGCGAGGCCAGGGGGGCGAACAGAATCAGGCCAAGCCCGGCCAGGGCATAGCTGAACATGCCCCAGAGGCCGGTTTTGTAGCCGAATTCAGGGGCGAGCAGGGTGGTGTTGCCGGTGACCCAGGAGGCCATCAACGTGGCCGTGCTCAGGGCAAGCCCGATGTTGCGCCCCGCCAGCATGTAGTCATCAGCATTGCCTTGACCGCGCCGGCCCCAGGCAATACCCAGCGCCACCCAGAGAACAGAGAACAGCACCACCAACGCCCAGGCGATCCCTGGCTGAAGGAAGGGAACCGAGTCAGCGGACATCCGTCGACCCCCTGCGGTTCCAATACAGGTGTCCGCGCAGAATCATCACCACCGTCGCCGCAGTCACAACGGCACCAAGGGCAAAGATCAGACGCGCCCAGAGCAATTCATCCAAGGCGAAGAGCGTTTGAACTCCAGAAACAGATAAGCAAAGGAGGCACCCTGCCCTTGGCCCCATGGCCTCGATTCAGGTGCCTACGGATACCCAAACAACAGGTGACCAGCGTCCTCTTGCCTGAAATTGCGGAATGTGTAGCAACCACCACCCGAAGTGGAGTGGGGCGACGCCTTGGATAGGTCTGGCTTGTGCGATCAGGATGTTCACCGACTACAAACCGACGGTCGGCTTCGACGAATATTTCTGCGGTGAAACGGCCACACCACGCGCCGATCTGGCCCCACTACTCGCATCACTGGGGCAGATGGGATTGCCCGAGCTCAACCGCAGCCATGCCTCAGCCAGCCAGCTGCTGCGTCGCCTCGGCGCCACCTTCCGCCTCAACGATTCCGGGCTCAAAGGCAGCGAACGAATTCTCCCCTTCGATCCCTTGCCTCGGCTGATCGGCCGCAGCGACTGGATCACCCTGGAGAAGGGACTGCTGCAACGCCTGGAAGCCATCGACTGCTTCCTCGCTGACATCTATGGCCCCCAGCAGATCCTCAACGACGGTGTGATCCCACGGGAAGACGTGGAAAGTTCCTCCGGTTGGCGACCTCAGATGCAGGGCATCAGCCTGCCCCTCAACCGCTGGTGCCACATCTCCGGGCTCGACCTGATCCGCGACGGCAAGGGCACCTGGCGGGTGCTGGAAGACAACCTGCGCTGTCCTTCAGGGGTGGCCTACTTCCTCGAGAACCGTCGGGTGATGAAACGGTTGTTCTCTGGCCTGTTCGAAGGACGTGCCGTTCAACCGATCGACGACTATCCCTCCCATCTGCTGCGCACCCTTCAAGACCTGGCGCCCTGGAGTGACACCCCCCGCGTGGCGATCCTGACGCCCGGGGTGTTCAACAGCGCCTATTTCGAACACAGCTATCTGGCCCAAGAAATGGGCATTCACCTGGTTGAGGGGCGCGATCTGGTGTGCGAAGGCGGACGGGTGTGGATGCGCAGCACCAATGGCCTGGAACCCGTGGATGTGATCTACCGCCGCATCGACGATGATTTTCTTGATCCCACCGTGTTCCGTAAGGACTCGATGCTGGGGGTGCCGGGCCTGATCGAGGTGCTAAGGCAAGGACGGGTCGCCATCGCCAACGCCCCTGGCACCGGCATCGCCGACGACAAGCTGATCTATGCCCACGTGCCGGCGATGATCCGCTACTACCTCGATGAGGAGCCGATCATCGAGAACGTTCCCACCTACCTCTGTGCCCGGCCAGACGATCAGCGCTACGTGCTCGAACACCTCGAGCAACTGGTGGTGAAGTCGGTGGCGGAAGCCGGCGGCTACGGAATGCTGATCGGCCCCCAGGCCAGCCGATCGGAGCTGGCGGACTTCGACACGAAGATCCGTGCGAATCCCCGCAACTTCATCGCGCAGCCCACGCTGCAACTCTCCACAGTGCCGTCCCTCAGTGACGGAGAGCTCTACCCCTGCCACGTGGATCTGCGCCCCTATGTGCTGCGCGGCGCAAGCAGCTGGGTGAGTCCAGGGGGGCTGACGCGCGTGGCCCTCAAGCGTGGCTCGCTGGTGGTGAATTCGTCCCAGGGCGGCGGCTGCAAGGACACCTGGATCGTCGACGATCAAACGATGGCAGCACCGCAAGCCCAGGAGGCTGTGCCGTGCTGAGCCGCGTTGCCGATTCGCTCTACTGGATCAACCGCTATCTGGAACGCGCCGAAAACATCTCGCGCTTTCTGGAAGTGAGTGAAGCGATGGCATTGGACTGTCCTCCGGGCAGCGCCGAACCGTGGCTGCCGCTGGTGGAGGTGACGGGGGATCGCCACCGCTTCGATACGGCCTACCCCGGTGCCACGCCCAAACAGGTGGTGCGCTTCCTGCTGCTGGACCGCAGCAATCCCAACAGCATCGTGAGTTGCATTGCGATGGCGCGGGAAAACGCACGGCAGATCAGGGATGTGATCACCACGGAGATGTGGGAGCAGATCAATGATCTGCACTGGAGCCTGCAGGACGACGAAGACATCTGGCGGGAACCGGTGCAGGAGCAACTGCGGATCATCCGCCGCGGCTGCCAGCTCGTGTACGGGATCACCGACACCACTTTGAGCCGTGATCTGAGTTGGCTGTTTAGTCAGCTGGGACGTCTAATCGAACGGGCCGATAAAACCTCCCGCATCCTCGACGTCAAATATTTCCTGCTCCTGCCCTCCCCTGAGGAGGTGGGCGGCGTGCTGGATGAACTGCAATGGATCACCCTGCTGCGCACAGCGGGGGCTTATCAGATGTACCGGCAGAGCATGCAGCACGCGATCAGCCCTGCCTCCGTGGCCCGCTTTTTGCTGCTGGACCCCATCTTTCCTCGCTCGGTGCGGTACTGCCTGCAGGGCATCAGCGACACGTTGCAACAGATTCAGCAGCAGCCAAACCAAGACACCCCGGATGACCTCGACTGTTTGCGCGGACAACTCCTGGCCCGCTGGAGCTATGTGCGGATCGACAACCTGATCGAAGCCGGTCTGCATGAAGCCATTGACCAGCTTCAGCAGGACCTCAACCAACTCCACAACCTGATCCAGACCCGCTACTTCACTAGCGCCGACCTCCGTTCCATCCCCACCGATCCTGCATGCGTGCTCTCATCGTTCACCGCCTGACGTATCGGTATGAGGCCCCCGTTTTCCTCGGGGAACATCGCCTGTGTCTGAGGCCTCGGGGGCAGGGGTTTCAGACCCTGCTGGAGCATCAGCTCAGCGTGCTGCCAGAACCAGAGCAACGTCGGGAACTGGTGGCCGCCAGCGGCGACGAAATCCAACGGCTGCGTTTTCTTGGCAGCACCGATGAATTGGTCTTTGAGGCCCGCAGCCTGGTGGAGACCCGGCCAGCACCCCTGCTGGAAAGCTGCTTCAACGGACTAGAACCACCCCTTCCGTACCCGCAAGGCCAGCTCAACAGCGACCTGCAGGGTGCCCTCGAGGGCTGGTTGCCCAACGGTCAGCACGAACCCGCAGCCATCGAGCTCACCCAGGAAGCCCTGATGGGCAGCAACCAGCAGACCCTGGCTTTTCTGAAGCAACTGATTGAACTGATTCAAGAGCGGGTGAAATACACCCAACGCCATTTGGGGCCCGCCTGGCCGGCGGGTCGCACCCTGCGCGAGCGGATCGGCTCCTGCCGTGATCTGGCCATGCTGATGGTGGCCTGCTGCCGCGTGGTGGGTCTCCCCGCCCGATTTGTGAGCGGCTATCAACTGCAGCAACCTCCCCCGAAGGAGTACGACCTGCATGCCTGGGCAGAGGTTTACCTGCCGGGAGCGGGCTGGCGCGGCTTTGACCCCAGTGCCGGGATGGAAGTCAACGAACGCTATGTGGTGCTGGCCACCTCCTCCAAGCCGGAACTCACCGCAGCCGTGAGCGGCAGCTTCAGCGGCCCCCCGGGAACAAACAGTGAATTGACCTGGCAGATTCAGATCACCGAAGAAGCCTCCGCAACGGAAACCTCCTCACGCAACCTGGTTCAGGCCGCCTGAAGCAACGGTTCCAGCCCGTGCAACTGGGGCTTCGGCGCCGAGCTATGGGTGGCTGCCATCAAGGCCGGGATCTCGGCGCTGTTGTAGACGCGGAATTCACGCACCAGAGAAGCGCCCTCCTCACGAACCGCCTGGTTCAGAACGACGGAACCATCGGGATCGGAGATCGACCGGTGGAAAGTGCCAGGAGGGATGCGAAGGATGTCACCACCGCTCTCGAGCCGAACGATGTGGAACGGCTGTTCCCAGGCCAGGTTCACAAGGAAGAAGGTTCTGCCGCCACTGGCCGCGAGCAGATTGTCTTCCTGATGAGGATGCAGATAGAACTGCCACGCTCCGCTCTCCGGGTCGTTGGGGGGCGACACCGCCGGGCCGCTGTGAATCACCAGATCACGCGCGTTCGAGGTGTCCACGGTGACGTCGAAAAAACGAACCGACGGGGTGTCGCGGAAGCGCTCGTAGGCCAGCAGTTCAAACATGTCGATGGATCCTGAGGGATCCTTCAGCTGCCCCGTTGTACCGAGGGCATCACGCAAAAACGGTGACGATCACGACGGTTCAGCCCCCCAGATACGCCATTTCCGCATGGGTTGACGCAGCGGCGCCTGGATCACGCTCCTCGCTGTAGCGGTCTTGGCGCCGCTGCCAGAGCTGGCGCATGGCCTGCTCAAGCTGAAGCTCAGATGCGAGCGCGGGCTTCAGATCGGTGCCTTCAGCGGAGAACAGGCAGGTGAATGCCTGCCCATCAGCGGTGACACGCAAGCGGTTGCAATCCCCGCAGAACGGCTCACTGATGGAGGCAATCACACCGATGGATCCGGCACCATCGCCATAGCGCCAACGCCGGGCCGTGCCACCCCGCGGTCGACCCAGCGGTTCAAGAGGCCAACGGGCGTGAATGCGCTCCACCATCTGCGCCGCCGGCAGCACCTGGTCCAGCGTCCACTGGTTGCGGTTGCCCACATCCATGTATTCGATCAAACGCAGCTCCATCCCCTGCTGCCGCGCCAAAGCGGCCAAAGGCAACAGCTGATCGTCATTGATCCCCCGTTGGATCACGGCATTGAGTTTGAGCTCACCGCGTGAGGGGTCAAAGCCAGCGGCGCAGGCCGCCGCAATGCCGTCCTGCACCTGGCGCACCAGGCGTTCACCAGCCACGGCACCACCCTGGAGACCAGCCATGCGCGCCGCTGCTTCCCCTTCCGCCGCATCCAGGCTGATGGTGATGCGATCCAGCCCTGCGGCACGCAACGCCCGCGCCATCGGTTCCGACAACAGCACCCCGTTGCTGGTGAGCGCCACGGCCTGCAAACCAGCCATCGGATCCGAACGATCCCGCCGGGTCTGCGCCACCGCCTCCAGCAAAGGCAACAAACGCCGACTCAACAACGGCTCTCCACCGGTGAGCCGCAACGTCTGTACTCCCAGGCGCGTGGCCACACGAATCACGCGAATCTGCTGCTCAAGGGTGAGCAGGCCAGGGGGCTCCTCCACATCCGGACAGCAGTACGGACAGGCGAGATTGCAGCGGGCCGTGAGCGACAACCGCAGCACCCCGATGGGCCGGTTGAGGCGGTCCGCAAGCGGCAGCGACGTGCTCATCCCTCCAACGCTGCCAGATCTGCGGGGCAATTGGCATTCACCAACGCCTCTGCAGGCAAGCGCACCGCCTGATGGGGAACGCAGGTCAACCAATCCATCCAGCGCAACTCTCCGCGTTGCAGTTGCTGATCAAGGCAGGAGCGGAAGGGAGAACCGGAGGGGATCACCGCCAGCAACGGCTGCAGCCGTTGCCCGTCATGGGCCACCGCTGCTTGCTCCGGGGCACGATTCCAGGCTGCGATCAGCTGCTGGACAACGGCCGTGCGCAAACGCGGCATGTCCACCGGCAGCACCAACAAGGCCTCCCCAGGCTGAGACGGCAACAGCCTGGCCAGCGCCTGCAGGGGGCCATTCCAGGGAGGGGACTCCAGCACCACGGAACATCCGGGCCGGTGGGCCAGCAGCTCTGCGTGCACGGGATGACGACTCAACACCTGCACCGGATGACCCAGCGGCAACAGCTGGTCAACCAGGGCCGTGAGCCAGACACCACCGCAGGGGTGCGGCAAGAGGGCCTTGTCACGCCCCATGCGACGGCTGCTTCCGCCACTGAGCACACAAACCCGCAAGCCTTGATTCACATCGTCGACCAACAATCTGCACCAGCAAAGTCCAACAACCCACAAAAGTTGCAACCGCTACCAAACCGCTGCGGCACAAGATCACCTGATCCGATCAATCAGCCCCATTGATGTTTGCCCGGAAACACAAAAACACAAATCGGTAACCAATCTGACCAAACAAGGGGTCGGCGAATTGATTAACTGCGCGGGTTAAACGGATTCTCTTTTCGACCGTTTTGCCATCCCCGGGCACCTTTCCTTTTGAAGCCCGAGGTTCCTTCTCTTTTCCTCAATGCTTGGCGACCTTTGGTCGTTCCAGGGCAGGTACCGAACCCTTCACCTGACCTGGATCGCCTTCTTCCTGACCTTCGTGGTCTGGTTCAACCTGGCCCCTCTGGCCACCACCGTGAAAGCGGACCTGGGTCTGACCGTTGGTCAGATCCGCACCGTGGCCATCTGCAACGTGGCCCTCACCATTCCGGCGCGCGTGCTGATCGGCATGCTCCTGGACAAATTCGGACCCCGGATCACCTACTCCTCGATCCTGGTGTTCTCGGCGATTCCCTGCCTGCTGTTTGCGTCCGCTCAGGACTTCAACCAGCTGGTGGTGGCCCGTCTGCTGCTCTCCATCGTTGGCGCCGGCTTCGTGATCGGCATCCGCATGGTGGCCGAGTGGTTCCCGCCCAAGGAAATCGGCCTGGCTGAAGGCATCTATGGCGGCTGGGGCAACTTCGGCTCCGCCTTCTCCGCCCTGACCATGGTGGCCCTCGCTGGCTTCCTCTCCTTCTCCGGCGGCTTCGAACTGCCCACTGGCGCTGTTCTGAACTGGCGCGGTGCGATCGCTCTGACCGGCATCGTCTCCGCCGTCTACGGCTGCTTCTACTTCTTCAACGTCACCGACACCCCCCCCGGCAAGACGTATCAGCGCCCTGCGAAAACCGCAGGTCTGGAAGTCACCTCGATGCGCGACTTCTGGGGCCTGCTGGGCATGAACGTGCCCTTCGCAGCCATCCTCTGCGTGCTCTGCTGGCGCCTGACCAAGGTGGGCTTCCTCACCGCAAGCACCTACCCCCTGGCCCTCGGCGCCGTCGCCGTCTGGTTTGCCTTCCAGACCTGGGGAATCATCCGCACCAACCGCGACCTGATCCTCGGCAACAAGGTTTATCCCAAGGAAGATCGCTATGAGTTCCGCCAGGTGGCGATCCTCGAGCTCACCTACATCGTGAACTTCGGCTCCGAACTGGCCGTGGTTTCGATGCTGCCCACCTTCTTTGAAACCACCTTCGATCTGCCGAAGGCCACCGCCGGAATCCTGGCGTCCTGCTTCGCTTTCGTGAACCTGGTCGCCCGTCCTGCTGGCGGTCTTATCTCCGACCGCGTCGGCAGCCGCAAGAACACCATGGGCTTCCTCACCGCCGGACTCGGCGTGGGCTACCTGGTGATGAGCATGATCAAGCCCGGCACCTTCACCGGTACCACCGGCATTGCCGTTGCCGTGGTGATCACCATGCTCGCCTCCTTCTTCGTGCAGTCCGGTGAAGGCGCCACCTTCGCGCTGGTGCCCCTGGTGAAGCGTCGCGTCACCGGTCAGGTGGCCGGCCTGGTGGGTGCCTACGGCAACGTTGGCGCTGTGACCTACCTGACCATCTTCAGCCTCCTGCCGATGTGGATGGGCGGCGGCGGCGAGCCCACCCCCGAGGTGATCGCGGCTTCCAACAGTGCCTTCTTCCAGATCCTGGGCGTGGCCGGTCTGATCGTGGCCTTCTTCTGCTTCTTCTTCCTGAAGGAGCCCAAGGGATCCTTCGCAGACCTGCACGAAGGCGAAACCGCCTGATCCATCTCCCTCCGCAGCACCCTGTCACTGCATAACGACCCGGAGCTTCGGCTCCGGGTTTTGTTCTTTTTTTGGTTCCTGCATGACCAACTCACCCCGCAGCGTGCGCAGCCAGTGCCCTTACTGCGGCGTGGGTTGTGGTCTGGAGCTTTTGCCTCCTGCAGTGAAGGGTGAGGCCGTGAAACGGGATGCCGAAGGCAACCCGATGTGGACCGCCCGCGGCGACCGCGGACACCCCTCCAGCCTTGGCCAGGTCTGCATCAAGGGCGCCACCGTCGGCGAAACCCTGGCCCCAGGCCGCCTGCGCCAACCCCTCTTCCGCCCGACCCTGGAGGACGACTTCGCGCCGATCAGCTGGGACGACGCCCTGAACAAAATCACCAGCCAGATCCAGGCGAGCGTGGCCCGGCGGGGCAACGCCGATGGCATCGCCATGTACGGCTCCGGTCAGTTCCACACCGAGGATTACTACCTCGCCCAGAAACTGCTCAAAGGCGCCCTGGGCACCAACAATTTCGACGCCAACTCGCGACTGTGCATGAGCTCAGCGGTGGCGGGCTACACCCGCAGCCTGGGCTCCGATGGTCCCCCCTGCAGCTATGAGGACCTCGACCACTGCACAGTGGCGTTTCTGATCGGCACCAACACGGCCGAATGCCACCCGGTGTTGTTCCAGCGGCTGCTGAAGCGAAAACGCAAAAACCCAGGCAGCGTCAAGATCGTGGTGGTGGATCCACGCCGCACCGACACCGCCAAAGCCGCCGATATCCACTTGCCGATAGCACCGGGCAGCGACCTTGCCCTGCTGCACGGCATTGCCCACTTGGTGCTGCGCGAAAACGGCCAGGATCCGGCCTTCATCGACGACCACACCGAGAATTACGACGCCTTTTTTGACGTCGCCGCCCGCTGGACCCCAAGACGGGTGGCCCTGTTCTGCAACATCCCCGAAAAACGCCTGCGGGAAGTGGCGGCGCTGTTCCACCGGCGCGAGAAGGTGCTCAGCCTCTGGTCGATGGGGGTGAACCAACGCCGTGAAGGAACGGCCGTGGTGCAGGGATTGATCAATCTGCATCTGCTCACCGGACAGATCGGCAAGCAAGGCGCGGGCCCGTTTTCCCTCACCGGCCAACCCAACGCCATGGGCGGACGCGAGGCCGGAGGCCTAGCCCACCTGCTGCCGGGCTACCGCCTCGTGGCCAACGCCGAACACCGCACCGAAGTGGAACAGGCCTGGCAACTGCCGGCAGGACGAATCAACGCCAAGCCCGGATTGGCGGCCTGGCAGCAGATCGAAGCCATGGAGCAGGAGGCGCTGGATCTGTGGTGGGTGGCCGCCACCAACCCCCTAGTGAGCCTCCCGGATCTCGACCGGGTGAAGTCAGCCATGCAGAAGTGCCCGCTGGTGGTGGTGAGCGAGGCCTACGCCGACTCGGAAACATCCCACTACGCCCATCTGTTGTTGCCCGCAGCCCAGTGGAGCGAGAAGGCCGGCGCCATGACGAATTCCGAACGGCGGGTCACTTACTGCCCGGCCTACCGGCGCCGCTTCGGCGAGAGCCGTCCCGACTGGGAGGTGTTTGCCGAGGTGGGCCGGCGCCTGGGCTACAGCGAGCAGTTCGACTTCGATTCAGCGGCTGAGGTTTACGCCGAATTCACGGCTCTTACCCAGGGCAGGCTCTGCGATGTGAGCGGCCTCAGCCATGAACTGCTGGAAGGCGCAGGACCGCAGCAATGGCCCTATCCCAGTGGCAGCACCCCCACCACAGAGGCCAAACGCCTCTACGAAAACCATCTGTTCGCCACCCCCAACAAACGTGCCCGCTTCAGCACCGATCAACCGCTGGGACTGGCGGAACCCCCCTGCGACACCTATCCGCTGGTGCTCACGGTGGGCCGCTACCTGGGCCAGTGGCACACGATGACCCGCACCGGCAAGGTGGAACGGCTGATGAAACAGCATCCCGAGCCGCTGCTGGAGATTCACCCCGGTGACGCGCAGGAGTTGAAATTGCGCAACGGCGAACTGGCGGCGATCAGCTCACGCCGCGGCCACCTCACCGCCACGGTGAAAGTCACCGATCGCATCCGGCGTGGATCGGTCTTCCTGCCGATGCACTGGGGATTCACCCAGGAGAAGGCCTGCGAAGCCAACACCCTCATGCACGACGAGGCCTGCCCGGTGTCAAAGCAGCCTGAACTCAAGGCCTGCGCGGTGATCGTGGCTCCCGCTGTCTCGGTGGTGAAGCCCGTTGAACAGCAGAAAGGACGATTGGAGGCCCTGCGACGGCTACTCACACCAGCACTTCGCTGAAGGCTGCCTCAAGGTTGTGGTGGTCGTGCCCAGGCCGGGCCAACTTGCACAAGGCAAAGCGATCCAGCTCACTGAGTTGGGTCCACTGCTCCAGGGTCAGCACCACACCGCGCACTGTGGCCGCCTCCTGCACCGCAGCGGGCAGCTCCGTCTGCTGCCAGGGAGCACCGCTCACCGGTGGCAGATCCTTGACCATGCCATCGGCCATGGAGCGCGTGCAAGCGCGCAGGTGTTGGCGAAGCTGCTCGAGAGCATCGGCCGCATCCGGCCAATCCACCAGGGCTTGACGTTGCTCCTGGGAAAGCTCAAGCCAGTGGTTGAGCTTCAACTTCACCCCACACAGATCCAATTTGCGTCGCACACACAGAGGGATGCAGCGCCAGTTGCCAATGAAGTCCTGTTCAAAGGCAAAGCAATGGCTGGCGGAATCACAACGGCTGGACATCAACCAAAGCCTTGATCGGTGTCAATGATGACAACGGAAGTCCACGCAAACAGAGATGTTTGTTCCGATACAAATCTCGGCCTGTGCGCTTCGCCCTCTCCCTCGGAATGTTGCTGGGAATGTCCCATGGATGGGTCACGGCTGAAGCACTCCAACAGCAACCCATGCAGGGCTTTGATTCCATAGAAACTGTTAATTCCGCTACACAATTCAACCCGTTTAGTAGTCGTTCACACCAATTTTTTCCATACTGAAGCTCTGTTCAAAGAGTTTCTGCCGTGACCAGCAGCATCTCGTCCGCTTCCGGCCGCAGCCCCATCACCCTGGCCGCAGGTTTCCTGGGTGCCTTCATCGTTGGTTCCCTCGCCGTGCAACTGGTGCGCAGCCAGACGGCCTCCGTTCAGGCCGGTGCCGCTGTCGTGGAACCGGTGATCGCCGGTCCTGCCGCTCTCTGGGCTCCCTTGGCCGAGCGCGACATCGCCAGTGCCAACACAGCCGCAACGGCCCAACCCGCTGCTGCCATCCAGCCTGCCGTTGAGCCTGTTGTGGGCTCCGAAGCCACCCTCTGGTCTACCTTCGGCGAGCGCTGATCGCACTGCCCACTTAGCACAGCCCACCAGCCGGCCCGCATAAGGTGCCGGCATGGGGATCCAGCGCCGTCACTTCCTCCAGCGAACGGGCGGCCTGGCCTTGGCCGCCCTGATGCAAGCGCGCCCCGTTGAGGCAGCAGAGGAGGGGTTCTGCATCCCGAATGATCCACTCGAGGCCCTGATGTCGGGGAACCGCCGGTTTGCCGAGGCCTGGCGCCTGGCCGAGCAAAACAACGGAACGACGCCCCGAACGGCGGATTCCGACCCGCGCTGCTTCAACTCCCCCAGGGCGTTGGCCACCAGCCAACATCCCTGGGCCACCGTGCTCACCTGCTCTGATTCACGGGTTTCGCCGAACTGGGTGTTCAACACCACCCCTGGAGAGCTGTTCGTGATCCGCAACGCCGGCAACGCCGCATTCACCGAAGCCATTGCCTCCATTGAGTACGGCGTCAGCGTTCTCAAGACGCCGCTGCTGATGGTGATGGGACACAGCGGCTGCGGAGCCGTTACGGCGGCGATGGACGCCAACCCGCTGACCCCCTCCCTGGAGCGGCTGATCCAACCCATCCGGGAGAACATCAACGGCAGCAGCGATCTCGAGGACGCCGTGAGGCGCAACGCCCTCGCCAGCGCCTCCACCTTGATTCAACGCAGCGCCGTTCTGGCTGAGGCCAAAGCCAGTGGTGCGCTGAAACTGGTGGTGGGTTGTTTCCAACTCAACAGCGGTGTTGTCAGCTTGATCGAATGACGCAAGACCTGAGTCATCTGAACCAGCAAGGCGAGGTTCACATGGTGGACGTGGGGGACCGTCCGGCCACCCACCGCGAAGCCCATGCCCGTGGCGCCATTCGCATGGACGCCTCAACCCTCAGCCTGATCCAGCGAGGCGAGACACCGAAAGGAGATCTGCTGGCGGTCGCCCGGGTGGCAGCGATCCAGGCCGCCAAACGCACCTGGGAGCTGATTCCCCTTTGCCATCCGCTGCCACTCAGTGGCATGGATGTGTCGATCGACGCCGACGCCTCCCTGCCTGGCCTGGTGCTCCACTGCCGTTGCCGCACCACAGGCCAGACCGGGGTGGAAATGGAAGCGATGACGGCCGTGTCCGTGGGGCTGCTGACCCTCTACGACATGCTCAAGGCGGTTGATCCAGCCATGAGGATCGAGGCGATCCAGCTGGAGTTCAAAGAAGGAGGGCGGAACGGTGTCTGGAAACGCTGAGCCCTACGGACGCGAAGGGCTACCCCTCGAAGAGGCACGTCGACGGGTTCTTGCAACGCTTCAGCCGATCACAGCAAGCAACACAGTGCCGCTGCAGCAGGCCCTCTGCCGGGTGAGCGCTGCGGATGTGCTGGCCAGCGCTGCCGTACCGGGGTTTCGGGCCTCGATCATGGACGGCTACGCCTTGGGGCAGAGCCACCAGCCCGAACCTGGGGACACCTGGCAGCTGAAGGGACGCTCCGCTGCCGGCCAGCCCTTCAACGGAAACCTGGCCACCGGCGATGCGATCCGCATCCTCACCGGCGCTCCACTGCCGGACGGTGCCGGCTGGGTACTGCCCCAGGAGCTGATCAGCGTGGACGGCACCAGCCTCCAGCTGGTGAAAGAGGCGTCGGATCGTCCCTGGATTCGCCCCGAGGATGAGGAATGCCGACCGGGAGACCTGCTGCTGGCCGCTGGACAGCGCCTCGGTGCCGCCGATCTCGCACGCCTTGCCAGCTGCGGCATCGCCGCCCTAACCATTGCTCAGCAACCCCGCATCGGGCTGCTGATCAGCGGGGACGAGCTGCTGCCACCTGGAACAGCGCGGCAACCCGGTGCCATCTGGGAGAGCAACGGCACGCTTCTGGAGACAATGTTCCGGGCCCTCGGGCAATCGGTGACCCAGCGACGGGTGGTGGCAGATCACCCCGACGCCCTACGCCAGGCCCTGCTGGATCTGGCCCAGGACTGCGACGTGGTGGTGAGCACCGGTGGCGTCTCCGCCGGCGACACCGATTGGATCCGCCCCCTGGTGGCGGAGCTGGGCGCTGTGGACTTCTGGAAACTGTTCCTACGCCCGGGGCGCCCCTTTGCCTTCGGCAGCATCGGTGAGGGCGTGCCGTTTTTCGGACTGCCGGGCAATCCCGTGGCGGCGGCGGTCACCGCCCTGCAACTGCTCTGGCCTGCCCTGCAGGTTCTGGAGGGCCAAAGCGAACCGGAGCTGTTCCCCCGGGTGATGGTGGAACTCGCCGACCCGTTGTCCCGCCGACCGGGACGGCCGGAATTGGCTCGGGCCCGCCTCGACACCAACGCCGCAGGAACGCTGCTGGCACGGGTGGATGGCTCGCAGGCCTCGTCCCGGATCGGTTCCCTGCAACAGGCCGATCTGCTGCTGGAACTGCCAGCGGAAGCCGGCCCGCTCGAAAGCGGCACCCGTCTCTGGGCCCAGCTGATTCGTCAGCGGATTTTCTAAGCCGGATCAGGCTGAAAGCAGCGGCGCTCCCAGGCCTTGAGCTGGCCCGATCCATCGAAATGGATGCTGATCTGCTGAAACAGGGCAGCGCCGAGACGGCCACCGATCTCGAGGCTGAAGGGCTCCCTGGGGAGCTCACTGGGCACCGAGAACACCAAGCCGTCGGGCATCACAGCTGAGCAGTCGTTGTGCAACAGCTGGCTTGGATCGAACACCAGCGGAGTGGCGTCCTCCGCCTGGCCGTTCACCCCCGCCTGCGGTCTGAGCATCTGCCGCTCGCCACTCCATCCCTGCACCGGCGCCAGCAGGGCCTCGGGTGTCCCGCATGCGGGACGGTCGGGTTCGGGATCGGTGCTGTTCAAGCAACGGAAACCCACCGCCCCAACACGCTGCAAACGCCAGCCGCCGTCAAGCGGTTCCCAGAGCAGCACCAGCATCGAGCGGGAACGACCGCAGAACAGGTTGATCTCATGGCCGAAGCGGGGGCGATCGGGATCAAACCCCCGGCTGGACTGACCGCCCGCCCCGGGAAACTGCCAGCAACCTCCACCGGAGTTGTAGGTGGCTCGACTGATGGGATCAGTGGCCTGGCCCCCGGGGGCAAAGGCCAGACCCGATCCATCCCACACCCCGTGGTCGTCATCGGAAAAGGAAATCGCGTAGGTGGTGGGGTCGATCCGACGGGTCGGATGCTGCAGATCCAGCCGACCGCTTGCGTCCCGCTCAAACCAATGGCCGCAGCCCTGCCAGTGGCCGGCGAAATTGCGGCGGTTGAGGGTCCATTGATCGGTCATGTCCGTGACGACATGGAACGGTCGGTCTCCTTAGGGTCGCCCCAACAGCCATCCCCGACATGGACCTGACGATCGTTGGCTGCGGCTATGTGGGGCTCGCTCTGGCGGAGCGGCTGCAACCAAAACGCCCCCAGCTGAAGCTGACGCTGACCACCACCAGCAGCGAACGGCTGGAGCAACTCAGCCCCCTCGCCGATCGGGTGGAACTGTGCGACGCCACAGACCCCGCACAATTGCGGGAGGCTCTGCGGAAAAGCAGCAATGCCGTGTTCTGCCTCGGACCAAAGGGAGATCGCCAGGTGGATGCGAACGGCTACCGCCACACCTTCGTCGACAGCTTCCGCTGCTTGACGTCGCTGTTGCAACAACTGCCGGAACTGCGGCAGATCGTCTACACGGGCAGTTGCTCGGTGTACAGCGATGCCGAGGGGGACTGGGTGGATGAGCAAACACCGCCCACACCAGGCAGCGGCCACAGCGGTGTTCTGCTGGAAAGCGAACAACTGCTCAGCGGCATCAGCGACAGACGGGTGTGCATCCTGCGCCTCGGGGCGCTCTATGGCCCTGGCCGCGATCTCGATCGACGCCTGCGCGGGCTCGCCGGACTGGAACGCCCTGGCAGCGGAGCGACTTACAGCAACTGGCTGCATGTGGCGGATGCCGCCGGTGCCCTTGAAGCCGCTCTCGATGCTGAATGGGCCGGACTGGTGAATGTGGTCAACGACGAGCCGATTCGGCTGCGGGATCTGGTGGGCCGCAGCCTGCAGCGCCAGGGCCTGGCCCCCGTGCGCTGGGTTGGGCAGGACGAACCGGGTTCAGGGGGCCGACGGATTCGCAACAGCCGGCTTAAACAGCTGGGCTACCAGCTGCAGCACCCGCGCCTTGATCAGAGCGGCGTGTTGGCCGCCAGCCAGGTGCCCTGACCCGCGCACCACTCCCGCTTCCAGAACGGGGCCTGGTGCTTGAGTTGCTCCAACAAAGCGGCCGAGCAGCGCTGAGCCGCCCCACGGCGATCGGCCTGCACCGCAACCAGCACGATCGGCTCACCGGGGGCGAGCTTGCCCACCCGATGCAGCACCAAAATCGACCCCGCCCGGTGCTCCTGCTGCAGACGCAGCGCCATTGCCGTGATCTGACGTTCGCAAAGGCCGGGAAAGTGCTCCAGCTCCAGTGCCTCCAAAGGCCGGCCATCCATAGTGGTGGGACGCACCCGACCAATGAAGATCGCAGCGGCCGCGGCATCCCCGCTCCAAAGCGCCAGTTGC
Source organism: Synechococcus sp. A15-62 (assembly GCF_014280075.1). Classification (NCBI taxonomy): domain Bacteria; kingdom Bacillati; phylum Cyanobacteriota; class Cyanophyceae; order Synechococcales; family Synechococcaceae; genus Synechococcus; species Synechococcus sp. A15-62. The sequence continues at coordinate 2,243,427 of NZ_CP047950.1, forward strand.
TGCCAAGGATCAAAGGGATCCAGGCACACCTTCACACGGCAATCGGTCACGCTTCAACCCCCCGTGAACGGTGGAAGAAAGGCCAGCTCATCACCGGCCTGCAATGGCTCATCGACACCGACCAACTCCTGGTTCACCGCAATGCTGATGCCCTCCAGCGGACCAAGATCCAACTGATTCCAGACCTCACGAGCCGTCGAGACACCTGGTGTGAAGGGAAGGGAACGCTCGGCCCAACCGGCACGTTCTCGCAGGGAAGCGAACAGCAGCACCTTCAGCACCACGTCCATGGCAGCTGGAGCGGTTCTAGCGTCCGAGGGCTCCGCCGCTGCGCCATGGGCCTGTCCATCGCCCTGCTCACCATCTCCGACACACGCACCCTGGCGGACGACAGCAGCGGAGATCAACTGCAGCGCAGCCTTGAAGACGCGGGGCATCGCCTTCAGGAGCGACAACTCTGCCCAGATGATCGCTATCAAATCCGCCGTGAACTGAGCCGCTGGATCGCCAATCCTGCGGTTGATGTGGTGATCACCAGCGGCGGCACCGGGCTCACCGGCCGCGATGGAACCCCCGAAGCGGTGGCACCGCTGCTGGACAAAACAATCGAAGGATTCGGTGAACTGTTCCGTGTGCTCTCCTTCGAGAGCATTGGCACCAGCACCCTGCAAAGCCGCTGCCTTGCCGGCGTGGCCAACGGCACATTCGTGTTTGTACTTCCGGGATCTCTGGATGCGGTGACCACCGCTTGGAACCGGCTCATCCGGGCTCAACTCGATGCCAACACCCGACCGTGCAACCTGGCCCAGCTCAGGACTCGGTTGAAGGAATAGAGCGGAATCGAGCGGAGCAGTTCAGAACGGAATCGGCATCGTGACCGCTGCCGGTGTGGGCATGCAGGCTTCAACCTGCTGATCAATCACCTCACCCACCACAACGATCGAGGGTGACTTGAAGGCTTCGGCTCGGCATTGATCGGCAACGTCTACCAGCGTGGCTTTGAGGCAGCGTTGCCCCGCCACCGTGCCCTGCTGGATCACCGCTACGGGGGTTGTCGCGGCCAAACCACCCGCCATCAGCTCCTCTGCGATCCGAGGCAGGTTGTGCAGCCCCATGTAGATCACCAATCCGTCACTGGCCGCAGCCAGGGCACGCCAATCCACGGAAGGACGGCGCTTGTCGATTTCCTCGTGACCGGTGACGAAGGTCACCGATGACCCCGCCCGCCGGTGGGTGACGGGAATTCCGGCGTAGGCCGGGGCGGCAATGCCAGCGGTGACACCAGGCACCACCTGAACAGGAATGTTTCGCTCCGCCAGGTAAGCGGCTTCTTCCCCTCCACGACCAAACAGGAAGGGATCACCCCCCTTCAAGCGCACCACCGTGCTGTGCTTCTGGGCCATTTCCACGAGCACGGCATTGGTGCTGGGTTGAGGCACCGAATGATGTCCGCGACGCTTGCCGACAAAACGGCGTTCGCAGGTTGCCGGCACAAGATCCAGCACTTCCTCGGGCACCAGCGAGTCGTACACCAGGGCATCGCACTGGCTCAGCAGCCGATGCGCCTTCAGCGTGAGCAACTCGGGATCGCCGGGGCCAGCTCCCACCAGATAAACGGTTCCGGTTTGTTCAGCAGTGGTCACGGCAGAGAAACAAGCAGATCGATCAGGGCCTGGCGGGTGGGGGGATGCTCCAGCAGAGGAGGCAATCCACCAGCTTCGCTCAACGCATCCGTCATGCGGTTTGGCGCGAGGGTTAATGGCAGTGGCCGGGCCCTGGGGTGGCGCTGATGGAACTCGGGCCAGGCATCAAAGGGAACCAAGGGCAAAGCCAGGCGAGACGCCAGCATCGCGAGGAAGCGATCCGCCACACCCGGGCGCAAAGGGTGGTGCACCAGCACGGCATCCCGGCGCTCAGACGACGGAAGTGCTGAGAGAACAGCGCCCCACCACGTAATCCACGAGCCCAGAAAGGGCAGCAACCGCACACTGGCTCCGGCTCCACGAAGCCTGTTGCGAATCGCTGGCACATCCGTGCGGGCGTGCGCCCCAGGCAGCAGCAGCAACGGAACGATCCAAGAGGATTGGGGAAGCGCCGACACGGGTTGTTCAGCCGTCAACACCTCCAACTGGACGGGCGCCGAGCGCCGCTGAGCCAGAAGGTCTGGCAGAGAGGCCAAACACTCAGGAACAACACCGCCACTGCGGCCATGCACCACCAGGTGCAACCCTTGCCGCCCCCCATCGGAAGCGTCATTCCGTAGCAATGGCCACGGATCGATGACCATGCCGGCTGATGTCATCGGGTTGTTGTGAATGTTGGATGAGTCATGGCGCCCCGCCGTCGTTTTGATCGTGCCCCATTGGACAGCCGCTCCTACCGGGAGCCGCTGGACGGACGGATTGAGCGGTACGACTTCCGAGACGACCGGCACGACGTCCGGGACGAGAGGTACAGCCGGGGATACGACCCCAGGGAGGCTCGTTACGACCGGCATGACCGGTACGACCGAAGCTTCGACCGCCCCACCGGACCCTCCGAACTGGACCAAGACTTCGCTGCGATGAAGCGGGTTTGGCAGATGCTCCGGGCCGGAGCGGTGCGCATGGTTGGCGAAATTGGACGCCAATACTGAGGCCAAAGCAGGCTGCCTTTTACGGCCTCACGGGAACCACCAGATGTAGCCGGCATTACAAATCAGGCAGAACAAACCCCTGGGATTGGTCAACACCAAAAGTGTTTTCTTTGTTACGGACCAGGGTTGCCGTCGCAGTGTTTATTCAGTCAACCCAACGCTCCCCTTCGTTTTGAAGCGTTGCCGGTCTTCGGGCCATCTCGATTGATTCGCACCTCGTCTTTGAGCAATCAATCCGCCCACTCGTTATTCGACTTATGACCATTAGCTCTCCCTCCAGGCCTTACCTGGATGGCAAGAAGCTCAACAAGATCGAGCAGAACAAGGCGGCCAAAGATGGCCTGTTGGTCGGCAGCGAGATTGAAAAATTCGCCGAGCTTGGCTGGGAGCAGGTGGATGAAACCGACCTTCAGTTGCGTTTGAAGTGGTATGGCATGTTCTGGCGTCCGAAAACGCCAGGCAAATTCATGCTGCGCCTGCGGGTGCCCAATGGCGTGCTGACGGCCGATCAGCTGCGGGTGGTTGGTTCCATCGTTGAGCGCTACGGCGAAAACGGCAGCTGCGACATCACCACCCGTCAGAACCTGCAATTGCGCGGTGTGCTGCTGGGCGACCTGCCTGAAATCCTCAAGCGGCTGAAGGAAGCCGGCCTCAGCACGATCCAATCCGGCTTCGACAACCCCCGCAACGTCACCGGCAACCCCATCGCCGGCATTGATCCCAACGAGATCGTCGACACGCGGCCTTACACCACCGAGCTGCAGAACTTCCTCACCAACAACTGCCAGGGCAACCCGGAGTATTCGAACCTGCCCCGCAAGTGGAACACCGCCGTTGCCGGTGCAAAGGACAATTTCCTGCTCCACAACGACATCGTTTTCCACCCAGTGGAACGGGATGGGGTGATGGGATTTGGCGTCTGGATCGGCGGTGTTCTGTCATCGCAAATGAACGCCTATGCCGTTCCCCTCAATGCCTGGGTGAAGCAAGAGGAAATCTGCAAGATGACCGATGCCGTGATCCGGCTCTGGCGTGACAACGGTGAGCGCGACAAGCGCCCCAAAGGCCGCTTCCGCCTCTACCTGGATCAAGTGGGCCACGACGTGTTCCGCAGCCAGGTGGAAGAACTCTTCGGTCCGTTGACCCCCGATCCGGGCTCTGTTTTCAACACCACGCCCCGCTCCCACTACGGCTTCCATCCTCAGAAACAGGAAGGGCTCTCCTACGCCGGACTGCACGTTCCGGTGGGTCGCCTGACCGCCCAGGATCTGCAGGATCTGGCAACCGCAAGCCTCAACTACGGCAGTGGTGAGGTGCGTCTGACCGAAGATCAAAACGTCATCCTCGTTGGCCTTCCCAACGACAAGCTCGACGCCCTGAAGGCAGACGCCCTGGTGCAACGCTTCCCGCTGGAGCCCGGTCACATCTCCGCAGGAACGGTGTCCTGCACCGGCAACACCTACTGCGGTTTCGCCCTCACCAACACCAAGGACCAAGCGCTCGAAGCAGCCAAGGAACTCGACCAAGAGCTCAATCTTCCTGAAGAGCTGAAGATCCACTGGACCGGCTGCCCCAACACCTGCGGCCAGGCCTACATGGGTGCCATCGGCCTCACCGGCACCAAGGCCAAAAACAGTGAAGGCGTCATGGGAGAGGGCTACACGATGACCATCGGTGGTTCCCAAGGCGCCAACCCGAGCATCGGCGAAATCCACCGCAAGGCGATCCCGGCCGATGAGATCAAGATCGCTCTCAAAGAGGTGTTGATCGAAAAGTTCGGGGCCACCCCAAAGGCCTGATCGCTGCTTTGGCCGTGACGCTTCCTTTTGAAGTCACGGCTCCCCGCATCGACCACTCCCCCTCACCGTCATGGCCAACCGCAACGACGTGTTCTCTCGTTTCGTCAACTGGCTCAGCGCCAGTGGTCGCGACGGAGCCGCCATCAACCGTCAGGGCGGCAGCCCTGATCTGTTCTCCCGCCTGATGAACCGCATCAGCGGTTGACATCAAAACCTTCGTCCAATTCTCAATCTCATCTGATGGACTACGTCCTACCCAATGAGCTTGTCGACGGCATGATTGCCGCCGGCGGCAAAAAATCAACGGTCAGCGTGAAGAACCTGCTGATCCGTGGCTTTTACTCCGGGGCCATCCTTGGCCTGGCGGTGATCCTGGCCCTCACCGTGGGCATCACCGTCAAAGCCCCCTTCGTGGGCTCGCTGCTGTTCCCCTTCGGCTTCGCCAGCATCGTGCTGTTTGGCATGGAGCTGGTGACCGGCAACTTTGCCCTGCTGCCGATGGCCACTTGGGCCGGCAAGAGCACTTGGGGTGCCACCTTCCGCAACTGGGTCTGGGTGTGGATCGGCAACTGGATCGGCACCGCCGTTGTGGCCGTGATCATGGCCATCAGCCTCACCAGCGGCACCATGGATGGCGCTGCTGACAACGTCGGCCCGCCGATCTGGGATGCCGTGGCCCAGAAAATCATGGCCCTCAATCAAATCAACGTTGAGAAGAAGTACGAGGCCCTGGGAAGCATGGGCTTCTTCCTCGCCTTCCTACGCGGACTTGTGGCCAACTGGTTGGTTTGCCTGGGCGTGACCATGGCTCTGGTGAGCAAGAGCGTTCCCGGCAAGATCCTGGCCTGCTGGCTTCCGATCACCGCCTTCCAATCGATGGGCATGGAGCACATCGTGGTGAACCAGTTCCTGCACACCGCTGGCCCGATCCTCGGTTCAGGCGTCCCCTTCACCAAGGTGATCTTCTGGAACTTCCTGCCTGTCACCCTCGGCAACATCGTGGGCGGCATGGTGTTCATCGGCATGCTCTTCTACAGCACCCATCGCACTCCGATGGAGAACGTGCTGCCCACCGAGCACGATGAAAAGCTGGAGCGTGAGCTCGCTGCTGAACTGGGTGCCCGCTGATCCATCCATGAACGACGAAGCCGTTCTCTGGGAACGGCTCGCCCGATCTCGACGCGCTCCTTTGGAGCCCTCTTGGCTGGGGGAGGTCTACTCCCCCAGCCTTTCTGTTGATCTGCGGCGAGCCCTCTGCGAAAAACTGGGCATGCAGGCCGAACGCGGCTGGCCCGTGATCCAAGACCTCCTCGCCCACCACGGGGTTCTTCCCGATTTGGTGATGGCGGCAGGGCTGTGCCACCAAAGCGAAGCCCGCGATTGGTTGTTGGCTCAACTCGAGCAAACCTCGGACGATGAAGCCGCCAACCTGATGGTGGTTCAGGCTCTCGCCTGCTGGGGGGCCGAAGTTCCCGAATCGGTGGTGGTGAATTGCCTGCATCACCCGGGCCAACTGCACCGAATTGCCGGTCTTCAACTGCTCAGCTTCCGGTCCCACTGCCTGGACGACGGTGAACTGCTGCAGTTCTGCCAAGAGGTGTTGAATGATTTTCGCGATCCAGTCGTTGTGGCCGCCATTCGGGTTCTGCAACGCCGCGATGGCGTGTTGATCAGCGAAAAGCTGGCAGAGCTTTGTGGCAACGGTTCCCTGCCTGTTGCCGAGGCAGCCTTCCGCGCGCTCGGTTGCATCGCCACACCTACGAGTCAGCGCTGCCTGCTGGAGTTGAGCCAGGAGCTGAATGATGACGTTCGGCGGAAAATGGCCAGCACCCAACTGAGCCAACAATTCCGCCAATAAAAAAACCCCGCAAAAGCGGGGCTTGATGTCTTCAATCAAGACACTTGGTTGTTCACCACTTTTTATAAGGCAGGAACTTGCCGCACATGGTGATTTTGACGCGATCACCTTTGGGATCCTCCACTTTGTCCACATCAAGCGTGAAGTCGATCGCGCTCATGATGCCGTCACCAAAATGCTCCTGGATCACATCCTTCAGGGGCATGCCATAAACCTGCATGATCTCGTAGAAGCGGTAGATCAAGGGATCAGTGGGGATCACCGGATCGAGGCTTCCCTTGGTGGGGAACTCCTGCAAAGCGGCGGTGATGGCTGGGTCAAGGGAGAGCAGCTCAGCCAGCTTTTCAGCCTCTTCCTTGGATGCAGTGGCTTGTCCATAGAACAAGGAAGCAATCCAGACCTCATCAAGGCCCAGAGCCGATTCCAGATCGGCAAAGCTCATGCCCTTGGCCTTCTTGGCAGCCATCAAGGCAGCAGTAACAGTCATGATTGAACGAAAATTTGTTATGGCCGCTTCAAAAACAGCGTTCCAAGTTGGAACGTCTCAGCAGCAGAGAAACTGTTGCGCAAACGCTGACTGAACAATGAAGCATTAACTACAAAACAACAGCCTGTTTTGAAGCAATAAGCACAGCCAACAGGCCCATGCTGCGAGTGGAATTGTGTCTATAGAAGAAATTTGAAATGAGTCAGTTTTTCCAAACAATGGCGACCCTGCTTCAGGCGCAATTTCTGCCACCAACAACTGCTCCCCAGCTGATGCTGGAGCGGCTCTATTACGCAGAAGGACGCCACCACCCGCAGCATCCACGCCATGGCAGCTTCGAGGGGTTATCCCGACTGAGCAGCCCCTGAACTTTCGTAGCAATTGCTACCCCTGGCGGGTCAGTCGCTCCTAAAGACTGACCTCAGCTTGAGGCTGGACCTTTGACGAGCGCAGTTCTCTCCGGCCGCGACCGCTTCAAGCAGCACCTGCGCAAGGTGGGAAGCGGTGAACACACCAGCAAAGGCATGAGTCGCGAGGAAGCGGCTGATGCCATGGAGCTGATGCTGCAGGGCGAAGCGACGCCCGCACAGATCGGCGCCTTCCTGATTGCCCATCGCATCCGACGACCCGAACCCCAGGAACTCACGGGCATGCTCGACACCTACCGAGCCCATGGCCCGGTGCTGCAATCCACCGCTGGCAGTCGAGCACCGTTGTGTTTCGGCATGCCCTACGACGGACGCACGCGCACAGCGCCGATCTACCCGCTCACCGCGCTGGTGCTGCTGGCCTGTGGGCAGCCGGTGGTTCTGCAGGGCGGTGACCGGATGCCGATCAAATACGGCGTCACCGCTGTTGATCTGTTCCGCCTTCTTGATCTCGACCTCACAGGTCTGCCGATCAGCGCCGTCGCCGACGGGTTCCAGCAGAACGGCTTCGCCCTGATTCACCAGCCGGATCACTTCCCCATTGCGGAAACCCTGATCGGCTATCGCGAGGAACTGGGCAAGCGTCCCCCGGTTGCCAGCCTGGAACTGCTCTGGACACCCCACCAAGGCGACCACCTCCTTGTGAGTGGCTTTGTCCACCCACCAACAGAAGCCCGCGCCTGGGAAGCCCTGAAGGAAGCCGGCGAAACCGATGTTCTCACCGTGAAGGGCTTGGAAGGGGGAACCGACCTGCCCATCGGCAGAGCCTGCATCACGGCCCGAGTGGGAAACGGCAAGGCGGAGCGGTTGATCCTGCACCCCCGTGACCATGGCTGTCACGACGCCGACGTGGAATGGGCTGACGAGAACACCTGGGCCGATCAAGCACGCAACGCCCTGCAGAACAAAGGCCCTCTCTGCGATGCCCTGCGCTGGAACGCCGGCGCCTATCTGTGGTTCTCCGGCTGCAGTGATTCCCTGGAACAGGGCATTCAACGGGCAGCATCCGTTCTGCAGACGGGTCAGGCCCAAGCCATGCTCGATCAACTCTGCGCTTGGCGGAGCAGCTTGAGCATCCGATAGCGCTCGAACGGAACGCCTCCAATCAGGATCATCTCCGGCGCTTCCACACACCAACCAAGTCGCTCTAGCAACGGTCGACTGAACTGACTGGCCTCCGTCCGCAGTTGCCGAACGCCGGACGCCAGCGCATCCGCCTCAATCTGGTTCAGAAGGGCACTGCCATGGCCCCGCCTCGAGGCACAACCACGGCAGTAGAGCAGCGAGAGACGATCTTCGGGATGGCGGATCGCAAAGGCTGAACCATCAGTGGTCAGCCATCCCGAGCCCTCCCGAAAACTCGCATCGAGCACGCCGGGCAACCAGGCCAGAGCCGCCCAAGCCCTGACTTGTTCATCTGAATAAAGGAGGGGAGCCTGCGATTCGATCGCATCGGCATAGATCTCCCGCAACAGCGGTTGATCCTCCGGAGCGATCGGACGCAAAGCCATGGCAGCTGCCTGTGGGAATGTGAGTCTCTCCTGCGTGGCAGCAAGCTTGCAGCGTCCTCGGATTCCCACACTGCTCAGCGCGTTTCTCACGCTGCTCAACGACCGGCTCAGCGAAAGCATTGTTTTTCCGCTGTTGCCCTTTCTCCTGGCCCAGTTCGCCCCAGACGGACGAACCCTGGGTCTGTTGGCGGGAAGCTATGCCCTGGCGCAGTTCCTGGTCACGCCCTTGATCGGAGCGCTCAGTGATCGCTACGGCCGCCGCCCAGTGATCAGCATCTGCGTCGCGGGATCCGTGGTGGGACTCGGCCTCTTTGCCGTGACGGTTTCACTGCCTTGGCCCAGCCAAAGCCTGCTGCCCCTGCTGTTGCTGTTCACAGCACGGATCATTGACGGCATCAGTGGCGGTACGGCGGCAACAGCCAGCGCCGTGCTCGCCGACATCACTCCTCCCGACAAGCGAGCCCGTGCCTTCGGCTTGATCGGCGTGGCCTTTGGCTTGGGGTTCATCCTCGGCCCCTTCGTTGGCGGGCAACTGGCCCGGGTGGCCGTGTCCCTTCCCGTTTGGGTGGCCACAGGCTTCGCTGCACTCAACCTCTTGGTGGTGCTCAACCTGCTGCCGGAAACCCATCCCCAGGAGTCCCGCAAAAACCTACCCAGAAAACGCGACCTCAATCCGTTTGCACGGCTCAGCCAGGTGCTGATGAACCCCAGCGTGGGGCGACTGTGCGGAGCTTTTTTCCTGTTCTTCCTGGCCTTCAATGGCTTCACCGCCATCCTGGTGCTCTATTTCAAGCAACGCTTCGGCTGGGGCCCTGAGCTCGCCACCACCGCTTTCCTTGTGGTGGGGGTCGTCGCCACCGTGGTCCAGGGAGGGCTGATCGGGCCGCTGGTGAAACGGTTTGGTGAATGGCGTCTGACCTTGTTGGGCCTGGGTCTGGTGATCATTGGATGCCTGCTGATCCCCAGCGTCGGCGCATCCGATCGGGCCGGCGTCATCTTCACCGCCGTCGGCATCCTCGCCTTAGGCACCGGCTTGGTCACACCAAGCCTGCGCAGCCTGGTGTCACGGCGCCTGGGACGGGAGGGGCAAGGCAGCGCCCTCGGCAGCCTTCAGGCCCTGCAGAGTTTGGGCAGTTTCCTCGGCCCCCCCCTGGCGGGCTTGAGCTACGACCTGCTGGGTCCAGTGAGCCCGTTTGCAGCTGCGGCAACCGTGCTGGTGATCGTGATCGGCCTGGTGGCCGGCAGCCCTCTGCCAGACATCTCCGACACACAACCAAGCCAGTCCTGATTGCTACGTTTCGGCTAACAACACAAGCGCCGAGCCGTTCAGCCCATGTGCGCAGCAGCCTTAGCTCCGGAGCACTACATCAACCGGGAGCTGAGCTGGATCGCCTTCAACGAGAGGGTGCTGGCCCAGGCCCTGGATCCACGCACACCTCTGCTCGATCAAGCCAAGTTCAGCGCCATCTTCAGCAACAACCTCGACGAATTCTTCATGGTTCGCGTGGCGTCACTGAAGTCTCAGGTGGAGGCGGGCGTCAGCAAGCCCAGTGAGGACGGAAAGTCACCCCTGGAGCAACTGCTGACGATCCGAGAACGGCTGATTCCCCTGCTGCGAGAGCAACAGATGCATTACCGCCAGCACCTGAGGCCGAAGCTGCTGGAACACAAGGTTGAGCTGCTCGATTACAAACAGCTGAACGACGACCAACGCCAGTGGGTTGACGACACCTTCCAGACCTCGGTATTTCCGGTGCTCACCCCCCTGGCGGTAGACCCGGCCCATCCGTTTCCCTTCGTCAGCAACCTGAGCCTCAATGTTGCGGCCGTGGTTGTTGATCCGGAAACAGGGCAACGGCAATTTGCCCGGGTCAAAGTTCCCCAGAAAAATCTGCCTCGCTTCATCGCCATCCCCTCGAATCTGAGCGGCCAGGAGCAGAAACCCGTTCACACCGCCATCGCCCTCGAGCAGGTGATCGCCTTCAACCTGAAGGAGCTGTTCCCTGGCATGACGATCGAGGGGCACTACTTCTTCCGCGTGACGCGGGATGCGGATCTGGAGCTGAGGGATCTGGAAGCCGATGACCTGATGCTGGCCCTGGAACAGGGACTGCGAAAGCGACGCATGGGCGGTGAGGTGGTGCGCCTCGAGGTGCCTAACGAGATGCCTCAGGACGTGGTGGAAATGCTGATGACAGGACTCAGCGTTGAAGAGGAAGACGTGTATGTGATCGATGGCCCCCTGGGCTTGGACGACCTGCTCAGCCTGACTTCACTACCGCTGCCGAAACTCAAGGGCCAAAGCCACGGAGGCCAGACACCAGCAGTGCTTGCCCGCAGTCAGCAGCACCTGCTGGACGAGGGAGCGATCAAGCCGGATGAGTTCAAATCGATCTTCTCAGTGATTCGCCGTCAGGACATTCTTCTGCACCATCCCTATGACCTCTTCTCGACAACTGTCGAAGAGTTCATCAACCAGGCGGCAGACGATCCCCAGGTGATGGGCATCAAGATGACGCTCTACCGCACCTCCAAAGACTCGCCGATCATTGCTGCACTGATCCGTGCCGCCGAAAACGGCAAGCAGGTGATGGCATTGGTGGAATTGAAAGCACGATTTGACGAAGACAACAACATCCAATGGGCCCGGCATCTGGAGCAGTCCGGAGTTCATGTGGTCTACGGGGTGCTGGGGCTGAAAACCCACACCAAGATTGTTCTGGTGGTGCGCAAGGAGAAGGACAAGCTTCAGAGCTATGTGCACATCGGCACGGGCAACTACAACTCGAAAACCTCCAAGCTCTACACCGACTTGGGCCTTCTCACCGCCAACCAGGAACTGGGTCAAGACCTGGTGGAACTGTTCAATTACCTCACCGGTTTTTCCAAGCAGCAAACTTTTCGTCGCCTGCTCGTGGCCCCCGTCACCCTGCGGAAAGGGATGGAGCTGTTAATCCGCCGCGAAATTGAACATGCCCAGCAGGGCCGAGAGGCCGGGATCCGAGCCAAGATGAATTCCCTGGTGGATCCAACGATCATTGCGCTTCTTTATGAAGCCTCCCAAGCCGGAGTGACAATCGAACTGATCATTCGCGGCATGTGCAGCCTCTATCCCGGTTGTGAAGGACTGAGTGAAAACATTCGGGTGATCAGCATCATCGGCCCCTTCCTGGAACACTCGAGAATCTTTTCGTTCGCCAACGGCGGCTCACCGGAGGTGTACATCGGCAGTGCCGACTGGATGAGCCGCAACCTCGACCGCCGCATTGAAGCGGTCACACCGATCGAAGACCCCGAGCATCGCCAGAAACTGGAACGCCTGCTGCAGCTGTACTTGAATGACAACCAGGCTGCCTGGGACATGCAGAGCGATGGCACATTTGTGCAGCGCAAACCTGAAAACGACACCTCGGAACGCAATTCCCAGATTCAATTGATCAAGCAATGGAGCAACGGCATCCAATCCTTGTGATTCTTTTGGTTTTCAAAGGGATTGCGTCTGTGACATCCGATACAACATTCTTCAAAAACAAACTTGAAGCCGCCACGATCACAGCCAGATCAGTTGCTTTTAAAGCCCAAAGATTCAGCTCCTGAAATTCTTTCGATTCGAAACAGTCAACACTGTTGCCTGGTGCTAAGTTCAGCCCAAATTCATTCAGGAGACCAGGGTGATGGGGATCCCTCTGGAATCTTCCGGCACGACAAAACAGTCGTCCCGGAAAGAACCTGCGTTGCCGTCCACCGGACGTCGACTATCAACTCGACAAGGAGGGCGGCTTGCCACCGACTCCATTGGTTTTTATCTGAGCAGCATCGGACGCATTCCTTTGCTGACGGCAGCTGAAGAGATCGAACTTGCACACCATGTGCAAGCGATGAAGCAACTTCAGGAGTTACCGGAAGAGGAGCTGACCTCCCGGCATCGCCACAAGATCCGCATGGGCAAACGGGCCCGCGACAGGATGATGGCCGCCAACCTCCGCCTCGTGGTGAGCGTGGCGAAGAAGTACCAGAACCAGGGCCTGGAGCTGCTCGATCTGGTTCAGGAAGGAGCCATCGGCCTCGAGCGAGCAGTCGACAAGTTTGACCCCGCCATGGGCTACAAATTTTCCACCTATGCCTATTGGTGGATTCGCCAAGGCATGACGCGGGCCATCGACAACAGCGCCCGCACCATTCGCCTGCCAATCCACATCAGCGAAAAGCTCTCCAAGATGCGTCGCATCTCCCGGGAGCTGTCCCACCGTTTCGGTCGTCAACCGAATCGGCTGGAACTGGCGAGCGCCATGGGCATCGAGCCCCGGGAACTGGAGGATCTGATCTCCCAGAGCGCACCCTGCGCATCACTGGATGCCCATGCCCGTGGCGAAGAAGATCGCAGCACCCTGGGCGAATTGATCCCTGATCCCAACGGTGAAGAACCGATGGAAGGGATGGATCGCAGCATCCAGAAGGAACACCTGGGCGGCTGGCTGTCGCAGTTGAACGAACGCGAGCAGAAGATTCTGAAGTTGCGGTTCGGTCTCGGCGGTGAAGAGCCTTTGACCCTTGCGGAGATCGGCCGTCAGATCAATGTGTCCCGTGAGCGCGTTCGACAGCTCGAGGCCAAAGCAATTCTCAAACTGCGCGCCATGACCAACCACCAACAAGCCGCCTAAGCCACTTGCTCTCCTTCACCGGACCCATCGCCATCCTGATCTGGATGGCGATGGTGACAGCATGCGCCGTGTTGTGTCGTCGCCTTCGGCCGAACCAACGGGAACTGAGCCGAAAAATTGTGCACATCGGAACCGGAGCCGTGGTTCCTTTGGCCTGGTTCTTTCAAATTCCTTTTGTGGTTGCCCTGCCTGTCGCGGCGGTGATCACTGTTGTGACGGCGTTGAACCACCAATGGCGCTTCATCCCCGCCGTTGAGGATGTCGATCGCAACAGCTACGGCACCATCGCCTACGGCGTCGCGATCACAACACTGCTTTTGCTGTTCTGGCCAGGCCGAGCCGATGCGGTGTCCGCCGGGGTTCTGGTGATGGCCCTGGGGGATGGCCTTGCAGGGTTGATCGGCCGCAACGTCGAGTCCTCGAAGTGGGTTCTGTTTGGTCAGACCAAATCAAGCGTCGGCACGATGACCATGGCGGTTGTCTCAGGCCTGGTGCTGATCGGCCTGGCGCAATGGTCGGGGGCTGACCTTTCCCTGCCGGCAGCCCTTGGCATGGTGGCCATGGCAACCGGGCTGGAACAGCTCAGCTGGGGCGGTCTCGACAACCTCAGCGTTCCCCTCAGCGTTGGGGTGCTGTGGAGTCAACTGATGGTCTGACCTCAGGCGGTGACGGTCTGTTTGCGAGTGGGAACGGCCTTAGCCAAGTCATCCAACAAGGCTTCAGTGGTCTCAAGGCTGATGCAGGCATCCGTGATGCTCTGGCCATAGGTCAGCTGCGTCAGGTCGGCAGTCAGTTTCTGGTTGCCTTCCACCAGATGGCTCTCGATCATCACGCCCATCACGTGGTTGGAGCCCCCCCGCAACTGCTCGGCAACGCTGGCCAGCACCTCCGCCTGTCGACGGAAATCTTTGTTGCTGTTGGCATGGCTGCAATCCACCATCAGTCGATCCTGCAGACCAGCCTGGCTCAACTCGGCTGCGGCCTCCTGCACAGCCTCCAGGTGGTAATTGCTGCCCTGGCTGCCGCCCCGCAGCACGAGGTGGCCATAGGGGTTGCCCGTGGTGCTGACGATCGAAGCATGCCCATCGCGATTGATTCCGAGGAAGTGATGCGGCTTCCCCGCTGCCTGCATGGCATTGATCGCGATGGTGGCGCTGCCGTTGGTGCTGTTCTTGTAGCCGATCGGCATCGACAGCCCTGAGGCCATTTCGCGGTGGGTCTGACTTTCCGTCGTCCTGGCGCCGATCGCAGTCCAGCTGATCAAATCAGCGATGTACTGCGGAACAACGGGATCGAGCAGTTCCGTTGCAGCAGGCATCCCCTCCCGGGCGAGATCCAACAGCAGTCCCCGGGCCCGCCGCAGACCGGTGTTGATGTCGTAGGAGTTATCGAGATGGGGGTCGTTGATCAGTCCCTTCCAACCAACCGTGGTGCGCGGCTTCTCGAAATACACCCGCATCACCACCTCAAGCTGATCCTTCAAGCGCTCGCGGATCGGAGCCAGGCGCTGGGCATACTCCCGGGCAGCTTTGACGTCGTGAACAGAGCAGGGACCCACCACCACCAGCAGACGCTGATCACGGCCACTGAGGATGTCTTGAATGCGCCGGCGGGCAGACGCCACGGTCTCGAGTGCCGCCACGTCCATGGGCAGCTCCTGATGCAACACAGCAGGGGCCACCAGGGGACGTGTCTCCACCACATGCAAATCGGAGGTGGTGGCCATGACTGGACGCGAGACTCCGACCAAGGCTACGCACCCCGCTCACTGGCAACAGACACGGTCCGGAAGAATGGTGGTCATCCCTGCACAGAGATCTCCATGCTGAGCGCTTACCGCGAGCTGGCCGCCGCCCGGGAAGCCCAGGGCGTTCCCGCTCTTCCGCTCAACGCCGAGCAGACCCAGGGACTGACCGAGCTGCTGCAGAACCCTCCCGCCGGCGAGGAGGAATTCCTGCTGCACCTGCTCAGCGAGCGGATCCCCCCGGGTGTGGATGAAGCGGCTTATGTGAAGGCCACCTGGCTCAGTGCCGTGGCTCAGGGAGACGCCAAGAGCCCCCTGGTGTCACCACTGGACGCCACCCGCCTGCTGGGAACGATGGTGGGGGGATACAACGTCGCCGCTCTGATCGAGCTGCTGAAGCACTCCGACGCTGCGCTGGCGGGCTGTGCTGCTGAGGGACTCAGCCGAACGCTGCTCGTCTACGACGCCTTCAACGAGGTGATGGATCTGGCGGCGGACAACCGCTTCGCCAAGCAGGTTGTGGACAGCTGGGCCGCAGCCGAGTGGTTCACCGCCAAGCCCGAACTGGCCGACAGCATCACCGTGACGGTGTTCAAGGTTGAAGGCGAAACCAACACGGACGATCTGTCGCCGGCCACCCATGCCACCACCCGGCCGGACATCCCCGTCCATGCCCTGGCGATGCTCGAGACCCGGGATCCAGAGGGCCTGAAGACCATCGCAAGCCTTAAAGAAAAGGGCCATCCCGTGGCCTACGTCGGTGATGTGGTGGGAACCGGCAGCTCCCGCAAGAGCGCCATCAATTCGGTGCTCTGGCACACCGGCAATGACATTCCCCATGTGCCCAACAAACGGGCGGGCGGTGTGATCCTCGGCGGCAAGATCGCCCCGATCTTCTTCAACACCGCTGAGGACTCCGGTGCCCTGCCGATCGAATGCGATGTGACCGACCTGAACACCGGTGATGTGATCACCATTCGCCCCCACGCCGGCACGATCGAACGGGACGGCAAGGTCGTGAGTCGGTTCGAACTGAAGCCCAGCACGATCAGCGACGAGGTGCGGGCCGGCGGTCGCATCCCCCTGATGATCGGCCGCGCCCTCACCGACAAGGTGCGCGCCAAGCTTGGCCTCACCCCGTCGGATCTGTTCATCCGCCCCTCAGCCCCGGCAGACACCGGCAAGGGCTTCACCCTGGCGCAGAAGATGGTGGGCAAGGCCTGTGGTCTCGCGGGCGTCCGACCCGGCACCAGCTGCGAACCGCTGATGACCACCGTCGGCTCCCAGGACACCACCGGCCCGATGACGCGGGACGAAATGAAGGAACTGGCCTGCCTGGGCTTCTCCTCCGACCTGGTGATGCAGAGCTTCTGCCATACCGCCGCCTATCCGAAGCCGGTGGATCTGCAGACCCAGAACGAACTGCCCGACTTCTTCGCCCAGCGCGGTGGCGTGGCTCTTCGGCCCGGTGACGGCATCATCCACAGCTGGCTGAACCGGATGCTTCTGCCCGACACCGTCGGCACCGGCGGCGACAGCCACACCCGCTTCCCCCTCGGCATTTCCTTCCCAGGCGGATCTGGTGTGGTGGCCTTTGCTGCCGCCATCGGCGCCATGCCACTGGACATGCCTGAATCGGTGCTGGTGCGCTTCAGCGGATCCCTGCAACCGGGTGTCACGCTTCGGGACGTGGTGAACGCCATCCCCTGGGTGGCCATTCAGCGGGGACTGCTCACCGTTGAAAAGGCCAACAAGAAGAACTTGTTCAACGGCAGGATCATGGAAATCGAAGGTCTGCCCGACCTGAAGCTGGAACAGGCCTTCGAACTCACCGATGCCAGCGCCGAACGCTCCTGCGCCGGCTGCACGATCAAGCTCTCCGAAGACACGGTGAGCGAATACCTGCGCAGCAACGTGGCGCTGCTGAAAAACATGATCGCCCGCGGCTACAGCGATGCCCGCACCCTGGCCCGCCGGATCAAGGAGATGGAGGCCTGGCTGGCGAACCCGCAGCTGATGAGCGCTGACGCTGATGCTGAGTACGCAGAAGTGCTGGAGATCAACCTTGACGAGCTCACCGAACCGGTGGTGGCCTGCCCCAACGATCCCGACAACGTGAAATTGCTCAGCGAGGTGGCTGGTGACCCGGTGCAGGAGGTGTTCATCGGCTCCTGCATGACCAACATCGGCCATTACCGCGCCGCGGCCAAGGTGCTTGAAGGCGCCGGCCAGAACACAGCGCGCCTCTGGGTCTGCCCTCCAACACGGATGGACGAAGAGACGCTGAAAGAGGAGGGCTACTACGCCACCTTCGAGGCCGCTGGGTCCCGCATGGAGATGCCGGGTTGCTCCCTCTGCATGGGCAACCAGGCCCGGGTGGAGGACAACACCACCGTGTTCTCCACCAGCACCCGCAACTTCAACAACCGCCTGGGCAAGGGTGCTCAGGTGTATCTGGGCAGCGCCGAACTGGCCGCCGTCTGCGCCCAGCTGGGACGCATTCCCACCCCGGAGGAGTACCGCAGCATTGCGGCCGAGAAAATCGATCCCCTCTCCGATGAGCTCTACCGCTACCTGAACTTCGATCAGATCAGCGGCTTTGAAGACCAGGGGCGTGTGGTCAGTGCTGACGACGAAGCAACCGTTCTGGCGCAGGCCTGACCTCGGATCACCTCATCTGTGCCATCCCTGAGCGAACCCAAACAACGACGCCACCTCCTGGGCTCAAGCCGGAGCATCAGGAGGTTGTTGGAACGCCGCTGGCTGGTGGTGGTTCTGGCTCTGGCGCTCACGGGCCTTGGAGCTGCCATCACCGGCCTGCTGTTCACCAGCGGCATCAACCTGCTGCGGGATTGGCGGCTCGACCTGCTCGATGAATTTCCAGCCTGGGTGGTGCTCCCCGCCCTCGGCGCTATCGGCGGCATGGTTTCGGCCTGGTTGATCACCAACCTGTCTCCAGCCGCTGGCGGAGCCGGGATCACCCACATCATGGGCTTCCTGCGCCACCGGTCGGTTCCGATGGGGCTTCGGGTGGGCCTGGTGAAACTGGTGGCGGGAATCATTGCCATCGGCTCGGGCTTCCCCCTGGGCCCGGAAGGCCCCGCCGTTCAGATGGGCGGCTCCGTGGCCTGGCAGATGTCCCGCTGGCTGCGGGCACCGGTGGCCTTTCGCCGGGTGATTGTGGCCGCCGGTGGCGGTGCCGGTATTGCCGCAGTGTTCAGCGCTCCCATCGGTGGATTCATCTACGCGATCGAGGAGCTGCTCCACTCCGCCAGGCCCGTGGTGCTGCTGCTGGTGATCATCACCACCTTCTCGGCCGACACGCTGGCGGATGTGCTCGGCTTTCTCGGCCTCAACCCCGGGGGCGGCGGGCTCAACAGCACCATCGGGTTTCAACTGGAACGGGAGTACACACCCCTGGTGCGCTTCCTGCCGGTGGATCTGCTGTATCTGGTTGGTTTAGGTGTGGTGATCGGTGTGCTGGCGGAGCTCTACACCCGCTACGTGCTCACCATGCAGAGGCAGGGCAGCCGTTGGTTCGGAGACCGACTGATCCTGCGCATGACTGTGAGCGGGCTCGTGCTGGGCTGCGTCTATGCGGCCCTGCCGGATGCCTTCCATAACCCCAGTGAACTGAAGCACCTGATAGGAGCCGGGAAAGCCGACATCAGCCTGGCCCTCGCCAGTTTTGTGGTGCTCTTCTTCAGCACTGGCCTAGCAGCGGGCTCGGGAGCACCAGGGGGGCTGTTCATGCCGATGCTGACGCTCGGAGGGGCGATTGGCCTGGCCGGTGGATTTGGCGTGGAGGCCCTCACCGGCCATGTGCCCACCACCTATGTGTTCGCGGGCATGGGCGCCTTTGTCGCCGGCTGTTCCCGCACGCCGATCTCGGCGATGTTCCTGGCCTTTGCCCTCACCAAGGATCTGCTGATCCTCAAACCGATCCTGGTGGCCTGCCTCACCAGCTTCGTGATCGCCCGACTGTTCCATCCCCACTCGATCTACGAACGTCAGATGGGCATGGAACTCGATGCTGAAGATCGGATGGCGATGAAGCTCAACCACTACAGACGTCCGTTCACGCCGCCAACCCCGCCATCAGGCCCAACAGGAGACCCCAGCTGAACCAGGAAACGCTGCTCTTCGATCCGGCCACGCCGGACCCCGAGGCCCTCAAGGCCGTGCTGGCCTTTCCCAGCACCTATTCGGTGGGGATCACCAGCCTCGGCTATCAGATCGTCTGGGCGACGCTTGCGCAGCGGTCGGATGTGGACGTGCGCCGGCTGTTCACCGATCAGGGCGATGCGATGCCACGCCACATCGATCTGTTCGGGCTCTCCCTGAGCTGGGAACTGGATGGACCGGTACTGCCGGAGCTGCTGCAGAACCAGCGGATTCCGGTTTGGGCTCTGGAGCGGGGGGATGAGGACCCGATCGTGTTCGGCGGCGGACCGGTGCTGACGGCCAACCCCGAGCCCCTGGCACCGTTTTTTGATGCCGTGCTGCTCGGGGACGGTGAACTGCTGCTGCCCGCCTTCATCGATGCGCTGCAGAACTGCCGAGAGGCACCGCGAGCGCAGCGGCTGCGACAGCTGGCTCAGGTGCCGGGGGTGTACGTGCCGTCGCTCTATGCCCCGCAGTACAACCCAAACGGGGAGCTGATTGGCGTGGAACCGATCGATCCAGCGGTTCCAGCCCAGGTGGAAAAACAGACCTGGCGCGGCAACACCCTCAGTCACTCAACGGTGGTCACCCCCGAGGCCGCCTGGCCCGACATCCACATGGTGGAGGTGGTGCGCAGTTGTCCTGAACTGTGCCGGTTCTGTCTGGCCAGCTACCTGACGCTGCCCTTCCGGACACCGTCGTTGGATAACGGCCTGATCCCGGCTGTGGAAAAAGGCCTGAAAGCCACCAAGCGCCTCGGCCTGCTGGGGGCCTCCGTCACCCAGCATCCCCAGTTCGCCGATCTCCTGCACTGGCTGGATCAGGATCGTTTCGATGGGACCCGCGTCAGCGTCAGCTCGGTGAGGGCCGCCACTGTGACCCCTGAGTTGGGTCGGATCCTGGCCAAACGGGGCAGCCGCTCGCTCACCATTGCCATCGAAAGCGGCAGTGAGCGGATGCGCGAAGTGGTGAACAAGAAACTCACCACGGAAGCCATCCATGAAGCGGCTTGCCATGCCAAACAAGGCGGCCTCACGGGTCTCAAGCTCTACGGGATGGTGGGCCTGCCGACGGAATCGGATGACGACGTGGAGGCAACGGCGGATCTGCTCCTGGCGCTCAAGAAAGGAACCGCTGGACTGCGCTTCACCCTCGGGGTAAGCACCTTTGTGCCCAAAGCCCAGACCCCCTTCCAGTGGGAGGGCGTCCGACCGGAAGCCGAGAAGCGCCTCAAACGTCTAGCCAAACGGTTGAAACCGAAGGGAATCGAGTTCCGCCCAGAGAGCTATGGGTGGAGCGTGATTCAGGCCCTGCTTTCCCGCAGCGACCGTCGCCTGGCGCCGGTGATCGCAGCTGTTGGCGAGGGACGCGAAAGCATGGGGGGCTGGAAGAAGACCTACCGAGCTGCCCTCAACGGTGAAATCGAGCCAATGCCAGGGCCAACTCTGCCGCCTCCGCCGCCCTGGAGCACGGTGATCCACGAGCCATGGGACGCTTCACGGACCCTCCCTTGGACCCACCTCAGGGGGCCCCTGGCTCCGGCGATGCTGCGGGACCATCACGATCAGGCCTTGGCTGTTGCGTCTGCCCAAACTCCTGATTAAAAGCAGCCAAACCCGCCAAGAGCGTCCAGCCCAGGATGTTGAGGCGACTGTCGAACAACGGCAGGTCGGTGGCATGCATCGCCACCAGCACCAGCGTGGCGGTCCACCAGGCCCGTTCCATGGGTGCTTTCTGCAGGATTCCGCGCCGCAGAGCCACCACCAGCAACAGCAGCACCGTTCCGACAACCAACAGCATCACCGGAAGGCCGTGGCTGATCGCCAACTCCAGGGGGAGATTGTGGGAATGGCCATGCCAACGCTTGGCCGCATAAATCGGGTACAGCACGCTGAAGGCGGCTGCCCCCCAGCCCAGCCAGGGGCGGGCCGCAACCAACTCCAAGGCATACCCCCACTGCCCCAGACGGGTGTGTTTCCAGGCGGTGGGCCCTCCCCGTTCCAGAAGTCGATCAAGAATCGGTTCGGGTACTAGGGCCATCGCCAGTTGGCGCCATCCGGACGGGACACCGGGGAGCACCACCAACAACAACGGCGAGGCCAGGAGCAGCAGCAGGGGAAGCAACCAAAACCACTGCATCGGCCCCATCACAAAGGGAACCGACAAGGCCAGCGCTCCCATGGCATTGCGCGACTGGGTGAGCACAACGGCCAGAACCGTTGAAAGCGTGAGCACCAGAGCAGCACCACGCCGCCACCAACCATCAGGCCGCAGCACAGCCGCCAGCATCAACGGCCAAACCACCCCGAGCCAGGCACCGGCGATGTTGGCGTAATCAAACAGGGCCGAGAGTCGCCCCTGCGGCTGACCACCGGGCGCGACGAACCAGATGATGGCGCCGCCTCCGAGTTGCCAGGGTCCCTGCCAACCCAGAAACATTTGCCCCAGGCCGGTGAGCAGCACCGGCAAGGTGCCGGCCACCAGCATCCAAGCGGCCTGACGGCGCTGCTGTTCGCTGGCCAGATGGGGCTGAAAAGCCCAGAAGGCCCAGAACAACGGCAACCAATTGCCCAACCCAGCCCAGGCCAGCGACCCTGTTTCCGCCCCCAGCGCACCCACCAGCATCAACACAGCCGCAACCAGAAACGGTTGGGTCCAGCGGGCCTGCCAGATAGGCCGATCCCGGCCCCGACTGCCGCTGACACAAGCCACAAAGAGGCAGATGCCCGAGAGCAGAGCACTAGAGGGAAGCAGAAACAGGCCAAGCCGGAAGGCCTGACCGCCACGATCAGAGGTCATGCAAAAACAGCCGTACGCCCGCGATAGACCATCACCTGACGGCGCAGATGCAGACGAAGGGCCCGCGCCAAGGCAAGGCGTTCCGTGTCACGGCCCTTGCGGATCAGATCCTCCACTTCGTCCCGATGGCTGACGGGAACGGTGGTTTGCTCAATGATTGGGCCGTCATCCAGATCTTCGGTGACGTAGTGAGCTGTTGCGCCGATGAGCTTGACCCCACGGTCCCAGGCCCGGTGGTACGGCTGAGCCCCCTTGAACGCAGGCAGAAAGGAATGGTGAATGTTGATCACCTGGGGGAAACGCTCGAGGAAATCACTGCTCAGCACCTGCATGTATTTGGCCAGCACCGCCAGTTCAACTTTGTTCTGTTCAAGCAGCTCCAAAACCTGCTGCTCCGCTTCCGCCTTGGTGTCACGACTGACCGGCACACAAACGAAAGGGACATCAAACGACGCACACAGTGATTCCAGATCCGGATGGTTGGCGATCACCAGGGGAACCTGCATCGGCAGCTCCCCGCTTTGAACCCGCCAGAGCAAGTCCTGCAGGCAGTGGCTCTGCTTGCTTGCAAAGATCGCTACGCGGGGGAATTCATCTGAGAAATGGAGCTGCGCTTCCCCACCCAGCCGCTGTCCCAGGGTCTGAACCGCTTCAGGAAGCACATCCCGGGGTATGCCGAATCCATGGAGCTGCCACTCAATCCGGCTGAGAAACAACCCTGCTCCCGCGTCCGTGTGGTGATCGGCATGACGAATGCTGCCGCCATTGGCTGCCACCCAACCCGCCAGTTCGCTGACCAGGCCCGGACGATCAGGGCAGATCATCTGGAGGATGACCGTGGCGTCACTCACAACAACGCTTTGAAAAACAAAATTCTCCCGCGCAGGAGGGGCTGGTTAAAGTCGCAAGGAAATTTTCGATCACCATGCTGAAGGCTCTGAGCCGCCTAGCCGCGTTCTGCCTCTGCGTCGCTATAAGCCTGGGTCTAATGGCCCCGGCTGCCGTAAACGCTGCCGGCATCAGTCCTGACGATCTGGGCGTAATCCGCCGCCAGACCGCAGCCTTTGAAGAAGCAAAATCCCGTCTTCCTGATCTGGCCCGGCTGGTGAGTGAAAAGGATTGGGTGTTCACCCGCAATCTCCTGCATGGCCCCATGCAGGAAGTGAGCCGGGAAATGTCGTACATCAATCAGCGCCTCGATAAGAGTGAGCGCAAGGAAGCCACCAAGGTGGCCCGCTCCTTGAAAGAAGCTCTGGCCAATCTGGATGAAGCGGCCCGCCTGCAGGACTTCAGCCGCCTGCAGAAGTCCTACAGCCTCGTAGCTGCCGGATTTGACGCTTACAGCGACCTCCTCCCGGCTGAGGCCTTCAACTGACCCGCTCCATTGGAGTGATTGGTGCCGGGGCCATCGGCCTTGGCACCGCCTGGCATCTGGCCCAACAAGGGCACGATGTTTCTCTTTACGACCCTCGCCTGAACCAGTCGGTTGATCGCGAGGGATCAGCAAAGGATCTCAGTGGTACATCGGCGTCCCTCGGGGTGCTGATGGGCTATGTGTTCCGCCGCCGCAGCGGACGGGGCTGGAGGCTGCGCCGCCGGAGCATGGAGCTCTGGCCGCAATGGATCGAAATGCTGCAGGCTCACCAGCCTGATCTCAAGCTCCATCCGGGCCTGCTGCAAATCGCCAGGGACGAACAAGCGGCGGAGAGGATGGAGTCGCTGGCCGCCCAACGCGTTGACCTGGGGCTACAGATGGTCAACAACGCTGACCTGGCAACGGTCTGGCCAACGGCCAGCCACGGTGGCCTCCACTCGCGCCACGACGGTCGGATTGATCCCCTGCTGCTGCAACAAGCCCTGCGAAAAGCGCTGGCAGAGCAAAACGCGGAGCTAAATGCCACAGCGGTGGTCCATCTGGAGCGCAACGACAACCACTGGCGTGTGCACCACACCGATGGAAACAGCTCCATTCACGACTGTGTGGTGCTCTGCACAGCCCTGAACTCGGACGTCTTGCTGGAACCACTGGGCCAGGTCCGACCGATGACACCCGTGTTGGGCCAGGCCCTGTCACTAAGACTGACAACGGGTCCGACAACCTGGAGCAATTGGCCCTCGGTACTGGTGAATCAGGGGTTCAACCTGATTCCCACCGCACCCGGACGGTTGCTACTCGGGGCAACCGTGGAACCGGGCGATCGTGCTTCGGAGGATCCGCTGACCTTAATGCGCAACCTCAATGAGCGGGCACCGGAGTGGCTGTGCTCAGCCACGGTGGTTGGCAATTGGAGTGGCCTGCGAGCCCGGCCCATGGATCGCCCCGCCCCTCTGCTGGAGGAGCTGGAACCTGGATTGATCCTGGCCAGTGGGCACTACCGCAACGGTGTTCTGCTCACGCCTGGCACCGCCGAGTGGGTCACCACTGCCGTTGAGCAAGCATAAAAAAAGGGCCCCGCAGGGCCCTATGGAGTTGACGAAGCAACCATCACTTACATTCGGTAAATTTACAAATAACAATACTGGCAAACTTCTTCCTTGTCATATCCAAGTAATCCATCGATCGACCAAAACCAAATACGAACCAAAGCAAGGACTCCTAGAAGATTTTTGCAAGAAACAGAACCGAACTCCAATGCATTTTGACGCCACCCACATGGATAGGAAGCAATGGCAGAGAAGCGATGAGTGAATACGAAGATTGCGAATCGAAGGTGGCTATTGGTTTGAACATGATTTCAAACATTTGCTTTTTCTCGTCTGCATGCTGTGTTAAATATTAATGTAAATTTTCCACGCATCAAAACTCAATAGAGGAACAAACCGGAACTGCACATCGTATCAATAATGTGCCTCAATCATTCCACATAAGGGAATAAAAGCGGAATGCATGTTCACTTTATCTAAGCTTATTGCAAGCAAAAAATAAACCCAAATACGCCTGGCTTGCGTCAAGAATTCATGACAAAAACAACAAGCATGGATATGCTCTAATGTCAGCAGCGAGTTTTCTCTGAATACTCCAGCAAATATGTTAATAATAGTATAAGGGCTAACAGCTTTTAAATGGGCAAGCGGGCATCACAACATCAAACGACCTTTCCTCCAAAGCCTTACAGGATGGTGAAATTGTTTAGAAGAATTTTTAATGCACCGCTAGTGTGGCTTCATCGTATATATAACTATGTAGCGCAGAGCTCATTAACAAATACTAAGCTGCAAGCATTTATGTCTCGCTTTTTAGCTGTTGCACCGACATTAGCTCTCGAAGCGATGGCATTTGGCAGAGGTAAACGATACCGACACTTTGCTAATCCTCGCCTATCGCAAGTTAACGCTACCACAAGGAATCCAAGTTCAAGTATTAATCCTTGGCCACTTGTCGACTCGGCAAGTACTAATCCGCCCGAAATCGATTGGAAGGCTCTGACCAAGGTGCTCGATGACGCATTTCGCGAGGAGGACCCTGGCTCACCAAAACGAACCCGCGCTGTGGTGGTAGTACAGGACGGATGGGTGATGGCTGAGCGCTACGCAAAAGGCGTTAATCCTGATGCTCCTCTGCGCGGCTGGTCTATGAGCAAAAGTGTTGCTCATGCCCTAATTGGCAGAGCAATCCAAGAAGGACTTTTTGATCCGACCCACCCTCCGATCGTTCCTGAATGGAGTGATCCTCAAGACCCACGGCATGAGATCAGTTTGAATCAACTCCTAAGAATGAGAAGCGGTCTAGCGTTCGAAGAGAGCGGAGAGCTAAATTCAGATCTTCTGCAGATGTTGCAGCAAAAAGATATGGCGCACTTCGCCGCCAGAAAACCTTTGGATAAGTCACCTCGCAAAAAGTGGAAATACACATCGGGGCCAACCAATATTCTCAGCCGGATGCTGAGGCATTCCATCGACAACGATGAGCTCTATTGGAAGTTCCCCTCACAAGAGTTGTTCGAACCTTTAGGAATGACATCTGCCGTTTTCGAAACCGATAAAAGTGGAACGTTTGTTGGCTCATCAGGGGTTTTAGCCAGTGGACAAGATTGGGCTCGATTTGGTCAACTCTATTTGGATAATGGGAAATGGAATGGTGAGCAGCTCATACCAAAAAAATGGGTTAAAGAGGCTCGCCGCTCAACTCATGGGTCAAGACAAAAATATGGAGCTCACTGGTGGTTGAGCAGTCGTAAATCACGACCAGATTTACCAAATGACAGTTATTCAGCGGAAGGTTTTCAGGGACAATTGCTGCTGATAGCCCCATCACAGTGCGCAGTAATCGTTCGTTTGGGGCAAACACCTAAAAAAGGAGGCTTTGATAAAAATGCATTTGGAGCCCAAGTTCTCTTAGCTCTTCGAAGAGGCAAACCCGATAAATTCAGCAGTAAGCCACGTCGTTCACACATAAACACAGGAATACAGGAACAAAAAAAAGGGATTCTAAAAAATCAAAGGACTCAGTGACATAAACCGACACCATCAAGGCAACACCAAAAATCCCAAACTCGTTGTAAACATTATTTTATTTTGCAAAATGAAGTCTCTAAATTTGAAGCAATTTTAAAATAAACATTTAGAAACTATCGCATTCAATGCCTCAACGCAATGAATATTGACCTAAATCAAATGCATATATCAATTACTTATTGACAATAGAATTAACTAATATCTATTAGATGACAATCATATTTTCAAAACCATTGCTCACGCAAATCATTAAATCATTTGATGACAAATAGAAGAGAATTTATCACAAGCAATATTGATAGCATACATTTTTTAGCATTAAAATACCAAGGACAGGCTGCATGACTACATTCTATTTATCGGAGCAAAAACTAGATTTGAAGGCTTGCGAGAGAGAGTCCTGGTCTACTCAACTCTGATCATCAAATTTTTTAATTCCATCCGTTGATTTCACTTTTAACAAAGAGGCTGTCTAAAAATGTGCATAAATTATGTCCAGCATTACAAGTTGCAAAATTTCTATAAATAAAATTGCCCTCACTGAGTCAATCAGTGAGGGCAGATGCTTTGAGGGTTATCACTGAATCATTAGTGAGAGTTCAGAGAATCACTGAACTCACTTGGTCTCGGTGAACTCCGCGTCGATGACGTCGTCACTGGCATCGCCACCACCGGCATTGGTACCGGCACCGGCGTCAGCACCAGGCGCACCAGCACCAGCTGCAGCCCCTTCCTGCTGATAGACGGACGCACCCACGGTGTAGAGCTCCTGCTGCAGTTCCTCCAGCAGGGTCTTCATCGCGTCGTAGTCATCCTTCTCGGTGGCTTCCTTGAGCTTGAGGCGCTTGTCCTCGAGCTTCGCCTTGGCGTCGGAATCAACCTTGTCGCCCAGTTCTCCCATCTGCTTTTCAGCCTGGTAAACGAGGGTTTCGGCCTGGTTCTTGAGGTCGATCTTTTCGCGCTTCTCCTTGTCAGCGCTGGCGTTAGCCTCAGCGTCTTTCACCATCTTGTCGACCTCGGAATCCGAGAGGGTCGACGCGCCGGTGATCGAGATGGACTGCTCCTTGCCGCTGCCCTTGTCCTTGGCGGTGACGCTGAGGATGCCGTTGGCGTCGATGTCGAAGGTCACCTCGATCTGAGGCACGCCCCGGGGAGCCGGGGGGATGCCATCGAGACGGAAGGTTCCAAGCGACTTGTTGTCGGACGCCATCTCGCGCTCACCCTGGAGCACGTGGATTTCCACATTGGTCTGACCATCCACAGCCGTGGAGTAGGTCTCGGTCTTCTTGGTGGGAACCGTGGTGTTGCGGGTGATCATTTTGGTCATCACACCGCCGAGGGTTTCCACACCCAGGGAGAGGGGCGTGACGTCAAGCAGAAGGATGTCCTTCACCTCGCCAGCCAGCACACCGCCCTGAATGGCAGCACCCACAGCCACCACCTCGTCGGGGTTCACCGTCTGGTTGGGGTCTTTGCCGGTGATGCGCTTCACCAGTTCGAGCACGGCCGGGATGCGGGTGGAACCACCCACCATCACGATCTCGTCCAGCTCGCCGGAGGACAGCTTGGCGTCCTTGAGCGCCTGCTCCACAGGCATGGCGCAGCGGTCGATCAGCTTGGAGGCCAGTTCCTCGAACTTGGCGCGGGTGAGGGTGAGATCCAGGTGCTTGGGACCCTCAGGTGTGGCCGTGATGAACGGCAGGTTGATCTCGCTCTGGGTGGCGTTGGACAGCTCGACCTTCGCTTTTTCAGCGGCTTCGGTGAGGCGTTGCAAGGCCTGCTTGTCCTGACGCAGATCGATGCCTTCGTTGGATTTGAACGTCTCGGCCAGGTGATCAACGATCACTTTGTCGAAGTCGTCACCGCCGAGGTGCGTGTCACCAGCGGTGGACAACACCTCAAACACACCGTCGCCAACTTCCAGAACAGAGACGTCGAAGGTGCCACCGCCCAGGTCGAAGACCAGAATGCGCTCGTTGCTCTTCTTGTCGAGGCCATAGGCCAGAGCCGCAGCGGTGGGCTCGTTGATGATGCGCAGCACCTCAAGGCCAGCGATCTTTCCGGCGTCCTTGGTGGCCTGGCGCTGGGAGTCGTTGAAGTAAGCCGGAACGGTGATCACCGCTTGGCTGACGGTTTCGCCGAGGTACTTACCGGCGTCCTCAGCCAGTTTGCGCAGCACCTGAGCGGAAACCTCTTCAGGCGCGAATTGCTTGTCGAGAACCGGGCACTTCACCTTCACGTTGGAGCCGGCCTTCTCAACGCCGTAGCTCACCTCTTTCGACTCCTCATTCACCTCATCAACCCGACGGCCGATGAAACGCTTGACGGAATAGAAGGTGTTGTCTGGGTTCATCACCGCCTGACGTTTGGCGATCTGACCCACCAGCTGATCCTGGTTCTTGGTGTAAGCAACCACGGAAGGCGTCGTGCGGAAGCCCTCGGCGTTTGCGATCACGGTGGGCTTGCCGCCCTCCATCACGGAAACACAGCTGTTCGTGGTGCCAAGGTCAATGCCGACAACCTTGCCCATCGGTGCCCACCTCCAGAATTGGTGATTTGAATGGGCTCATCCTCCACAGCAGACCCGGTGACCGGCGAGGTGTGGTTCCCGAACAGGCAGGCTGGTGAAGCGATCCGACCCTGGCAATGATCAACGGCGGCACCAGCCTTGTGGGCCTACTTGGCAATCCAGTGCGCCACTCGCTCTCGCCGGTGATGCAGAACGCAGCCCTCGAAAGCATGGGGCTCAACTGGCGCTACCTGGCCCTGCCATGCGAAAGCGAAAGCCTTGATCAGGTGTTGAAGGGTCTCAGGGCCGTGGGCTGCCAGGGGCTCAACGTCACCATCCCCCATAAACAAGCCATCGCCGCACTCTGCGAGGAGCGGAGCCCGTTGGCGCAACGGCTCGGTGCCGTCAACACCCTGATTCCGGGAGAAGGCGGTGGCTGGTCCGGCACCAACACCGACGTGGAGGGCTTTCTTGCACCCCTCGGTGCCAACGATGCCTGGGCAGGACGCCATGCCGTGGTGATCGGCTGCGGCGGATCAGCTCGGGCGGTGGTCGCCGGTCTGCAGACCCTGAACCTCAGCAGCATCACCGTTGTGGGACGGCGAAGCGAGGCACTGCAAGCCTTCATCACTGATCTGCAGCAGGACAAGGCCCCCCTGACGCCCTGTCTCGACAACGCAGGTCAGCTCAACGACGCCGTCGCGCGAGCGGCTCTCGTGGTGAACACCACCCCGGTCGGGATGGCCCAGCACGGCGACCCCGAGGCGATGCCACTGGGGGCCGACATCTGGTGCAGGCTGAGCCCCGAGGCGGTTCTCTACGACCTGATCTACACACCCAGGCCCACCAGCTGGCTTGCAGCTGGTCAACAACGGGGCCACCGCTGCATCGATGGCCTCGAAATGCTGGTTCAGCAGGGCGCTGCCTCGCTGCGGCTCTGGAGTGGACGCGACGACGTTCCTGTCGAGGCGATGCGAAGCGCCGCCGCGACTGCTCTTGCGACCTAAGGTCCCAACAATCCCTAGCTCCAACGTGCAGATTCCCCTCTGGCAGCGGCTGCTCGCACCGCTGGTGTACCTGCTCCCCTGGAGTGACGCCATTCCCTTTGGCCTCGGGGCTGACGGTGTGTTCAACCAGATCCCGTTGCTGAGACTGCTGATCGTTCCCGCGGTACCGCTGATCCAATTGGATCGGGGGGTTCCCTTCGGTGGCCTGCTGCTGTTCTTCGTGCTGTTTCTGGCGGTAGTGCGGAATCCGGCCGTTCCCTACTTCATCCGCTTCAACACCCTGCAGGCCCTGCTCACCGACATCGTGATCGTTGTGCTGAGCTTTGCGTTTGGCATCCTTCTCCAACCCATTGCCGGCGGCAGCCTGCTGGTGAGCACCCTGTCCAGCACGATCGTGGTGGCGGTGCTGGCCATTCTTCTGTTTGCCCTGGTGGAGTGCTGGCGCGGGCGCGAACCGGATCTTCCCGGCATCAGCCAGGCCGTACGCATGCAGCTCTACTGAAGTGCTGGGGCAGGCCAGGGGATAAGGTGTTGGATCCGTCGCTCACTCCGGTGAGCCTGATACCCCTTCGGTGCTGCCCATGACGCACGATCCGTATTACGAAACCATGTACATCCTTCGTCCGGACATTCCGGA
Source organism: Synechococcus sp. A15-62 (assembly GCF_014280075.1). NCBI lineage: Bacteria > Bacillati > Cyanobacteriota > Cyanophyceae > Synechococcales > Synechococcaceae > Synechococcus > Synechococcus sp. A15-62. The sequence goes on from NZ_CP047950.1 coordinate 2,274,121, forward strand.
GGAGGAAGTTGAAAGCCATCTCACCAAGTACCGCGACATGCTCGTGGAAGCTGGTGCCGACGTACTGGACAACCAGATGCGCGGTAAGCGCCGTCTGGCCTACCCCATTGCGAAGCACAAGGAAGGCATTTACGTGCAACTGAGCCACAACGGCGACGGCCAGCACGTCGCTGTTCTCGAGAAGGCAATGCGCCTCAGTGAGGATGTGATCCGCTACCTGACCGTGAAGCAGGAAGGCCCTCTTCCCGCACCTCGGGTGATGCCGGGCAGCGAAGCTGCTCAACAGCAACAGGCCGAAGCCGCTGCATCAGCTGACTGATCAGCATTGTTGGATTCGTGGGTGGGCGATACCGTCCGCCCATGGATTCGAAACGCGACCAACCTCAGCCAACCGAACCTGTTTCGAACGAGCGTCATGGCGACGCTGAAGTGATTCGGTTGCTGAAGCAGAGAATTTCCGAGCTCGAAGGCGAGATCGAGGCCTACAACAAGCTTTTGGCTGAACTGCCGGACGTCTTTGAACTCCGCTTCCAACAGCGGCTCGAGCCGTTGATGGAGCGCTATCAACTGCTGGCTGAGCAAGTTGATCAAGACCAGATCGAACGGCCTCAGCCGGCCCTGCCTGGAAGCTCAGAACCGGATAACGTTGTGCGTTTTCCGGGCCTGAGGCTTCCCAAGTTTCTGCAGAAGCGGCAGCGCTCAGCTTGAGCGGCGCTGGGATGCTGACCAGAGTCGGGTTGGCAAACCCCAGACGTAAATGAAGCCCTCTGCAGCGCGGTGATCGAACTGATCCTCACTGCCGTAGGACGCCATTTCGGGGACGTACAGGCTGCTGTCTGCTGAGCCGCGGCCGGTGACCGTGGCCGTTCCTTTGTGCAGCCGGAGACGAACGACACCGTTGACGGTGGCCTGGGTGCGGTCCATGAAGCCATCCAGAGCATCCTTGAGAGGACCAAACCAAAGGCCCTGATAGACGAGATCGGCCCACTGCATCTCCAATTGCCGCTTGCTGCGCAGCACATCGGCGGCCAGGGTCAGGCTTTCCAGTTCCTGGTGGGCCTGGATCAACAGCAAAAGGCCAGGCGTTTCGTAGATCTCCCTGGATTTGATGCCCACCACCCGGTTCTCGATCATGTCGAGACGGCCAATGCCATGGGTGCCCGCCAGACGGTTGGCTTCACGGATCAGGGCCACTGGGTCCAGCTTCTGGCCGTTGATCGCCACAGGATTGCCTGCTTCAAAAGCAATCTCGATCTCTTCGGAGGCATCCGGAGCAGCCTCCACCGATCGCGTCATGGCAAACACCTCCTCCGGCGGAGCCACCATCGGGTCTTCAAGGGGTCCGGCCTCAATGCTTCGGCCCAGCAGATTGAGATCGATCGAGTAGGGCGACTTCTTGCTCACCGGTGCGGGCAGACCAAAGCGTTCGCCGTAGGCGATGGTCTCCTCGCGGCTCATGCCCCACTCACGGGCAGGAGTGAGCACCTTGAGATCCGGTGCCAATGCAGCGATGGCCACATCAAAACGCACCTGATCGTTGCCCTTGCCTGTGCATCCATGGGCGACAGCATCGGCACCCACCTCCCGGGCCACCTCCACAAGGCGCTTGGCAATCAGAGGCCTCGCCAAAGCCGTGGAGAGGGGGTAACGGCCTTCGTAAAGGGCGTTGGCTCGAATCGCCGGAAAGGCGAAATCCTTGATGAAGGGCTCGATCAGATCACCCACCAGCGACTGACTGGCACCGGCATCCAGCGCTTTCTGACGGATCGGCTCCAGCTCATCGCCCTGGCCGAGATCAGCGGCAAAGGTGATCACATCCTCCACACCCCATTCCTGCTTGAGGTAGGGAATGCAAACGCTGGTATCCACTCCCCCGGAATAGGCGAGTACCACCTTCTTGGCGCGGCCCATCAATGGGTCTCCTGATCACAATCGTCTGATTCTCTCGTCTCGCCGGCCGCCACCTTTGGGGAAGCCACAAGCAACCATGCAGCCAACCCCACAGCCGGAGCAAAGACCAGCAAGAGCGCCAGGGTCCAGGAGGTCTGCAACGGTTCAGGCCGCTGCAAGCCCCACCAATGCAGGCCAGCACTGATAGTCAGGGCCAGGCCCCACAGAAGAGCAAGTAGCGCAGATTTATTCAGAGGCTGCCCGAAAACAGGACGTGGTTTATGTTGTCTAATTGGCCCGCGTCCCTCCCTGCATGAGCGCTCTGGTTGATTTAAACGCCCTGGACAGCGTCAACCCGTCCCTCACCCGCTACGGGCGCCGCGACCCCGCACCCGTACTGCCCCTGCGTGAGGAGCCCGACCTCCTGTCCTGGCTGGAAGCCAGCGGTCGTCTCGTCGCCGACGAAGAATCCGGATCACCTGAAGTGAGCACCGTCGAAGAGGAGGAACTCTCCGCGCTCATGGGTGAGAAAGAGGATTACAACAAGGATGACGAGCAAAACGAGGAGCAGTGGGAGGACTGACGTCCCCCAACCACTGACTGGTCGCCACTGAGCGACTCACCTATGGTCCCAGCGACCAGTCCAGTGTCGCTTTGCAATCCAGGGATTCGAACCACCGTCCTTGGTGGGAGAACGGCTCATTGAGTGCCAGCTTGCTGATGCTGGTGGTCTTGATGACCAGCTTTGCAGCCGACAAATGGATCACCAATGCGCAACTGAGCCTGCCGCTCTTGATTGCAGCGGTCTGCGCAACAGCGACTGCAGCCCTGGGCATCCCCCTTCTGCGGCGCTTGAAGATGGGGCAGTTCATCCGTGAGGAGGGCCCCAAAGCCCATCAAAGCAAGGCGGGAACGCCAACGATGGGGGGCCTTCTGGTGGTTCCCGTCGGGGTCGTGCTCGGGAGCCTGATCACACGCGATGCCGTGGCGTCACAACAACTGCTCAGCCTGGCAGCCCTGACCCTGGCGTTCATGCTGATCGGTGGCATCGATGACTGGAGCAGCCTCACCAAACACACCAATACAGGCCTGACGGCACGATGGAAATTACTGCTGCAAGCCATGGCGGCCGCAACCTTTCTGGCCATCGCTGCCTGGCAGGGCTGGATCAGCAGCAGCATTGCTTTGCCCTTTGGCCTTGAACTGCCAATGGGACTCCTGATCTGGCCGCTGGGGCTGTTTGTCGTTCTGGCGGAAAGCAACGCCACCAACCTCACCGATGGCCTGGATGGTTTGGCCAGCGGCTGCGGAGCACTGGTGTTTACGGGTCTGGCACTTCAACTGATGCTGCGAGGGGACAACGGAGATCCCGCTCTGGCTGGCTTCTGCATGGCCATGGCCGGGGCCTGGCTTGGGTTTCTCGTGCACAACCGAAACCCGGCTCGGGCCTTCATGGGCGACACGGGATCCCTGGCGATGGGTGCCGCCCTCAGCGGTGTGGCCCTGTTGTCCAACAGCCTCTGGCCCCTGCTGGTGATGGGAGGCGTCTTCGTGGCGGAATCCCTCTCCGTGATCATCCAGGTTTGGGTGTTCAAGGCCACGAAAGGCCCTGATGGTCAGGGGCGACGCGTGTTCCGCATGGCGCCACTCCATCACCATTTTGAGCTGGGAGGCACCGATGAACGAAGCGTGGTGCCTGCGTTCTGGCTTGTCACAGCAGGGCTTGTGCTTCTCGGACTGGTGCTGCGTCCCTAACCGCTGATCTTTGATCCAATCCTGTGGAACCTCATTTCGAAGCGATCTCGAGGATGCAGTGATTCAGATCACCAATGAGATTGAACTTTGTTCACTCCTCACAATGTCAATCCTTCTGAGAAAGATTGACGCTGATGCACAAAAATGACCGACGTTTTAGGAATTGAGAGTGACCACAACACAGTGCTCTGAATGAAAGGAGGCCTGAACGACATATCCAGAACTCAGTGGATTTTGGATATCCAGAACGAAAGCTCAATGCCGCTCACATCCCTTAAAGTCATCTTTTGAGGCGGCAAGGCAGGATGACCTACTTCACCTGGCGTGAAACCGGTCTCACAGCTGACTGCTCAAGCCTCGAGGCGATGGCTGCCCGGTTTGAGGAGTCGGCCAGTTTGATGCGACGCATGTCAAGCGAAGGGTTCCAACTGGAACGCAAGGGAACGGAGCAGCGCATCACGCATCCCGATTCCAGCGTGTTTGAAGCCTGGGGTTTCGTCAGCGAAGAATCACCGGTCCGCCAACTCACGCTGATCCCCGATCTTCAGAACTGATGGACAACCTGCTTGCCAAAACCGCTGAGCTGCTCGCCAATGCGGCTGCGGATCCTGATCGGGTTCTGCGATGGGTGCTGATCTATTTCGGTTTGTCGTCGCTTGGATTCATGGGCGTATGGCTGGTCGGAGAAGTGCGCCGTCAGAGCAGCACCGACTCGAACTGAGCCCTCAACGGCTCGCTTCCACCGAGCGCTGACGCCATTGAGGCATTTGCTCCATCGATTTCAGCTGCTCTGCGCTGGGGCTCTCAAGTACGTCCAGGAGATGCAGGGGTTCCGCTTCGAAGTGAAGATGAGGACCGGTCGACCATCGGCCCGTGTTGCCGCAAAGACCAATGATCTGGCCGCGGTTATAAGAGCCTGCTGGGGCACCAGCGTTCAGGTGGCTGTATCGCGTCTTGACGCCTGCCCCAGCCAGGTGAAACGTCCATCCGTGGGTGGCTGTCCAGCGACTCCGACCGACCCCGTCATGGGCAGCACGCACAGGGCGACCAACACGGCATGAGATGTCCAAGGCTGGATGGTCCTGTTCGACGCCCTGGGTCACCACACCCGACATCGGCACAAGCAACGCGGCAAACAGACCCAGCAAGCAATCAAAACGAGAATCGGAAGAGAATCTTAAGACACGGTTCCTTCCGTCAGAGGAAAGACAGGATTCCCGTTTTTCGTTAACGCTCTCTTAAAAGGAAAAAAAACCCTGTGGTTCCGAGCCACTGCCCCGACGGTCTGGCGACGGTTCGAAGTGCAAATCAACTGCAGCTCATGCGCAGAGCACTTCTGTTCACCGGTGCCGGCCTGATGATCGCCGCAGCTGGACTCCCTGGCTTCGCCGCCCCCAAGCAAACCGCCCGCACCGTCACCAACGGCTTCGTTCGCTCCAACGTGCTGTTGCCCATCGGTGGCAAAAAGGCCGTCTCTAATCCCGTTCCTCAGGATCTGAGCGATCTGTCCGGTTGGACCCGTGAAGAACTCGAAGTGGGTCTGGAGAAGCAGTACGACGTCGACGTTGCTGACGTCACTCGCTTCCTCTATTCCACCGAAGGCGAGGCCTTCCTCAAAGAAAGCATCAACGGCAACTATCACCCGTACTACAGCCAGCAGAACGACCTCCAGGCCGTTCGCAGCGCCATCATTCTCGATGCTGAAGATGGCAAACTCTCCAGCTACGGAATGATGGCCAAGCTGCCGACCGACCAGCGCCTGCAGGGTGCCATGAAGGTCTGCAATGCCGACGTGCAAGGTGATTTCCACAAGGACACCTCGCTGCTCAGCTGGTACATGAACACCCCGGCCTGCATCCAGGCCTACACCGCCAAGGCCGAAGAGCCCGCTCCTGCTGCTGCTCCCGTCCAGGGACTCTGGTGATCTAACGGCAGAACGACAAAACACGTCCACCGAGCCCTGGATCAACCCAGGGCTTTTTTCATGCCCTGATTCATCACAACGAAACGATCAACGATCAGGGCAGGACCACCACCGGAGTCCCCACATCCACAAGGTCAAAGACCCTGCGGATGTGTTCGTCATAAAGGCGAACGCATCCATGCGACACGGCCCGTCCGACCGTCCAACGGTGGGGCGTGCCGTGCAAGCCGACGTGGGAGCAGCCGCGGACCTGCACCACCTTCTCGCCATCCCAACCACCGGGATTGGAGCAGTCCTGATAAAAAGCAATCCAACGAGATCCCAGGGGATTTCGGCCTCCGGGGGGAACCAGAGCACCGGTGCCGGGATGCCGCCAGACGGGGTCCACCGCTTTGAACAGCACCCGATGCTCGCCGAGAGGCGTTTCCCAGCCTTGGGTGCCGACAGCAGCAGGCACACGCAAACGAAGCTGCCCCTGCTCCAGCAGGATCAGCTGACGGCTGGAACGATGCAGCACCAGCTGCTTCGTGGAACGGGAACGAACAGCAGCAGGCAGCAAGGCCAGTGCTTCCGCATCACTGAGCCAGAGGGCAACCGGTGGAATGGGATCCGCAGGCCTGGACTGAACCGGCCCGAGCTGGAGACAAGCTCCAGCGAGAACCGCCAACAACGTCGCCCGAAGCACTGGACTCAATCAAGAACGCATCCTTGACCTAGCGGGACATCGGGAGCTGCACCCCAGGCTGCGGAAAGTCTCAGGACTTGCATTGATTGATGATGCAGTCAGGCCGTTCAAGGATCACCATGCCGTCGTTTCCACGCACCGTGATGCTGCTGGGCAGCGGGGAGCTGGGCAAGGAGGTGGCCATTGCTGCCCAACGGCTGGGCTGCCGGGTGATCGCCTGTGATCGCTATGCCGGTGCCCCGGCCATGCAGGTGGCTGACGTGGCCGAAGTGCTGCCGATGACCGATGCCGATGCCTTGCTGGAGGTGGTCAGGCGCCACCAACCCGATGTGGTGATCCCGGAGATCGAAGCACTCGCCGTTCATGCCCTGGCGGAACTCGAACAGGAAGGAATCACCGTGATTCCAACGGCCCGTGCGACGGCCGTCACGATGAACCGAGACCGCATCCGCGACCTGGCAGCCGGCGAACTCGATCTCCGCACCGCCCGGTTCGCCTATGCCTCCAGCGCTGAGGAACTCAAAGCGGTGGCGGAGCCGCTGGGCTGGCCCGTCGTGGTGAAACCGGTGATGAGTTCCTCCGGCAAAGGCCAGAGCGTGGTGGACTGTGCGGACGATCTGCCCAAGGCCTGGGAGGCCGCCATGGCCGGCGCACGGGGCACCTCAACCCAGGTGATCGTGGAGGAATTTCTCCATTTTGATCTGGAGATCACCTTGCTCACCATCCGTCAGCGCAATGGCGAAACCCTGTTCTGTGCACCAATCGGCCACGAACAGGAAGGAGGGGACTATCAGTGCAGCTGGCAGCCGGCGCAACTGACCGACCAGCAACTGCATCAGGCCCAGGCCATGGCCAAGACCGTCACCGACAACCTGGGCGGTGCCGGCCTCTTCGGTGTGGAATTTTTCCTCTGTGGCGATGAGGTGATTTTTTCCGAACTCTCTCCCCGGCCGCATGACACAGGCCTGGTCACCCTGATCAGCCAGAACCTGAGCGAGTTCGAACTGCATCTGCGCGCTGTTCTCGGTCTTCCGATCCCCGCCATCACAGCAGCAGATGCCGCCGCCAGCCGAGTGATCCTGGCCCAAACAAACATGGACTCCGTCGCTTTTGAAGGGGTCGAACAAGCGCTCACGGAAGCCGACACCCAAGTGCTGCTGTTCGGCAAGCCCACAGCCCGCCCCGGTCGGCGGATGGGTGTGGCTCTGGCAAGGGGAGTCGATCGCAAGGAAGCACAAGCCAAAGCCGACAGGGCAGCCGCCTGTGTATCCGTGATCCCAGGATCAACGGCTGGCTGAAAACCGAAAGTGGGTTAAGCCATCCAGCACGGCTCCAACACTGGGGCGTTTCGACACGTACACCCGCTGCTGGGTCCGTTGACCCAACAGGCAGGGATCGTGATCCGCAGGAACCACCGTGGCGGGCAACCCATCCAGCAACTCTCCATCCCCCTGCTGGCTAGCCACCACCAGAACCTGCTGCAGGGGGAGCTGCCAAGACTGGGCCAGAAAACGAATGGCTTCACTGCGGGACGCACGCTGGGGCAGAACATCCAGGAACCAGTGGCAACGGAGCTGGGGTTCCGCCTGCAGACCATGTCGGCGCAAGCACTGACGGGCCAAACCAATCAGACCGCGGTTGGAGGCACGCAACAGGTAACTGACCTTGAAGGGACTCTGGTGATCAGGGTCCTGAAGCTGAATGTGTTCCTTGAGTTGCCCCATCGCTGCGAGAACAGCCTCGCGATCCCAGGCTTGGCTGATGCGCTGCGCCCATACGGGATCTTCCGCGCGATCCGAGGTGTGGTGAATCTCGGTTCCAGCCCGGCAGATCCAGGCCTTGGGGTCGGGAAGATGCAACTCCCGGTAGCGCTGACGCGCCTGGTCCAACGACCGCCCCGTGAGGATCACCAACCCTGTCGAAGCCGCAAAGGATTCAGCGTGAAGCCGATCACGCAGATGAGCAAGGGAGCGTTCCTCCGGCAGCTCCAAGCAGCTGTCGAGATCCAACGCCAACAGTCTGGAGACAGGGCTGGGCCGCCGCACCACCGACATGGCCCGAACAGATGAAACGCGGACCTTCTGCCGCATCAGGGCGAGGTAGTGACACACATGGGCATCCCAGCTGAAGTGACGACTGATGGCCTCAACCCCGTTGTCACTCCAACGACGCCAAAGGGAGCGATCACTGCCGGCCAATTCCAAGGCCTCCTGAAGTGCACCAGGATCGGTGACGTCCGCCAGAAGACCGTTGTCACAACGGTGTTGGATGTCCCTTGGACCGCCATCGTCGGTGGCCACCATCGGCAAACCACAGGCCGCGGCCTCCAGAAGAGTGAGTCCGAAAGGTTCGGTCAACGCCGGATTCACAAACAGCCCTCCACGGCGCGCCGCCCAGCGGTACAAAGCGGGAATCTGAGCACGACTGTGTTGTTTGGGATAAGCCACCTGGCCATAGAGATCAAACCGATCCACCAGATCGAACACCTGCTGAAGCACATCGCGCTGCTGCTTCTCGAGCTGACGCGGGTCATCCCGACAGCCCAGCACCAGCACCAGGTTGTGGCGCTGCCGCAGCACCGGCGACTGGCCAAAGGCTTCCACCAGCGCGGGAATGTTCTTGCGCCGCACCGCACGGGAAATCGCCAGCAGAGGCGGACGCTCCGGCTCCCTGAGGAAAGGCTGCAACAGGCTTTGCAGCGCGGAGCCTTCCTGCGATGAACCGTGGGGATGGAAGCGGGAAGCATCGACACCTGGGGGCACCACCTCCGCCTGATCCGCCTGAAAGTGGCCGTAGCGGGAGTACTGCTGATCCGCCTCCTGACGGGTGCTGGTGATCACCAGATCCGCCTGGGCTAAGGCACGCTCTTCGGCATCAATGCGGCGACTGATGGCATAGGTCTGCTCAAGTTGAGACCGATCGAGGCCACCGGCCAGGAGACGTCGCTGTTTTTCCCGACCGAGGGAATGGCCGGTGAAGACAAGCGGAATCCCCAGCCGCTGACTGACCAAAGCACCCACCAGACCGGCATCGGCATAGTGCGCATGAATCCAATCCACCCTCTGGCCGGGCTGGCTCAGATGTTCCACCAGCTGATCAGCCAACTCCTCGAGATGGGGCCAAAGCAGCTCCTTGCGCAGATAACGCTTCGGACCAAAGGGAAAGCGCAGGATGCGGGCTCCTGGAGCAATATCTTCAACCCGTTGGCTGTAATCGAGATCAACCCGTCGGTCCTGAATCAGCCGGGTGACCACATCCACCTGCTCCACCTCAGCCCGCTGAGCCAGGCTGCGCACGAGCTCCAGCACATACAACGTCTGACCACCGGTATCAGCATCCCGGCCCAGTTCGAGTTCATGGGAACGAAACAGACCGTGAAGGTGCAGATGCAACAACCGGATCCCCATTCACTCCCCTCACAAACAACAACGGAACGCAGATTCGTGCCGTTGTTTTTTCTTTAGAGGCGGAAGAAGGAGTAAAAAATAAAAAAAACCTTAGAAGGCCAACCAATCAAAGCGAACAAAAAAGCGGAGTCGTGTTGTCGTGCAATGGATCTGGACCCAAGGAACAACACGCATGTCCTCGGCTTGATGTAACAAGCCAGCAACGTCAGAGGCGGTCGCTGACATCGACAAGGCTGCCTTGCTGATCACCCCAACCACCCGCAGAGAAGGTGAAGGCGCCTTCCAGCTCAAGCTGCTCGTTGATCCAGCCAAGGATGACTGGCCCAACCTGTGCCGGAGTCGGCTCACCTTGAAAACTACGAAGGCTGAAGTGGTCCGCACCCTGCACCAACACCAAGCGGTGACCCAACCGCACGGCCTTGGTCTCACGCATCGGAGCGATCGCTTCCGGACCCGAAGGCACCACCCAGTCGCGGGTACCGCTGATCAGCAGCATCTTGGCCGGACGGCTCTCCAAGCGACTGCCGTCAAACAACAGACGCAAGGGCGGACTGACGGCCACAACAACTTTGACCCTTGGATCAGCAACAGCGGCTTGGTTCACCCCTGACAGCCAACTGCACTGCAGCACCCAACTGATGTTTCGCTCCGAATCCTTGAGGTCGTTGCAACGGGCTTTGAGTCTGGAATCAACAGGAACCCCACCGGCCAGCTGGAGCGTGGTGGTGGCTCCCCAGGAGTGGCCCACCACCGCAACGGCGTCGGTGTTCAACGTGGCGCCCGGCAGAAGACGCCCTGAACTGACCGCATCCAACAAAGCGGACACATCAAGGGGTCGAAGCCTCAATTCTTCAGGCCCCGGCGGCGGCGCGTCACCAGCGAGCATCGCCTTCTGCTGATTGAGATCGCTGCCGGGATGGTCGGGAAGCAGCACGGTGTAGCCATGGGCAGCCAGCACCTCACCCCACCCTTCAAACGACTCCGGATCGTCCCAGAGCCCATGGGAGATCACCACCAAACGACCATTCCCAGGGGCTGCAGGCTGAAGCATGAGAACCCGCATGGGTTTCGGCCGATGGGGCACGGACACCTGAACAACCTCACGGGACCAGCTGGGCCGCAGAGGCTCCCGCAGAGCGTTCGTCACAGATGCGGCCTCAACGGAACGGGCCAGGGCAACCCCCTCCTCAAGGTTGGTCTTAAGCCGGTTGGCCACCTCAGCGAGGCGCGACAGATCGATCGACGCCTGCTCTCCCGGCAACTCCCTCAAAAAGCCAAGAATGTTGGGTTGCCCCCGGCGTTCAGCGCGAATCAGGGCCTCGGTCAGCATCCGTCCGCTTTCGTCCAGCTCCACCCCCTCAAGATCCACCACCTGCGTCGCCGCATAAAGGGCCTGCTCCAGCAGCGGCTGACCGGTCGATCCCGCCAGCAGGGCCTTGGTCTCCAGGGGCAGTGGCGTAAGGAACACCTGGCGCAGCAGCGGCAACAACTTGCCACCACTGGCCAATTCCAGATCCTGCAGATCCGGACTGGCCTGGATCAATTGTTCAGCGGACTCACCGTCAGCAAAATTGATCGTGATCTCCGTCTCCAGAAACGGCAGACGCAAGACGAACCGCTCCAAGGCTGAAGCGGGACCCCCACTCAAGGCCAGTGAAATGCCAAAAGCCAGGGCCGCCAGGTGGGTGCGAAGTCGAGCCATCAAGCCGCCAATGGAACGGGAAGTTCTGGGGGATGTTGCTCCAAAACTCGAGCCAGGTAGCGGCCGGTGTGACTGGTGGGGTGCTGGGCGACTTCCTCTGGAGTGCCGGTGACCAGGATCTCACCACCCTTGTCACCGCCTTCGGGACCGAGATCGATGATCCAGTCGCTGCAACGGATCACGTCAAGATTGTGCTCGATGCAGATGATCGAATTGCCCTTGTCCACCAAACGCTGCATCACATCCATCAGCTTGTGCACGTCGTAGAAGCTGAGGCCAGTGGTGGGCTCATCAATCAGATAAAGAGTCTTGCCAGTGGCCCGCCGTGACAGCTCCGTTGCGAGCTTCACCCGCTGGGCCTCACCCCCCGAAAGAGTGGGCGCCGGCTGGCCGAGCTTCACGTAGCCCAGGCCCACATCCACCAAGGTACGCAAGCGATCTGCTGCCTGAGGAATCGCATCAAACACCTCAGCGGCCTGCTCCACCGTCATTTGCAGCACATCCGCGATGGTGTGGCCCTTGTATTTCACCTGCAGGGTTTCGCGGTTGAAGCGGGCGCCCTTGCAGACATCGCACTGGACGTACACATCCGGCAAGAAGTTCATCTCAATCACGTTCACGCCCTGACCACGGCAGGCCTCACAGCGGCCACCCTTGACGTTGAAACTGAATTGCCCCACCTGATAACCGCGGGCCTTGGCCTCCACCGTGGCGGCGAACACCTGACGGATCGGATCAAAAGCACCGGTGTAGGTGGCTGGATTGGAGCGGGGCGTGCGTCCAATCGGGCTCTGGTCGATCACGATCACCTTGTCGATCGACTTCAACCCCCGCAGTTCACCCAGACCCTGCGGAAAGGGCACCTTGAGACCCAGTCCGTTCTCCAGGGCGGGATGCAGGAGCTCATTCACCAGGGTGCTCTTGCCACTGCCGCTCACCCCGGTGACGGACACCAACCGACCTAAGGGAAACTCAACCGAAACGTTCTTGAGGTTGTTGCGGTTGCAATCAATCAACCTTAGCGAGCGCGAACCGCTCTGGCGACGTTCAGCCGGCGTTGGAATCGAGCGACGGCCACTCAGGTAAGCGCCGGTGAGCGATTCACTGCTCGCCACCAGATCATCGAAACTTCCCTCCGCCACGATGTGGCCCCCATGGACGCCGGCACCAGGGCCGATGTCCACCACGTGATCGGCAGCACGGATGGTGTCTTCATCGTGTTCCACCACCACCAGGGTGTTTCCAAGATCCCTGAGCCGCACCAGGGTGTTCAGGAGACGGTCGTTATCCCGCTGATGCAGGCCGATGCTTGGCTCATCGAGCACGTACAGCACCCCAGTGAGACCAGCACCGATCTGGGTTGCGAGACGGATGCGCTGGGCTTCACCGCCGGAGAGCGTCATCGCCGGTCGATCAAGGCTCAGGTAGTCGAGACCAACATCAAGCAGGAATTTCAGACGCAAGCGGATTTCCCTGAGCACCAGATCACCGATCTGAATCTGACGGGCATTCAGCAAGGGCTCTGAACCCTCGTAGGCGCCCACACCCATCAGTTTTTCGATCCGTTCCAGGGTCTGACCGACGCTGACGGCCGTAAGTTCTGGAATCCGGTACGGCCCCACTTTCACCGCCAGGGCTTCAGGGCGGAGCCGCTGTCCGCCACAGGCTTCACAGGGAACCAGCTCGAGATACTTCTCCAACTTCTGACGCTGGGCTTCACCACTGGCATCGCGGAGCTGCCGCTCGAGGATCGGAAGAATGCCTTCGAAGGGCCGGGTGTATCCCCCTTGCCCCTTGCGATAGCGGCTGTCGGCCTGGATCAGAATCGGTTCGCGGCTCCCGTTGAGCAGCACATCCCGCTGTTCATCCGTGAGTTCATTCCATGGGGTCTTGATCTCAAAGCCGAAGGCTTCACCCACTGAATACAGCAGAGAGAAGTAGTAGCTGTTGTCTTTCTCGGCCCAGGGAGCGACCGCGGAATACACCGGCTGCGTTGGGTCCGGAATCACACGGTCCACGGTGAATTTGCGCAGATGGCCGATGCCATGGCACGCCTCACAGGCGCCGTAAGGGCTGTTGAACGAAAACAGCCGCGGTGACAGCTCCTCCATCACAGCCCCGTGCACGGGGCAGGCGAAGTTCTCTGAGTAGAGACGCTCCCGCTCAACGCCCTCGGGGAGCTCCTCCCCCTTCTTGGGCACCACCTCCACCAATGCCAGACCATCGCCGCGTTTGAGGGCCGTTCGCAACGAATCGGTCAGCCGTTCCTGGATCCCCTCACGGGCCACAAGACGATCGACCACCACCTCAATGTTGTGGCTGTGGTTCTTGTCGAGCTCAATGTTGTCGGCCAGCTCGCGCACCTCACCGTTGATGCGCACCCGAGCGAAACCTTCCGCCGCCAAACCACTGATCAACTTGGTGTGGGTGCCCTTCTTGCCGCGCACCACCGGCGCCAACAACTGATAGCGGGTTCCCTCCGGCAACAGCAGGATCTGATCGACCATTTCGTCGATGCTCTGCGGCTTGATCGAACGGCCACACTTGGGGCAGTGGGGCTCGCCGGCACGGCCGAACAGCAGACGGAGATAGTCCTGAATCTCCGTGACAGTGCCCACCGTGGAACGGGGGTTGTGACTGGTGGATTTCTGATCAATCGAAATCGCCGGAGACAGCCCCTCGATGGCATCGACATCGGGCTTGTCCACCTGCCCGAGAAACTGGCGGGCATAGGCCGACAAACTTTCGACGTAGCGGCGCTGTCCCTCCGCAAAGATCGTGTCGAAGGCGAGTGAACTCTTGCCGCTGCCACTCACCCCGGTGAACACCACCAGCTTGTTGCGGGGAATGGTGACGTCGACGTTCTTGAGGTTGTGCTGCCGGGCACCCCTCACTCGAATCACATCGTCCTGAGTCGCTAGCGGGCCAGCTGAGTCAGCGATCTTGGCAGCAGCTCGCGCCATCAGGACCCGTTGGAAAGCTCACGAGCTTAGGAAGAACCGAAGCCTTCAAGCTGTTCGCTGGTCCAGCAGGCTTGCTGCATAGGCATCAGCCTGTTCGCCACCAGCGAGGTCTGCCAGCTCTTGGCGGCGTTCCTGAGTGTCCCGCAGTCGGGACACTCGCGAGTGGGTGACACCGTCTTCCACATGCTTGCTCACCCGGAAATGGTGATCGGCAACCGCTGCCACAAGCGGTTGGTGGGTGACACAGAACACCTGACGCTGACGGGCCAGGGTCTGAAGAAGATCCGCCATGGCTCCACTAACGCGTCCACTGACGCCGGCATCAATCTCATCGAACAGCAGCGTGCTCGAGCCATCAACTGCGGCAAGGGTGGTCTTGAGAGCGAGCAGAAAACGAGACATCTCACCGCCGGACGCCACCTCCGTCAGTGGCGCCATCGGTTGGCCGGGATTGGCGGAAAACAGGAATTGAACAGCGTCCGCACCATGCTCAGCCGGGTCACAGGGGGTGAGATCCACTTTGAAACGCACATTGGCCAGGCCCATGGGCGGCAACAGTTTCAGCAACGAGGCCTCTAAAGCCTCCGCCGCCTTGGACCGCTCGCGACGCAAGGCCGCATTGGCCTGATCTCGCGTCTGGCGACGCTCGTTTTCCTCCTGGTGCAGGCGGGTGAGATCAGCCGCGAAGCCTTCCGATCCCAAACGGTGAAGCAGCTCATCGCGCCGCTGAACCAAACAAGCCAGATCAAGGCCGTAGCGGCGCTGCAGGCGTTTTAAGACCGACAAACGGTCCTGAATCTGCTCAAGGTGGTCTGGATCACTCTCGAGCGCCAGACCGTATTGATCGAGGGAGCGCAACAAAGCGTCCACACCAGCCTCGAGATCCAGGGCCTGATCACGCAGGGGCTCAAGCGAACCATCCAGCTGCGCCATGGCCTGCAGCTCCTGGATGCACACCGCGAAGTGATCTTGCAGCGAAGGCGCCTGATCGACACCATCGCGGATTCGCCCAAACAGCAAGACCAGACCCTCCAGCAGCCTCACGCCATGGACGAGGCGGTCTTGATCTTGTTCCAGCCGCTGCTGCTCGTCGGGGTCGTCGAGATCGGCAGCTTGCAACTGCTCCAACTGCTCTTCCTGTTCAGCCCGCTCCTGTTCGGAGCGCTGCTGCTCCTGCTCAAGGGCCATCAAGGCATCTGATGCCTGGCGCCATTCGGTCCAGGCATCAGCCACCCGTGCTTTGACCTCGGCCAATGCAGATCCACCGAGACGGTCAAGCCAGAGCCGTTGCTGCCCCGCCCGCGACAACAGCTGGGTCTGTCCCTGAACCGTGAGATCAATCAACAGCGGCCTGAGCTCAAGCAACTGCTGACGGTTAACCGTGCTGCCGTTCAACCGGCAGCGACTGGAATAACGATCACCCTCCTGCCGTTTCCATTCGCGACTGATCAGGAGCTCTTCTTCAGGGTCAAACTCCGCCGCGATCAACCACTGCTCGAGGGCTGGGTTGAGTTGAAACGCAGCCTCGATCCTGGCGCGATCCGAACCAGCCCGCAGCAGACGAATGCCGCTGGAACCCTGCGCTCCACCCAGCACCGCATCGAGGGCATCGAGAAGGATCGACTTACCAGCCCCGGTCTCACCGGTGAGCACCGTGAAACCGGAGCTGAAATCCAGTTCAAGACTCTCAATCAGAGCGATGTTCTGCAGCAGCAGACCGGTGAGCACGTCCAGCCCTGTGATGATGCCGACCGTAGCGGCAGCTCGGTTCGTTTAGAAGGGGTGTCGGACATCCCGATGAATTGATGGCGCAGGAGCTCGGGGATTTCATCGAAGCCGCGGGGTTGCTCGAGTACGACCCCGCCGCCATCACACGTATTTATGCAGGCCATCCCCAGCGGTTGATTCGTCGGCTCTGGCAAACCCTTGTACCCATCGGCCTGTTGCTGCTGGGCGTCGCCTTCGACTGGATCTTCCAGTTGCTGAAGGATGAGGAACGGGCTCGCAGCCGCGCCCGCGAATGCGCTGAGCTCCTGGTGGATCTCGGCCCCGCCTTCATCAAAGCCGGCCAGGCGCTCTCCACCCGACCGGACATCGTCCCCCCGCTGCTGCTGGAGGAACTGGCGCAGCTGCAGGACCAACTGCCCGGCTTCGACAGCGGCCTCGCCATGGCTTGCATCGAGGAGGACCTGGGGGCGCCGGTTGATGAGGTCTTCGAGCAGCTGGACCGGGACCCGATTTCAGCCGCCTCCCTGGGACAAGTGCACAAAGGAACCCTCAAGGGTGGCGCCAGAGTGGCGGTGAAGGTGCAGCGCCCGGGGCTGCGCGAACAGATCACCCTGGATCTTTACATCGTGCGCAACATCGCCGCATGGTTGAACAGCAACATCGGATTGATCCGCAGCGACCTCGTCGCCCTGATCGATGAACTGGGGCGTCGGGTGTTTGAGGAGATGGACTACCTCAACGAGGCCTCGAACGCTGAGACCTTCGCTGAGCTGCATCAACACAACCCTCGCATCGCTGTTCCAACGATCTATCGCAACGCCACCAGCCGCCGGGTGCTGACGATGGAGTGGATCGATGGCGTCAAGCTCACCAACCTCGATGCGGTTCGCGAGCTCGGTGTGGACCCGGACGACATGGTGGAAGTGGGCGTGAACTGCAGCCTTCAACAGTTGCTGGAGCATGGCTTCTTCCATGCGGATCCCCACCCCGGCAATCTCCTGGCTTTGGAGGACGGCCGCCTCTGTTATCTCGACTTCGGGATGATGAGCGAAGTGAGCCGCGAGTCACGCACCGGCTTGATTCAAGCGGTGGTTCATCTCGTGAACCGGAACTTCGGGAAGCTCTCCAAAGATTTCGTCACCCTGGGATTCCTGGCGGAAGACGTGAACCTGGAACCGATTGTTCCCGCCTTTGAGAAGGTCTTCAGCCAGGCCCTGGAGGCCGGCGTCAACCGCATGGATTTCAAAGCGGTGACCGACGACATGTCCGGTGTGATGTACAAGTTCCCCTTCCAGGTACCGCCTTACTACGCCCTAATCATTCGGTCGCTGGTCACCCTGGAGGGCATCGCCCTGAGTGTGGATCCGAACTTCAAGATCCTCGGTGCTGCCTACCCCTACTTCGCCAGGCGGCTGATGGAGGATCCCGATCCCCAACTGCGTCAAAGCCTCAAGGAGATGCTGTTCGACGGGGACGCCTTCCGTTGGACCCGTCTGGAAAATCTGGTCTCCAGCGCCGCCAGTCAGGCCCAGCTGGATCTGGAGGCCTTGCTCGATCAACTGCTCGACTTCCTGTTCTCTCCCAAAGCAGGACTGCTCCGGGATCAACTGGTGACCGCCACGGTTGATCGGCTGGATGCCCTGGGTTGGTCAACGATGCAACGCCTGGGTCGACGCTTACCGAAACGACTCCAACCTTCCGCCCTTGCCCAGACACCGCCCGGACTCTCCGATCCACTGATGCAACTGGAGCCGGTGAGGGAGTTAATTCAGGTGTTGCAGTCGTTGCCGGGATTCACACCCGACCTTCTCCTGCGTCGAATGCCGAGGGTGTTCAATGAACCAGACACCCGGCGCATGGGCTTCAAAGTGGCTCAGGGGCTGGCCGAACGGGGAGTTGTCCGCCTGGTGCGGGTCGCCGCTGGAGTTCCGGCCTAACTTCCGGCCAACACCTACAGCGTGATGCTCCCCAAGCCCTTCACACGTTCCTCTCTGGTGGCCATGGCGGCAGGGCTTGGGCTGATGAGTTTGAGCAGCGTCATGCAACCCCTGCATGCCGCCACGGAGGTCGCCCTGGTGAGTGGTGCCTTCCGCCGCTCCATTCCCGTCAAGGAAATTGAACACCTGGCCGAAACCGGGGAAGCCACCGGGCTGCTGGAGGATCTGCTTGATCTCTCCGGGCAAGACCCCAACGAGGTGTCGCAGATGCTCAACCAGAGCCTCGAGCTTCCCCTGGTGCTCACAAGCCGTCTGGTCAACACACGGATCGGTGAGGCCATCTTGCGTCGTGTTGTACGCATCATTCATCCGATCTACACACCGGAACCTGAGGTGAGTGTTCCGGCGATCCGCGCCGGAGTGATCAGTGGATTGCAGAGCGAAGATGGCCTCACGGCAGTGAGCTTTTTGAAGGGCTACCCCAATGCCGTCATGGCGGTGAATCTTCCCGCTCTGTTCGGGGTGATCGAAAAAGCGGAATCCATCGCCGGCCTGGTGCAGTTTTTCTCCGACTCCCCCTTGGACGGATTGAAGGAAGCGCAACCCTGACCAAGCCCTGATCGGACGCCGCCTAGATTCCGGCAATCCCCCCATCCCAGCCGGTGTCCCTGTTTCAGAACCTCCGTCGGCGTTTCACTGCAACTCCTGTGATGCAGGACTGGCCTGGACTGATTGAGGCCTATCGCAGCTGGCTGCCCGTCAGCGATGCGACCCCGGTGATCAGCCTGCGTGAAGGCGCCACCCCTTTAATCCCCGTTCCATCGGTTGCGGAACAGATCGGTAAGGGCGTGAAGGTGTTCGTGAAATACGACGGCCTGAACCCCACAGGGTCCTTCAAGGACCGGGGCATGACCATGGCCATCAGCAAAGCCAAGGAAGCCGGTTGTGAAGCGGTGATTTGTGCCAGCACGGGCAACACCAGTGCTGCAGCTGCGGCCTATGCCAGGCGGGGTGGGATGCGTGCGTTCGTGTTGATCCCGGATGGCTATGTCGCCCAGGGAAAACTGGCTCAGGCGCTGGTGTACGGGGCTGAGGTCTTGGCGATCCGCGGCAACTTCGACCGCGCCCTCGACATCGTTCGGGAAGCGGCAGAGAAGTATCCCGTCACCCTTGTGAACTCGGTGAACCCCTACCGGCTGCAGGGCCAGAAGACGGCGGCCTTCGAAATCGTGGATGCCCTGGGTGATGCACCCGACTGGCTGTGCATTCCCATGGGCAACGCCGGGAACATCACCGCCTATTGGATGGGTTTTCAGGAATATCAGCAGGCCGGCCGAAGCCGCAGCCTGCCCCGAATGATGGGATTCCAGGCCAGCGGATCCGCCCCACTGGTGAACAACACCACAGTGACGGACCCCGAAACCATCGCCACCGCCATCCGCATTGGTAACCCGGTGAACCGAGCCAAGGCCCTGGCAGCACGCGAGGCCAGCAACGGCGCATTCCTGGATGTGACCGACGCGGAGATCCTCGCGGCCTACAAGCTTCTGGGCGGCCAGGAGGGAATCTTCTGCGAACCCGCCAGCGCTGCCTCTGTGGCAGGCCTGCTTAAGCGAAAAGATGAAGTACCAGCCGGCGCAACAGTGGTCTGCGTTCTGACCGGCAACGGCCTCAAGGATCCCGACTGCGCCATCAGCAACAACGACGCCGCCTTCCACACCGATCTCAATCCCGATCTGGGCACCGTCGCCAGTGTCATGGGCTTCTGACACCGCCCTCCATCAACGCGATTCAGCCCCCATCAGGGGGCTTTTTTGTGGCCAAAAAACCAAACCAACCGACAAAGCGGCTGCGGAAGACGCCTTAAAACCATCCCAACACGGTGTGGAAAACAGCCGAAAACAATCCACCCACTCGTCACGCGAGTTCTCCACCCGCTGTGAAGAAGTGGAAAACGAGAATTCACTCCCCATTCTGTGAAAAATTCTCCTCAGCCCTGGCTCGTCGAGAAATGTTGTGAGGGCTGGGT